>JBEKQO010000458.1:0-3971 GCA_049519635.1 Terriglobia bacterium | reverse complement strand
ATTGGGCAGGTCGTGACGTTCAGCATGGGTTTTCCGGGTAGTTCGCTCGGTGACTTCGTTTCGTTGCACGTCATGCAGATTTCCGAAATCGGTTTCGACAACGATGGCCGCGTCATCCTCAAAGTGGGAGACCTGAAACGCTTCGCGCAGGGCGCTTTCCTTTGGGCCAACGGCGGGCCGGAAGAGTATTTGCCGGGGCAAAAAAATACTTGGCAACCCAGCGGCGCACAGTGGCTGGCGAACAGCTATCCCGTCTCGAATGACAACCCGCGCTGGGTCAGCGGCAACCCGCTCGATATTTTTCTCGCCGCCTTGCAAAACGAGCTGGGTGTGGGCCAGGACCAGGCGCTGAGTGCGGTCGTGGAAGCCAGCGGCACAGGTGAGTTGGTGGCAGCCGTGAATCCTTTTTGGGCCAAGTACATTCCCGGCTCTGGCATTTCCAATCTGCAATCTGGAATCCCGCCGGTGTCCGGCGCCCCGGCCACCCTCATCAACCCCAACCCCTATCTCGACGTGACGGGCATCACGGCGTTGCGCGATGCGATGTTTTCGGGAGACTGGTTTGAATTCAAGGTCACCTCGCCGCAGCAGGCGCGCAGTTGGCTGGAAGATCAGATTCTGAAACCCCTGGGTCTGGTCATGGTGGTTACCGCCTCCGGCCAGCTCACCCTGAAAGCGATGAAGAACCCGGCAAACCAGACCCCGGTGCAGGGCTTCACCCAGGGCAACATCCTCGGCGTTCCGGAAGTCCGGCTGGCTCCTGTCATCAACGCCCTGGCCTATCGCCTGGATGCGGACGACACCGCCACCAACACCAGTGCGCGCACTTACAACACCACCGTCACTCTGCTTCAGCAGACGAGCTATAACCTTTTCCGCTACCTCTACAACCACCAGGTGGAAGCCGCCGGCCTGCGCACCGGGCGCGGCGGCACACTGCGCGCTTTCCTCCTGGGCGACCAGCTTTTCCGGCGCTACGGTTTTGCCACGCCTGTTTATCAAATAGTCACGCAGCTCGGGGCGCTTCAGCCGGAATTGAAAGACTGGGTTTCGCTCACCCACCCGCTGGTTCCGGACTATATCCGCGGCGGGCGCGGCGTCACCAATATCCCGTGCGAAATTATCGGACGCTCGCCCGACTACGCCAATGGGCAAGTTCGTTTCACGCTTCTGGATATGCGCCGGGCCAGCACCACGTCGCCCTACGATATCGTACCTTCTGCATCCATGGTGCTGCCGCCTTATACGCAAGCGACGGAGGACGAGCAGGAGGCATATTTTTTCATCACGCCGTCCACGAATGGAGTGTACACGGAGGCGCTTTCGACAATCTTTTGATCGGTTCATGGCCGCAGAGAATCGGTTCCTCTTCCCATCGGCTCAAGGCCGTGCAGCTTTTCGATGACGCGATGAACCGATGGTTCGATGAAGCGATTCCCAGGCGGCCGGATGGCCCGATTGGAGTTTTTCTTATGTCACAGATGCTGATGAGTTCGATCCCAGGATTTTTTGATTTAGCGGACGGCACGATTGCCGGCGGCCAACCGTTGACGGACTACGCGTTGGCCAAGATCTCGCACAATGCCAAGTTTGGGGCGGTGCGCTGCGAGATTGTCTACATGGGCTTTTACGGGCCGGGCGACACTGTTCCCCCCCCCGTCTCTCCCGTGGATGGCTACAGCTACAGCAATGCGGAATGTCTTTTTATCCCGATTCTCTACTCCTCCCGCTCGCCCGCGGCGGGGTATGTTCCGGGACAAGCAACCCCACCGGCGCTTGCCAATAGTGATCCCGGCCAAGGGAGCTTGGCCGTCTGTCCCTATCAACTCGACGTGAACGACGCCAATGGCAAAGTCGTGGTCCAGACCTATTGGTCGACGAGTGGCGCGGAAAATCAAGGCACCGTGAAGGTGATGGCGATTTGCCAGCGGCTGAGCGTGAATCTTCCCGCCGGCGTTTCGGGAGATTGATGAGGAACCGGCTCACCGGTTCATCGATCCATCGGCTCATCGCTTCATCGACGTACTGTTTTTAGATGGTTCGATGATCCGATGGACCGATGAACCGATTGTTGGTTAGCTGAGTAATTGAGGTGTTCTAATGGCTATCGTCAGAACAGTCCTGCCGCGAAAAGGTTTCGTCCAGCCGCAGCATGGCATCACTCAATACGAATCGGACATGGACTCCAACATGAGCCTGCTGGATGCCAACGTGGCATTCCTCAGCGACCTGGCGTCCGTTGTGGACACACTGGTGGGCGATCTGGGTTTAAACGGCCTAATCAGCGGCTTTCAGCTCGCCACCTCCAATTCACTTTACCCTAGCGTGACGAACGGAATCCTTTACGCGAACGGCTCACGTTACGCACCCAACGACCCCTCTCTCGACTCGGCCCCCGCGAGTGCTACCTCTTACCTCTTCTATCAACAGGAAAATTGGCCCAGCAGCTACTATTACCGGCCCGTTCTTGCCGCCCTGAATCCCGGTGATGCTTTCATTGGGGTCATCGTGACCAATGGGACACAGGTCACGAGCGTGACCCAAGCGACGAGCCTCTTTGGCCAAATCCCGGTAGCGCCCTCAGGACCCGGAAATTTTACGGTGCCGCATCTGTTAGGGCGCGCTCCTATCGGTGCGCAGATCCGCATGACCAGCCCAGGAGCCATCTGGTGGCAATCCCCGACGGACGTGGACGGCGTAAACATCTATCTCGTTGCCTCAGACGCTGGGGTGACCGCAAAGGTGCAGGTATGGTAAAAATTCAAAATTGTGAATTCGGAATTATGAATCGCTTGTCCTTCGCCCGTCGTCTGTTGTCCGTTGCGAGTCGCCGTTTGATGCAACGGACCACGGACTACGGACCACGGACGCCTTTCTTTCGGTTTCTACTCCTCTTTCTCCTTTCTCAATTTATAATTCGTAATTCAGCATTTCCCCAGCAACCCCAGGCGCAGGCGGGCCAGGAGATCTTCCCCGTCAACGCGAAATTTGTACAAGGTTTTGGACCCGGATACTGGCCGACGGCCGGATCAAACCTTACCTTGAATCTGGCCCCGGGGACCGCCGTTTGCAGCAATGTCGTCCGGACTTACGCGGGTGGCACGCTTACCCTCGCGCCCAACGCAACGAATTATGTGTATCTTGACAACACAAATAATTGCGCGCCGGCGTCGAACGCCACAGGTTTCACTTCAGCGACCATCCCAATCGCGACCGTCGTCACCACCGCCACGGCAATTTCCTCGGTTACAGACGTGCGGACCCTGTTTGTCTCGAATGGTGCGTCCAGTTCTGGAACCGTGACCAGCGTGGGAATGACCGGCGACGGCATCATTTTCAGCTCCGCCGTTTCTGGTTCCCCGACCACATCGAGCGGAATGCTCGCGCCGCAACTCCTCACGCAGACGGCCAACAAGGTTTTGGCGGGGCCGGGCTCAGGGCCGGCATCCACTCCCACTTTCCGCGCGCTGGCGCCGGCGGACCTGCCCGCAACCATTTCCAGTAACACTACGGGCACCGCGGCAACCACCGCCGCGCTGGCGGCTACCCCCACTCAATGCGGTAGCAACAATTGGGCCACGGGTATTTCCAGCAGCGGAAATGCCACTTGCTTGCAGCCGGGCTTTAGCAGCCTTGCGGGTTCATTGGCGGTTGGGCAGACTCCCCTCACCACGGCTGGGGATCTTCTTTTCACGAACACCGCGCCGGCTCTTGCCCGCCTGCCCATCGGCGGAACCAACCAGTTTCTGGGGACCAGCGGCGGACTGCCCTCTTGGATTCAGCCGACTTTCAGTAGCCTCAGCGGAACCGCGACCATTTCCCAAGGCGGCACTGGACAGACCACTGCCACGGCCTCCTTCAACGCGCTTTCTCCTCTGACCTCCGAGGGTGATCTGCACTATTACCATTCCTCTTCCAATACCCGCTTGGCGATCGGCGGCACCAATACTTTCTTGGCCTCGAACGGCACC
>JBEKQO010000457.1:0-6154 GCA_049519635.1 Terriglobia bacterium | reverse complement strand
TTATTGCCCTCGCCCCTTTGGGGGAGAGGGTGGCGCGCATCCGGCGTAATCGCCAGCCGGGGCGGGCCGGGTGAGGGGGTCTCGCCTATTGTCAATTCTTACGTGGGACACCACACTAGTAGCCCACGGCGTAAGCCGCGGGCTAAATTATGGCAAGGCTGTCCAAAGTAGCGAACGTCCTGAGTAGTTCCCGCGGCTCTGCCGCTCCGCTGTGCGGAAAGGCTCCGCCTTTCCGGGCCGAGTCCCATGGTTATTTCTCATCCGCGCCGCCGGGAAGGCCCAGCCTTCCCGGCGGCGCGGATGAGGTTGGTGGGTGTTCTCGCACGACGGAAAGGCCCAGCCTTTCCGCCCAGCAAGCGGCGAAGCCGCAGGCCATCCCTCCCTGAACGCTGCCCATATTGGACAAGCTTCAAATTATGGCGCTCCCTCCGCAGGCTGAATTCTTAAGCGAACTTCTGACTCAGGACACTCGTGTAACCGTGCATCCGAGACATTCAATTCACACGAACAGGGAGCCGCGGATATGCTTCCCACCGCTTCCGGCAAAAGTCCCATCCCCCGCCGTCACGATAGCGATCAGGTTTATTAGATCAAGCCATGGAGTCGAGCAAAAACTATCCCGATTCGGGGGGCGCTGTCAAGCGCAAATTGGGAGCAAAGCGCGGGGAATCCTGTCGGGAGGTCGGGGACGCTAAAAAGCGGCCGTCGGCGCTAGCCTGGCGCTCTTGCTGATGGGTCCAGATATGTTGTTTTTATTTGTGGTTTATATGTCGTAGCCTCGTTTTGTCCTTGACAAAAAATTACAGCAAGGATATACTCATGCCTGGGGCCGAGGCTCGCGATGAACCGTAAAGAGATCGCCTATTCGGGGCGCGGAAGTGGGAAATTGGCGAAGCTTTCTCGGCCCGACTAAGTTCATGAAAAGCCTGCATGTTACCTAAGAATTGGAAAACCATGAGGGTCGGCGCAAAAAATCAAGTGCCTGAAAATAAGGGTGTTAGCCTGATCAAAATCGAAGATGGGGGGCTGGCCGGGAAAAATAAAAAATTTTTACGTTCAAAGCCGGAATCCCATTGAAAACGAACATGGCACCACGATGCAGGATGTGACGCGGCCACTACGTTGATGCAAATAAGCAGCTTATCGCCTTTTCGAATATGTTGATGAAAACACAATAGATAGCTTGATTTATGCGGACCGAAATCAAGGAATCCGCGCCCAATTCGCACAAAACGTTTATCTTAGAGAAAACAAGCAGTTTATCTATGCGGTGCCCACTCGACTCCAATTATGTTAATCAAAAGGGTAGCGATAGCCGCGTTCTGGGCATTAAGGGGTTGGGCTTTTCAATTCCCAGCGGGGCGGCGCTTATTGGTCGGCCAATTCCTCTTCCGCGGCAGCCACTCCCGCCTCATGGAAAGCCGCTGATTTCTTACGCAGCTCCTGCGAGACGGCAAGGGCTTGCGCGGCCGGACCGGCCTTTCCCAATTGGCGGTATGCCGTGGACAGCAGGTAGTGCAGGTCGCCGGAGTAGTCCGTGGAAACTGCCTTCTCCAGCTCGGGCGCGGCGCCGGCGGGGTTGCCGGCGCGCATGTAGGCTCGTCCAAGGGCCGCGCGAGCCGGTAGAAAGCTGGGATCAAACCGCAAAGCCCCTTGGAAATACTCGATGCTCCTGGGTATGTCGCGGTTTTGGAAACAGACGCGACCCAGCAGGAAAAGACTGAGCGCGCGCGTGGGATCAAGTTGCAGGGCTCGCTCGATCTCCGCTTTCCCCTCGGCCGCATTCTTGTCGAGAAGGCAGGCGATGCCGAGCTGTTCATGCAATTCGGCGGAGTCGGGATGCGCCCGGAGGGCTGTTTGGAATTCTTCTATTGCTTTCTTGTAATTTACCCGCATTTGGTAATACTCCCCTTGGATCTGGTGAACGCGCCAGGAATCCGGCGCCCGTTCCGTCATCTGGCGGAAGCTCGCGAGGGCCAGACGCTGGCAGGATCGCATAAGCCAGTAGCGGGCTGGAGCGTTCGCCGGGTCACGATTCAGGGCTCCGGCAAAAGCTGCCGCCGCTGCCTGGTCTTCGCCCAGCGCCAATTGTGCTCTGCCTAGCAGGATGTCCTGCTCCGGCCTTCGCACTTTCTGCGCTTGAATAAGCTGGGCACATTCCGCGTAGCGATGCGCAGCGCAGGCGGCGGCAAGGGGTTCCGTCCGGCTGCCGGCGGTTTCTCGCGCCGCACTCCAGGCATGAAGGCTGGGCAAAAACCTGGACCATTGCTCTGCCGCCTGTTCGTTCCGGCCAGCCGCCCGGTCGATACTCGCCAGCAGGAATTCTCTGGCGGGGGAATCGGGAGCGGACGCAAGTTCCTGCGCCAACATGGCGAGTTGGGGGGGGGCCATTTCTACCCGAGGGAAATCGGTCTGGCTTTCCAGAAAGGGTGGAAAAACTTCCCAGATTTTCGTCACATTCTCGAGGGCAAGCGTCGCGGTCCCATTCCCCAGGTCCGTCGCGGCCAAGCCGATCAGGGCCTCTTCACTGTTGGCGTCACGTCGCAACTCGGCGCGATACTCCAGCTCGGCATCTTTCCGATTGCCCTGCCGCAGGAGCATGTTGCCCAAAGCCCCATGCAATCCGGGAATCTCAGCTTGCACCGCCAGGGCACGCCGGTATTGCGCGGCGGCGTCCACCCACCTCTGCTGCTCGGCAAGCACATCACCCGCAAGCTTCGCCTCCCAGGGTGAGCCCGGAAACTTTCTTGAGATTTCATCGCTCAACTGCTTGGCCATCGCCAAGTAATGCTGGCCAAGGGCATACCGGCCTTCCACAGGGTCGGAATTTGAGGCAAAAAGCTTCAGGTAAACTTTCGTTGCGTCGCGGTAATTGTCCCCATGCAAGTAGCATGTAGCCAGCGTCTGGAGCGCTTCCTGATTCCCGGAATCCTGACGCAAGACTTCTTCCAGCGGCGCGATGGCTTTCGCCGGCAAGCCCAACTTCTGGTAGGTCATGCCCAGGAACAGGTTGGCGGCAACCAAGTGCGGCTTTTCTTGCCGCGCTTTCTCAAGCTCCGTGGACGCTTGCTGATACTGCCCCGCCATGAAATAGTCCAGACCCAGGTTCACGCGCGCTTCGGTAAGATCCGGCCTTAGCCGCAACACCTCCCGGTACTCCTGGATGGCGCGCTCGGCCTGGCCCGCGCGCGTGGCCTCCTCGCCCGCGCTGAAATGCGCGGCAACCTCGCTGTCGATGGATTTTCCGTTGGGGTTGGATTGTCCTAAGGCTTGCTCCGTGTTCGAGGTGCAAACACCGAGGAAAGAAATAGCTAAAGCAATGGAAAGTATTGTGTAAGCCCTCATCGGACACCGAAACGCCTCTCGATTCTAGGGTTCCCTTTGCGCAAGTGTCAAGGCAGCCAAGAAACCGCGCGTGCAGCTTGACAGCGCAGTGCGGGGCTTCCTATAATCCAGTTTGTGCTATGCTGGAAGGTGAGGCAGCACCGGCGAGCGGGAATAACTCAGTGGTAGAGTGCGACCTTGCCAAGGTCGAAGTCGTGGGTTCGAATCCCATTTCCCGCTCCATAAAATTCATTAAGCAGTGACGAGTGGCAAGTGCCGAGCAAACATGAGTCGGTTTGGGGGTTTTGCTGGCCACAGGTCACTCGTATTTGTTTTGGGGCGCGGTACCCAAGTGGTAAGGGAGAGGTCTGCAAAACCTTTATGCGTGAGTTCGATTCTCACCCGCGCCTCCATATCCTGCAACAGTTTAGCCTCGATAGCCCATACTCTTAGGGTCCCCTCAACTTCACTGGAAATCTACGGGATTTTGCGTACATTCTTGAGCTAGTACCACGCAAAGGCCCACGCAGGCCGTGAGCGGTCCGTGCAGACTAGTGTGGTGTCCCACGTAAGAATTGACAATAGGCGAGAGACCCCCTCACCCGGCCCGCCCCGGCTGGCGATTACGCCGGATGCGCGCCACCCTCTCCCCCAAAGGGGCGAGGGCAATAAAATCCATCCTCCCCTCGGTGGCCGTGGCGACCGAGGGGCCCCGGGGTGAGGGGGTCCTTGCAACATGCCATTGTCAAATCTTATCCGGGACACCACACTAGAGACCAAGGAAAAACAAAGAACCTTGACGCCGTCACCCGCGACTTTGCCAAGCGGGTGCGCCTGGAATTCGCCCCAGACCTTGCCCGCAGCCCCGCAGTCTTTAGACGCGAAGCAGTTCGCCTCTTCCGTGCATTCCTGTCCCCAGGCCCAGGGCGACCCCGATTGTCATATATCACACTCGCTACCGAAGAGCAGGGGAAGGGCACGTCCTGGAAGGTAATTTATCCCATGTGCATTCCCCAATACGCTGCCCTCTGTCGCGATTCTCAGAGAGTCGAAGCCGATATGCGTTGAGGCCATTCCAACGTCAGCCCAATATGGAACCCCATGTGTCCGATTTTGCTGATCGCCACTTTTGAGGAAACTCCAGCGTGGGGCCTGTAGAAATTGCCGTGGGTTAGCAGAAAAACCAGTCATGCAGCAGGCGCCGACCTGCTTTGATGGTCTGCGGTTCGTCCCCTATTGATAACGAAAAGCCGCCTACGGAACAGATTCGCGCTACGCTTACTGCCTGGATCACACGTACGTCGATGTCAGATGATTGAAATCCCCGTAGGATTTTTCACCGCAAATTGCTTCCGATCAATTCGTTGATATTCGAGGCATTACCCAACACCGTTTCCTTCAGCATGAAGAGGCTGAAGCCCCATGCCTGGCTTAGCTTGAGGTCGGGTGGCTTGATGAGCTCGTAGGGGTTGGTCACTACGTCCAATAGCGCTGGCCCCCGATGCTCCATCACTTGCTTTATGGCACCCGGCAAACCCGCCGGATCTTCCACACGCACACCAAGGATACCGGCAGCTTCGGCAATACGCGCGTAATTTACATCAGGCTTGAAGTCGGTACCCGAGTTGGGCAGGCCGGCAACTTGCATTTCTAATTTCACCATCCCCAGACAACTGTTATTGAAAATGATCAGTTTGATCGGCAGCTCATACTGCCTGATGGTCAGGATGTCACCCATCAGCATCGAAAATCCTCCGTCGCCACAAAGCGCGACGACCTGACGACCGGGTTGGGCGAATTGGGCGCCCATGGCATGCGGCATGGCATTCGCCATGGACCCGTGATTAAAAGATCCGAGCAGCCGGCGGTCCCGGGTCATGCGCAGGTAACGCGCCGCCCAGACGGTGCTCATGCCGGTGTCACAGGTGAAAACCGCATTGTCCGCGGCAAGCTCGTTGATCAGTGCGGCAAGGTATTCCGGATGGATGGGTGTCTGCCCCGCCAGGCCTTTGGCGTGGCTATCCCAATCCTTGCGAGTTGTAGCGTAATCGTCGAGCGACTCCTGCAAGAAACTTGAATCTGCTTTCGGCTCTATCTTGGGCATCAGAGCCAGGAGCGTTTCATTGACGTCGCCCACCAAGCCAAGATCCAAACGGGAGCGCCGGCCTAGATTCTCGGCGCGGACATCGATTTGAATTATCCTGGCCTTCTTGGGATAAAACGCCTGATAAGGAAAATCTGTGCCGAGCATAAGAAGCAGATCGCAGCCTTCGATGGCACGGTAACCGGACGGGGAACCAATGAACCCCGTCATCCCCACGTCGTTCGGATTATCGTGCTCGACGTGCTCTTTACCGCGCAACGCGTGCACGATGGGGGCCTGTAGCAGGTTTGCCAAATTCATCACCTGATCGTGGGCAGTCGCGCACCCGCTGCCGCAAAGAAACGTTACTTTTTTGCTTTCGTTGAGCAGTCCCGCCAATTCGTCCAGATCATGCTCGGAGGGACGCACCCGCGGCCTCATGTGGGCGAAATCGTGACGCGACTTGTCCTCCGGGACCTCCTCCATCGCCACGTCGCCCGGGACCACCAGCACAGATACTCCGCGCTTGCTTAAAGCGGTGTGCATGGCAATCTGAAGGAGTCTTGGCATCTGTCGCGGCGTGGAAAGGAATTCGCAGAAGTGGCTGCAATCGGCAAACAAACGCTCCGGATGCGTCTCTTGAAAGTAGTTTGTACCGATTTCACTGCTCGGAATCTGAGCGGCAATCGCGAGTACGGGAGCCATACTTCGATGAGCATCATACAATCCGTTTATCAGGTGGAGATT
>JBEKQO010000456.1:0-4012 GCA_049519635.1 Terriglobia bacterium | reverse complement strand
GTGTTGACTTGTGCGCCGGGATTGGGGATTGGGGATTGGGGGGCCAGGCACGAGATCGAAAGGATGCGGATGGTGGGTGTTGAGAAGCTGGGGGATGCCGACATTGCTTTCGCCGACGATGCCGCGGATGCGGGCCAGCGTTAGTTCCAATTTGTCAGGAGCCGGGGTGACCGGGAGAAAGATTCCAGTTTGCACGGTGCGCGGATGCACCGGTTTGAGCGCGAGAGTGAGAGCGATGGTGGGTGCCGCGGGCGGATGCGATTCGAGATCCATTTGCAGAAGCTTCAAGAGCGACTTGCTTTCGCGCATGGGGACGGGAAGGCGCAGGGTGCGGATGTGCTCTGTGCGGGTTTCCAGCTCGAGGCGAATGGTGACTTCGTTGGCCGCCATGGCGTTGGAAAGGAGGCGGGCGCATTGATCGTTGAGCAGCCGGGCGATCAGAAACAGCAGTGGCTCGAGCAGGCTGACCGGATGATCCAGCTGGATGCGGTCCTCATACGTGGTTTCCGGCTGGAATATTTTGAGCGGCCGGTGGATGGCGTTGCGAGCCAGCCGTCGCAAGTAGACGCCGGCGGATCCAAAGCGCTCGGCCAAGCCGGTTTCGGGCAGTTGAGCGAGTTGCTCGAAGGTATAGATGCCCCAGGTTTCGAGGACCTGGGCCATTTCGTCCGTGAGCGGGAGGGTGGAGACATCCAGATCGCTGAGATTGGGCGCGACGGTTACGCCGGGGAAATTACGCGCGGCGATGATGGCTGCGTCGGCGGTTTCGGCGATGGCGATATTAATGGAATCGCCGGCTCGTTTTGCGATTGCATCGGCGATCTGGCGCGGCGAACCGTGGATGCGTCGCAAACCATCGACGCGGAAGACGACGGTGTCGGGCGCGGTTCGTTCGAACGACGGTGAGAATGCGGCGGCGATTTGAGCTAGATCAGAAGCGCCATGAATGCAGGCGAAGATCATACAACGGCCCTCGCTTTGAATTGCGCCGTGGCGGGGCGCACGGGCTTGCGCGAGCGAGCTTCCAGCTCCACTCCACGCAAGAGCGAAAAGCCGGGTGCGCCTCGCCATGCGGTTCTCTTGCGATTGATTTCGAGCATTAGCGAAGCGCAGGATCTGGCAATTGGCTCCTTTTCAACGAGCGCGAGAATGGTCGGCGTGTTTTCGATGGCGCGGCGGAATCGGTACCAATAGGAAATGGGGATGCAGTTGGAAATGCGCGGGGGGACTTGGCAGAGGTCGAGGACGATGGCGCCGAATCCGCCGGCGTGGAGCAGGCAATCGGCCGCTTTGAGCGCGTGTCCGGCGTTGTGGCCGCAACGGATCCAGACCAGTTGGGAGAGAGCTACGCCGGCCGCGGCTGCCGAGACGGGATCGAAGGAGTCGTCGGTGTCAACGTAAGCGCAGATTTCAAACTGAGCGGTGGATGCGGCCAGCAGAGAATGAACCAGCGTGGTGCGGCCGGAGCTTTCCGGGCCGAGGATCTCCGAGATTGCGCCGCGCGGGAAGCCCTCAACCAGAGCATCCAGCGATGCGATGCCGGTGGGGAGGCACTCCCGGATTTTGGCGTCCGGACGCAGTCCAAGCGTAGTGCTGCGAGCGGCGTTTGGGTTCATGCAGTTTCGCCCTTTCTTCGCCACTCATATTTTGCTCACTGGAGAGGAAATTGTCAAGAGTACTCGGCGCTAACCGCGCGGCAAATGCCTCCGGCGGTAAGACGCATCGAACATCAACTATTATGACGTTGGAAACAATTGGCTAAGATTTGTTTGGGCTGGAAGTGGCTGAGAGAGGAAGAGTTGTGCGGGGAGATCGAATGTGACTAAAATAGAGGCCGCCGATATGGTATCGTATGTGTTACTATAACAGATGACCGAAGTTCGGGAATATCTTGAGCCCGAGGGTGGGAGTCCCTTTGCGGAATGGTTCGCTCGTCTGAACCCGAAAGCTGCTGCCAAAGTTGCGACAGCCCTGATCAGGCTTGCCGCCGGTAATTTCTCGAACGTTAAAGGCGTTGGTTCCGGTGTGTTCGAGTACAGAATCGACTTCGGGCCCGGGTACCGGGTTTATTTCGGGAAGGATGGAGAGCAGTTCGTGATTTTGCTTGGTGGCGGGATTAAGAAACGGCAGCAGCACGATATAAACGCCGCTCTTTCCAACTGGCAGGACTACAAACGGAGAAAGAAGGAGGACAATGATGGCGCTGACACGAGACTTTAAAGAAACCATCCTCGCCCGTGCCGCGCGTGACCCGAAGTTCCGAAAGGAACTTCTCCGCGAGGGCATTGAGTCCATGCTGACTGGCGATATCGCCACCGCCAAGACCATTCTGCGGGATTACATCAATGCGACGGTCGGCTTTACCGAACTCGCGGAGGCCACGCACATCCCATCCAAGAGCCTGATGCGCATGCTGGGGCCTAGGGGCAACCCGCGGGCCGACAATCTTTTTGTGGTTGTCAGTTTTCTGCAGCGCCGCGAGGGCGTGAGTTTTCGGCTGAAAGCGGCGACCAGGTAATTGCACCCAGAAAGGCTGATCTCCATTTTGCCTGGGAATCGAATCCCGCTTGGCAAATTCGAATATAATAAGCGAATTCGCTCATATTGCAAATCGATAGCGGCGAGGGCTCTTCTTAAAGGAGGCGGACGCCTATTCATGCTTCGGGCAATTTCTTGGTTGTCGGTTGCCTTTGGGCTCTCGTCATCAATTTTGTACTGCGGAACTCTGGTCCCGACCTACGGTACATATTTTGGTGGCTCGGGTGATACCAATTCGGCCGTGGCAGTGACGGTGGACTCTTCCGGCAACGTCATCATTGTTGGCACCACTTCGTCCCAAACTCTGCCCGGAACTGCAAATGCCTTTCAGCCTACGAAGGCGACTGGATTCCCGGACAACCTGGATGTCTTCATCGCCAAGTTCGATGCAACCGGGCGCAAATTGCTATGGGCCACATTCCTGGGCGGTAATAGTGACGATACCCCGTCCGCTGTCGCGGTGGACTCGTCGGGTAATATCTACGTCGCAGGTACAAGTGGGTCATCTAACTTTCCTGCTCAGTCTTCCATCACCTGCACACCGGGTGCTGGCTACTACGTCTTCAGTTCATTGCCTCCGTTCCAGCAAAGCTGTTCAGTGACAATTGGCCCTTCCTCGTCGAGCGCTTCGTTCATATCCAAGATTAGTTCGGATTGAACGGAACTTTCTTACTCTGTGATGCTGTCCGGGATGCGGCCCACTGCTTTGACTGTAGACAGCCAAGGGGAAGCATATCTCGCAACCAACGGTCCTGGCGGAAGCGAAGCCCTATTCCTTTTTCGGCTCAGTGTGACGGGTAGTCTTGTTTATGGGGTTTTCCTCGGCGGCGGCGACATAGGTTTCAATGCTCAAATCACGGCTCTGGCGGTTGATTCGCAAGGCGACTGCTATGTCGCGGGCGCGGCGACGATTAACGTACCGACAACCGCCAACGCTCTTCAGACAGCAAACTCGAACGCGAATCTCACCCCGGACCTTGGTAATGGATTTATCTTGGAGGTCAATCCGAGCGGCTCGCAGCTTGCCTACGGGACTTGGTTCGGCCCGCAATATTATGCGACCGCCGTAACAAGCATCGCCCTTAATGCTGATGGGTCAGTTTACTTCGCCGGCTCAACCAATGCCACCAGCTTTCAGACGACACCCGGAGCGTACCTGAGCAAGCCGGGTGCTGGCTTCATGGCAAAGCTCACACTTGGCTCAACAACTCTCAGCGCCTTTTCGTATTTGCCCTTTCAATCTCCAGGCTGCGGTATGGGAGGTTTTCTATCTTCTTGCGGGAGTGTGGTTATGACCATAGGCAGCCAGCCGCAGACGGCGTACCTGCTCTTCTACAGCAACGGAACCGGCGGGGCAGGCGAAGTGCTCGAACTGAACCTTCCGTCTCTTGGGGCGTCGCGAACCCCGTTATATACGGTGAACACTGAAACGGGGTTTAACCCCTTAGACATTGTTCTTGCTTCACCGTCGAAC
>JBEKQO010000455.1:0-4066 GCA_049519635.1 Terriglobia bacterium | reverse complement strand
CGACAGTTTGCGAGAGTTTTTCTGCGAGTTAAATGGGCGTGGGGTGGCAACTTCTAACGGGTAGTTGTTCGAAGCAGAATTCCTATTTTGATTCTCCGCTCTATAGCCATTATGATCTCCCGCTCGCCCCTCATCTCTTCGACGGCGTGCACCCACGACTTCACGCCATCCTTTTGCCACGCCATGGAAACTGATACTGGGCTGCCGCCGTCTGGTGGCTCATCAAGGATTCGACAGGCGCGCTCAAGGTCAT
This sequence comes from Terriglobia bacterium, assembly GCA_049519635.1. Lineage (GTDB taxonomy): Bacteria > Acidobacteriota > Terriglobia > UBA7540 > UBA7540 > Bog-366. Next base: position 3,813 of record JBEKQO010000455.1, on the reverse strand, counting down.
CCCGCCACTGAATATCCGATAGCAGCTCGGCGGTCCGGCGATGGCCCTCATCATCTGGTTTTGGGCCGCGTGTGCCTCGTCGATTGGTTCCTACAGCATCACTTCCGCGTTCGCCATTTGCCGTAGGCGCAGGTGGGGTTGCCAGTTCTGCTTGCGTTGCTTCGTCGGGGGTTCCCTTCTCGGTTGGAGCAGGGGAATCGTTCGCCTTGACAGATTGTGGTGCGGCAGGGGCACGCTCACCGTCTTCGTCCACTCCCTTCCTTGCAACGTTGGTCTGCGATTCTGGCGCCTGCGTGTCCGCCGCAGGCTTTTTGGTTACCACTGCGCTCGGTACCGGCCCGGTCGCCGCAGCCTTGGCCGCCAGGGCCAAAATTGCGTGGTCCTCAAGCGAGGGCCGCTCCTCCTCCCATAACGCCGACGCGAACTCCGGAAAACGCTCCCAGAAATAGGAATCCTCCTTAATGAACTTATCAAACGCCTGCTTCGCAACACGTTGTTTGAGCTGGAACACATCTTTTGCTTCGGACACGAGTTCTCTCAACAGCGGCTCCGCCCATCCGCGCGCACTGCTAAGGAGTTTCTCCACGCTGTCAGCCTCAAACTGATTTCTCCCGTTATGCCTTCGATACGACGCCTGCAAATCCTGTTTCCGCCTCTGCCGGATGCGCCATGGTCCCAGAAACTGCAAGATCGAGTCAGGTTTGACGGATATGACGAGATCGTCACCCGGTTGAGCGCTCCCCGTGTTCCCCCCCTCAGCGGCACCCAATGCCTCGCTCCGCGCCCGCTGTCGTAAGGTTTGAATGTTCATCCAGCATCTCCAGCGCAGCTCGGTTATATTGCATTCACCTTCTCGCCCACACCTTGCAAGGACCGTGGCAACGAGTTTATCTACCTTCGCGCCGAACTCCTGAATCGATTCGGAGCGCGCCGGGTCCGTCCGGCGCCAGAGCGCGTCAACATATGCAGCAAATACAATGCCGGCCGCATCCGCTCGCGCGTCTTGCTTTGGCTCAAGCACCCAATCGGTTACAACCGCTGATCCAGTCGCTAGCTGCCGGTTCCTGACCGCTGCAGCTCCCTGCGCCAGTATTACTTTGATTGCACCTTTGGTGGCCCGGATCATCACCTGGTCTTCTGGATCGAATTGGTCGAAAAGTTCGGTGAGAAAATCACCCATCGCTCTGGATTCCCCTGGTTGGAAACGCCGCCAACCGGGCTGGGTACCCGGCTTGTCGCCCCGTCGAGCTAGGCTGCTGACAACATTTTACGCTTCTGTGTTTTGGGCGGCAACAGGGGCGTAGCACGGTGCCGGAACTGGGGACGACAACCGCTAACCCGTCGCACCACGTTCGCCCACCTTGCGCCCGCCGGCGCCCACGGCGACCAGGCCACCGGCGCAGAAAGCCGTTACAGAACCCAGCGTGGCTGGATGGGCTGTAACCCGATGTGCGTGCAAGTTCGTGGACATTAGCGCCATGTTGCACCTGAACCCTGGACTGGTAGAGAGCCAACCTCTCCCGCCGGGGCGCGACGTGGGCCAAATATGCGCGAAAGGCGGCCATTTTTCGGGTTACGCAGCAGACACGGCCTTGCCGCAACGGTAGCCGGAAGGGCGCGAAAAGCCGCCGATCTGCTTTGGAAGCAAACATTGCGAAGGCTCGGTAAGTCTGGCCTTAAACCCAGTGCGGCTTAGGGAAAGCATGTGGACAGGTGTAGGGACCCCAAAATCCGCTACCACGCCACGTGCGCCAAGGGCGCGTGAACGCTCCGCGCCGCCCGTGCGCTGTGACTGCGCTGTGACGTCGGCGGTCCGTGGCGGTGTTTCGGACCATCTCGGAATAGCAACTGGATCTGAAAACACAACTACTTAGACCGAACTGGACCGAACTGAACCGGCTGCCGTCGGGTTCGATTCCCGTTAGCGCTACCATGTTTTCATAGAGTTACGGGGAATGCGCTGTGACGCGCTGTGACGCGCGCAACGCCCCAGGAAAGAAGTCCCCACCACGGGTCCCCTACTGCGTTATTCGTCCCCGATGGCGAGTGATATATCCGACGCGCCGCCCGCAGCGTAAGCTCCCGCCGTCGCAGCAGGTGCACTCGCCTCAGCCGGCAATTTCGAATCGGATATGGGCGGACCGAACCGATGAACGTCAGAAACTCGATCACCGAAGCAGCCGATCTCCGTACAATGGCGGCGTAACCCAGGAACAAATAGCATACGAGGCAAAGAGCCGCATACAGCTCTGCAACTGTCCAGCAGTGCTGGACAGGCTCTCGGACTGTACGGACTACCGCGGCGATGACGCACCCAACCGCGGGGGGGCGTCTACATTTGTCGGCAGACCACAATCTCTATGCTGTACACGCCCGCACTGGACGGCAGCTTTGGAAGGCGGTTACGGGCAATATGATTCAATCCTCACCCGCCATTGCCAATGGCGTTGTGTGCCGGAGTGTTCGAAGACAATCTGTACGCCTTCGATACGAGCACGGGAGCCATACTCTGGCAGCCGGCGACAGGCAATCCCGTTTATTCATCATCGCCGGGCGTTGCCAACTGTGTCGTGTACGTCGGATCGGGGGACGGCAATCTATATGCTTATTCGCTTTCTGTCCCTTAACCCTGATCCTACCGAGCGAAACGGACATCCAAGGAGCCCGACCGAAGCGGTAGCGGACTGCCAGCGATATCGCCGCACATCAGGCCGGCGCTTGTCCGCGTTGATTCCGGCCCACGCGCACCGACCATAAGTCCGGAGTCTATGGCAGCACCCAGAAGGGCACGTTGCTAAAAAGCGTGCCGCTAGGTGTCACCACCTCGACCTTTCCGCTGGTCGCGCTATCGGGCACTATGGCCCCAATCAGGGAACTCGAAAACACCTCAAAGACGGCCGCTGCGCCGTTAAAGCTGACGCTGGTCGCGCCGGTCAGGTCCGTTCCCAAAATGTTGACGGCCGATCCTGCGTGGCCAAGTGTGGTCTGCGGTTCCACAAATGGGCCCAGCCCCATCGATAGCCTGAAGATCGTGCCACCAGCTCCAGAGCCGCCAGACGTAGTTGTCCCGTAAAAATCCCCATTAGTGGCCTGGGCCAGCGGTCCCGGGTAAGCCGGGCAGCTCTCGATGTTATCCGGACAGAAGGTGTGTAGTGTCGTCAGCGCACCAGTCGGGGTGATTGTAAAGACCGTGCCAGAGATGCGCCCACCGGCCCCGGTTGTCCCATAGAAATCGCCACCAGGGGCTTGGATCAGTCCAGTCGCCGGGTCTGAGCCGTCCGTGCAATCGCCGTTAGACGTCTGTTTGGAGCAGAAAGTGTATAGGACAGACAGGGCGCCGTGCGGAGTGATTTTAAAAACCGTGCCCGAGTTGTGGGCCCCACCGAGGATTGTTGTGCCGTAAAAGTTGCCGTCGGCGGCCTGGGTCAGTCCCTCGCTCGCGTACGGCTCTGCGCCGTCGGTGCAAGGAAGGATGGGGCAGAAGCTGTACAACGTCGTCAACGTGCCGCTCGGCGTGATCTTGAAGACCGTCCCCGATCCATTGAAGCCCAGGATGCCGGCCCCGCCGAACTGGGTTGTCCCATAGAAGTTTCCGTCGCCGGCGAGCACCAGCCCACTCGGATTTATACCGTCCGTGCATTGTGGGGCGGCTTGGGAGCAGAATCTGTACAGCGTGGTCAGCGTGCCGTTCGGGCTGATTTTGAAGACGCTACCACCGGTCTGACCGTGGAAATAAGGACCCTCTGAGGTTGTTCCGTAGAAATCCCCGTTGGGAGCTATGACGAGCCCCGCTGCGGGGTTGCACCCGAATTC
>JBEKQO010000454.1:0-4085 GCA_049519635.1 Terriglobia bacterium | reverse complement strand
GGCCTATGCCGGGCTGTCGGATTGCTATACGCTCCTGTCTTTTGAGGGCGTCACTCCCGAGGCCTCCGGCAAAGCCCGCACCGCGGCCCTCAGGTCGGTGGCCCTGGACGATACCTTGGCGGAGCCGCACACTTCGCTGGCCGGCATCGATGTTCTCGAATGGAAGTGGCCCGACGCGGAGAAAGAATTCCAACGCGCGCTGGCTCTGAATCCGAATTACGCCCTGGCCCACCACTGGCATGGCAACCTATATCTGTCACCCCTCGGGCGCCACGCCGAAGCCATCGCCGAATTGAAACGCGCGCAAGAACTCGACCCCTTATCCTTGATCGTGAAGACCGATCTTGGCTTCGCTTACTTCTTCGCCCGCCAGTACGACGCGGCGTTTTCCGAATACCAGGAGGTTCTCGCGGTGAATCCATCTTTTGCTCCCGCCCATTGGGTTCTCCAGCAGTATTACTTCGAAAGAGAAATGTACGGTCCGGCGGCGGATGAGATGGCCCAGGTGTTGTCGCATAACGGGGATCCGGAAATGGCGCGGAAGGTTAGGGCAGTCTACGCGACCGGCGGACCGCGGAAACTCCTGCTATTTATAGCCACCGCTAAGGCGGCGCGAGGCGGGCTTTATTTCGGCTCCGAATATGTCGCGAAGGCTTATATGCGCCTGGGCCGGAAGAAAGCCGCGCTGGCGGCTCTGGAAAAGGACTTCCGCATACACGACGCCGATCTGATCCGACTGAAGGGCGACCCCTCCTGGAATAGCCTGCGCTCCGAACCCGAATTCCAGGAGATCGAGCGGCGCATCGGCCTGCTCTAGCATCCATCGCCGGCGCGATTAGCCGAGGGCCGCCAGCCGCTTATTCAGATTGGCGGCGCGGATGGCGGAGGGACCCGTGTCCACGCCGCGACGACCTTGGCCGAGGTCGAGAGGCGCGCCGACGATGGCGATGCGGGAATGCTGCATGATGTGTGTGTACCGAGGCGAGACGCCATCGACGAGCTTATCGCAATGGGCGGCGGCGGCGTGGGCGAGCTTCAGTTCCGTCGGCGGGAGCGTGTTCCGGTCGACATTCCGGAACATCATTCGTTATTGGCGGATAGGGGCGCCACGGGGAGGGCCTTAGGCGGTTCTGCGGCCGGCGCCTGCTTGGGGTCCCTAATCGCTGCGAGTTGGAACCAGCTTGTAGAGTGGCTGAAGCGGCTCGAAACCCTGCGGAAATGCGTCGGCAGTGGCCCGGAGCGCGACGTAACCCCTTGAGTCCGCTGGCTGTTGCATATCCCACGGCTGGTCGCTCTTGAAGCGGGGCATCAACGGCACGTATGCTTCGGTCGAGCCGTTCCACCTGTTCCGTTACCTTGACGAACAGGCTTTCCGTTACAATAACCGCGTGGGATTCGAGGATAAAGACCGCTTCGACGTGGCAGTCCGCCAAATCGTTGGGAAGCGGCTGACGTGGGACGACCTCACGGGTAAGACGGCTGAGGCGGCAGCGTAAAATCTGCCTTACCGTAAACCTTCCCGGGGAAATCGCCGATAGAATTGGCATGACGATGGCCGACAAAACAAAAAATCAAAGTCTGGGCAAAGCGCGGGAATGCCAAGCAAGATAAATTTCTGCCCCGAGCCGCAAGCCTTTCAGCATCGGGGAACCTGGCGCTATCAGGCGCAAAGAAAGCCAAGCAGGATGAGTTTTACACGCAGCTTTGCGACATCGAAAATGAGCTGAAGCACTACAAATCGCAGCTACGCGGAAAGACGATACTCTGCAACTGCGACGACCCCTTTGAGAGCAATTTCTTCAGGTATTTCGCACTCAACTTCAATACGGTCGCTCTCAAAAAGCTCATTGCGACGAGCTATGTGAAGTCGCCCATCGTCGGCGGCCAGTTGCCGCTCCTCGACATCGAGGGGCTGAAGCCCGAAGGCAAAGAACCTTACGCGATAGAAATCAACGAGGTGCCAGACCATAAGCGGCGTGGCGCGACTGACCTCGCCGATGTGGAGTATCTACTCAAGCACGATTCCAACACGTCACGGGCGCTCAATGCGGAAGGCATCTACGACGCTGGTGACTTCAGAAGCCGCGAGTGCGTGGCGTTTTTGAAAGAGGCGGACATCGTTGTTACTAATCCGCCGTTCTCCTTGTTCCGCGAATTTGTGGCGCAGCTCGTTGCCTACGACAAGCAGTTCCTCATCATCGGGAATATGAACGCTCTTCATTACAAAGAGATTTTCAAGCTGATCACGGAAAATAAACTCTGGTTGGGGGAGAGCATCCATAGCGGTGATCGAGAATTTCGCGTGCCAGATCACTATCCCTTAGAAGCAGCAGGTTTTCGCATCGACGAGAAAGGCAGGAAATACATCAGGGTCAAGGGCGTTCGCTGGTTCACCAATATGGACAACCCGAATCGCCACGAACAACTGCCGCTCTACAAGAAATATTCTGATGCCGGATACCCACGCTACGACAATCTCGACGCAATCGAGGTGAGTAAGGCTTCGGAAATACCTTGCGACTATGAGGGCTTAATCGGTGTTCCTGATTCCTTCTTAGACAAATACAACCCCGATCAATTTGAACTCATAGGCATACCTAAACCCTGAATCGGTGGGCCGTTCTATCCCAGCGTCGTACGGAGCCGTAGTTGCCGTCTCGCTGGTCCTGGTATGGGCACTGCTCCTGGATCGTAACGCATTCTCGTAATTATGTCGGCTTCGGAAAGAACAGCAACACCAGGAGATTAGCCAGTACACCCACAGCCAAGGCTACGCATACGCCCCAGATGATCCTGCCCCGCAGTTTCAGGCTTCTTTGATACCGTTCTGCGCCTCCTCCTATTGCAAAGTGGTTCCTAGGGATGAGGGCGGCAAATGCCTCGCCATGCGACAACGCTTGCACCGTGGCAAACAGACCCAACCCCAATATGACAACTAGAAGCAGAAATCTGGGCAAAGGTAAACCACCAGAGTCATACTGATACTGGCGCTGCAATAAATAATTGAGTTTGATACTTGCATCTGGGCTTTTTATGACTTCCGCGAGACGCGGCAGTTGGACCGATGACGGTACATCCCAGAATAGTAGCCAGCAGGACAGGGCGGTAGCACATGGAATACCAAGTTTCTTAACCCAGTTCGGTGGGCGACTCGCGACCTCATTCGAGACATAATCGCGAAGCTCTTCGATGGTCAGCCACACCCGGTCGCGGTCTGTACTTGTAGCGGTAAACTGAATAGGCGTTTGGCCATGCGAGTCAAAGTTCAGATCAAATCTGTCAGATTGAGCAGATTCAAAGAAGCAGTAGATCCGCTCTATTGAGCGGCGTTTGCTGTTCTCGTCGCTCAGGAGGCTTCCGAGATCGACATCACGGAGTTTGGTTCCGTTACTATATTCCACATCGAACGCCGGTTTCCCTTCCAGGCGCGCTCCCACGATGTTATAGATCCGCTCTACTCCTCTGGCTGACAGCATGAAAGGCCTTCTAGCGAAATTCTCGGAGACCGATATCGCTGTTGGTTTGCGTGCAGATGGTGAACCCGGCGTCATGTCGTCATCATACGCTAACTGCTGGTTCGTAGGGGGGTAAACGGTCGAACACCCCTGCGACAATGCGTCGAAATCAGCCCGGAACAGGTTCTTGCATCTGAAAGTGTCTTTGTTTGGCTCGCCCCTCCGTTCAGCGGAGCTCTAGGGGTTTGGTACACCCATCATCCCGCGCGGACTTGAGGCTTTATTCGCATCCTGGACCACGTGGCACTGGTTGCTGCGCGGCGGCGGAGCAATGACAAGTGACGGTAGGGGTTAATGGCGTAGGAGGGGCTGGTTTCAGTGTGCGTTGCGCCGTCATCGTGGGCAGGACGGGTGTACAAAAAACGTTCGACGCGTCTAGCAGGCTTGGGGCTTTATTCGATCGAGTGGGGGAGCGCGGCGGGACTGATATACTTGAACGAGGAGGACGGCAATGGAAAGGTCCAATGATCCCCGCCGCGACTTCTACGCCAATCCGACAGTGGATGAACTAATTGCCCAACAGCGAAAAGAGCCGATTCGCGATCCCAGGGTTCTGCTAGGCGACTTTTG
>JBEKQO010000453.1:0-4093 GCA_049519635.1 Terriglobia bacterium | reverse complement strand
ACGTAATCGCGGTTCAGGTACATCAGGCATGGAACGACCTTCATCCCCAGGCCCTCGAGGATGAGCCGCTGGATGGCTACGTCATAATGGTGATAGTCCTTGGCCTTGGTCGATGACTTCACCTCAATGAGGCGCCACTTATTCCGGGGCAGTCTTTCCAGGATGTCAACTCTCGCCAGGATGTTGTCGTGCGTGAAAGTCGCCTCGAAAATGGCGGGATGTTGCTTGTCCGCTACCGCCTGCTCGGTTTGCCGGAGAGCTTTACCTATTTCCTCGTGCCCCGCCTCGATCAGCACTCCCCCGGGAAATGCCTTCTACGCCCATCGGCCCACTTCGTGGCCCTGCTCGAAGACCGCCATGGTTTGTTCATCAGGCTCTCCTGCCAAATCGGGCTGGTGAACCTCCAGGTACAGACGCTTCAGGCACTGCCATCCGGCCATAAATTTCGACTTGGAAATCCCCATAGACCTCCTGAATAACCAGGGCGGGCGATTCGCTTTGAACTGGCACCTTAACTGTCCGTCCGGTTGCCCAAGAGAATACACCCAAGGTGTGTCAGGGAAGGTCGCTACCTTATTGAGGACAAAATGCCCCGCTGATGCTCTGGGGGGAATCGTGTTCTTGGGCACGCGCCGGCCATATGGAACGACCACCCCTGACATACCCGCCTGCTATGCTGGCTTCATCGGGATCAAGCATCACTTGGGAGGTGATGGATGGAGCAAACAGGGACCATCCGGCAAGGAGTTGGGGAATACGTTCTCAAAATCGCCAAGCCCCCGCGAACCCCAGCTCAGCAATTCGGCGCGGTGAGGGCAAACGCCGAAGGATTCTATGCGGCGTGGGAGGAAGCCTGCCGGGCACAGTATGGGGGCGAACCCCGGCGAGCTCGTCACTTTTACCATCAAGCACTAAAAACCGCACCCGAGGATGTGGAAGCCGAGGCGCTGGCGGACATCTTTGACAGCCTGAAGGAGGTCAACCGAATCCTGGCCGAGGAGGAAGGTAGGCTCCCGGGTCTGCGGGCAGCGGTTGAAAGCGATCCCTCCGACTCCGAGACGCGGTTTCGGTATGCCAACGTGCTCTGGAAACTGGGATTTGAAGAGGAGGCGGCGAAGGAGCTCGAAGCCGGACTGGAGCATCCCGAGACGATCTGCAAAGATTGCCTACGGGACTGCTGGAATAACATCGGCTGGTCGCTCTTCCGGAAGGGAGAATTTGCCCGGGCCGTGCCGTGGTTTGAGCGTGCGGCCAGAGTCAAGAGCGTCGGCCCCATGGGCGACCTATTCGATTATGCTCTTCCCTTGGAGAACCTCATTCAGGCCTATGTGGAGCTCCACATGACTGAGGAGGCAGAGAAAGCTACCGTTGGTTATGTCTCACGATTCGGCCGGCTGCCCTGGCCGGAACGCCACGCCCTGCGCAAGCTGAAGATAGATGCCGATGCGCTTTACGTCGAGCGCTGCGGCCACGCGGTCTGATGCAGGGTAAGTTGATTTTGCTTGCGGGGAGAAGCGGGTGGTAGAATGCCTCCGCTCACTCCCCGAAGGCCCACGCATTTCTTAGGGGTAAGACCGTGCCACGCGGAAACCAACTTACTCGCCAATGGAAACTCGTCCAGCTTCTGGCCGGACGTGTGGGACGAACTCTCGCCCAGCTTTGTGGTGAGTTGGGTGTTACCAAGCGCACCGTCCAGCGCGATATCGAGGTCCTGACGGCGGCCGGTTTCCCCGTTACCTCGGACATGCGAAATGGAACGGTGTTCTGGCATTTCATGGAAGGATTTCACGCCGAAGCTCCGCTTTCCCTCTCCCTCACGGAGCAGATGGCACTCTACTTCAGTAAAGGACTCTTCAGGCTGCTCCAGGGAACGGCGATTTACGAATCGTTGGAGAGCGCGACGCGGAAGATCGGTTCACAACTACCGCCTGCGGGACACAGGTTCCTGCGCGGCCTTGAGAACGCGGTGGCCGTGCGCACATTCGGGTTCAAGGATTACAGCCGGTCAAAACAGACCATCGAGGTGGTGACTCGCGCGGTGTTTCACAAGTATCGCGTCCGGCTGACCTACCAAAGTCCGCGTGATTCGAAGCCGACCGAGCGCGAACTCGATCCCTACCGCCTTTGGTACGTCAACAACGCGCTCTATGTGGTTGGACACGATCATTTGCGCAACGACATGCGGGTGTTCGCAGTGGATCGTATCCGTTCGGTGTCGCTTACCAACCGCCGCTTCGAGATTCCGGAAGACTTCGACTTCGAGGCTTTCACCCAAACGGCCTTCAATATGATTTGGGGTGAGACGCAGGAGGTGAAGATTCGCTTTTCCGCCTCGCAGTCGCCATACATCCGTGAGCGTACCTGGCACCCGAGTCAGAAGATTGAAACCGAGTCGGACGGGAGTATCATCCTGACGCTCAAGGTCGCCGACTTGGGTGAAGTCAAATTTTGGCTAATTGGCTTTGGAGTGGAAGCCACCGTTGTTAGTCCCATTGAACTTGCAAAGGAAATCGGCGCCGAAGTGGAGAAACTTGCGAAGGTCTATCGAAGGTTCGCAGCCAAGACTCACGATACGCCTGGAAAGGAGCGTGGATGATCTCCGAGAACCTGTTTGTACGCCTGGAAAAACAATATACCACGCCGGGAATAGGACGTACTGAAGACTTCCTTACCGAATTGATCGCGGATCTCCTAGCACGGGACTCTGATGCCCGCAACGACTTTTTGGACGCAGCCATTGGGGGCGAGGCCAAAAGTTTTCGTGTTTGTACGGTGGGTAGGCAAGTGGTGAGACACCTCGGTACTGACACCCTACGTTTCGACCTCGTGCTGAGCTCAGGCAGGAAAGAGCTACTTGTCGAGAATAAGGTTGATGCCAAGCTGAAGCCGAGCCAGCTTAAGCGATATCTGAGGTATGTCCGGAAGCGTAGGAAAGCATACCTGCTTCTGGCCTGCAGGGACCGCAACAAAATCTTGGAACAAACGCCCTTCAAGGACCCACCAAAGTTCTTCAAAGGGGAGATTCTGTGGGGAGAGGTCGCTGACTGCTGGGAGAGCAAAAGGCAAACATATAAGTGCAAATGTCTCGTCGAAAGTGTTCTTGAATTTATGGAGCACCACAAGATGGGGCCGGTTCGCCCCTTCGAGGCGGGCGCCAAGCTCGACGAAGCCTTTCACGAGAAGGCAACGGCAATGTTGACTCGACTCCAAAGCAGACTTAAGAAGCCTGCGTGGGTCGAAGATGGCCGATTCCAAGCCCACGGTGTGTATCCCACGGGCGATGGGGGAGGCCATAAGAATTACCGGAGTTACAAAGGGCTGCTTTGGTCCTGCCCCGCCGACGCTACACCCGACAAGAGCGACAGATGGTACTTCGTCGGGTTCAGATTTGGTCCACCACACAAGGGGCTGGTGCGACCTCTGAAACCGGGCCAACCCGAGTGTATTGCCTATGTAGATGTCTGGCGGCCTGAAAAGTTGAGGGGATTCATCGTTGAAGAGGCTAGGCGACTTAACACAGGCCTAAGTGCTCCATTCTTTGAGGTGGACAATGCTGAGAATCCGAAACGTGTATTACTGTTTCGCCGAAAGCCACTAAAGGATTTCATAAAAGAGACCGACCAGACCGCAGCCATTCTCAATTTCCTTGAGGAGTCCCACAAGAAGCTTGAGCCTGTGGTGCCCAAGATTCACGAACACTACCGCCAGGGAACGGGACCCGGCGTGAGCGGGCTTCCACCAACTCAATCACCAATCCTGCCGTCGTCGTGAACCGCACCCTACGCATCCCAATCCACTTTGGCGGTCGCCAAACCGTGGTTGTGGTCAGCAGCGTCATCTTTGACGCTCATGCTTGGATGGCGGGAGACCTTTCTTGCGTGCAAGCCCACTCAACAGAGACAAAGTGGCGCAGACCCGCTTGACTTGCATTTTCGAGCTCAATCATCTGCGAAAACCTGGAAGGCAGTGCGCAGCGAAGTCGGTGGGGCTGGAGCGCCGGCAAGTTTGCGTCGGTCCAAAGCGCAGCGACGTGCCAGCGCTCCAGGGTGGTGGTGGGAGTTGAGGCAGGGGTTATAAGGCAGGTCAAGGTGGG
>JBEKQO010000452.1:0-4809 GCA_049519635.1 Terriglobia bacterium | reverse complement strand
GACATAACGGCGAACCCGCTTGACCTCGGTCCGCACCTCGCGGTCCCATCCCTTGAGCGCCTGCCCGTCGACTTGCAGAAAAAACTCCAGGTCCAGGTCGCGCACCCCGGCGCGAAATTCCGTGTTGTTGCCGTAGGCGCTGTCCCCCAAGACGGGGGCCGGAGGAACTCCGTCGCGCCGCGCTTGGCGCAGGATCTCCAGCGCCAGCTCCGGCTTGGTGGCAAACCGCACTTCCTCCGGGACGCCGGCGGCCTGGCAGCGCTCCCGGTCGGCGGTCCAGCGCTCGGGCAGATACAGCCGCCCGCCCACCGGCGCCGCGATCCCCCCGTCGCTCACCACCACTTCCACGCTTACCTGACAGTTGGCCTGCTTGCCCACCGCCCCACAATATTGATGCGCAACTCCCACCGAGTGCGAGCCCTGCTTGACCCAACCGGTTTCATCCACCACCCAGGCTTCCAGCGGCTCCAAGGGCGGAATGATCTCCTGCCGGATCGCCCGCCACAACTCTTCCTCCTTCCAGGGGCTGTCGGTAACAAACTGTTGCAGACTTTGTGCGTCCACGCCCAGCCGCTCCGCCATGGGGATGATCGATTTGCGCTGACCCGGCATCAGCAGGCCCTCCACGTAGCGAGTGGCCGCCACGCGCCGTTCACTTCGGCCCAGTCCGGCAATCAGCGGATTCAAAAACGCCAGGAATTGAACGCCAGGAATTGCGTCACGCTTTCTTTCCAAAGTCTAGCATTCCAGGGTATGGGCTTCATGCGCCCATACTAAATCCTGTGACGGAGAAATGCAAGACTTACTTAACATAGTCATACTAGTCGACATGTATCAGATGGATAAGGGCCACGCCGTGCGGACCCACCTCGGTGGAAAATTCCTCAGCGGCATCGCCGATATCCTTTTGCCGCCAGACATCGCGAATGTGGAAATGCCCCTTCAGACCGAGTTCCGCCCACTTTACCGCTAGCTTCTCCTTTGTCGCTGTCAGGTTGAATAGCCCCACGACAAGCGCGCCGTCTTCGAGCGGTTTCGCGAGAACAAATTCGTTGGCGTTGTGCCTCACAATCCCCGCCTGCTTCCCCAGCACATCCTGGTCAATGTCGATGACCTCCGAGTTACAGAGAACGTTCAGGGTAAAGGCATCCAGGTGGCTCATCACGCCAGAGTAAAACAGCGGCGCGGCCATCAGCGACCACATCGACATGTAGCTGTACTGCTCATCGGGGGTCAGCGGGGTCAGCTTGGGTGGGTCTTGATCATGGAAAGCGTTTCCGACATAGCCGATCAAAAGGTAATCCGGATCATTCCAGTGTCCTGGGCCCGCGGCGGCGAAGTGCTCCGCGTTGGCAAAACCAATCTGGTAGAACCCTGGCAATTGATGGCCTTTTACCGCCCCGAGGTCTCCCGTCGTGCGCCAAAGATTTCCCCCGACATCTGCTCCCCAGTTCCAGACATCGGACATGCCATATTGGCACATATTGAAGACAATATCGCGGTCGAGCTTTGTGAGGATTCCTCCCATCAGCCGGTAGGGCCGCTGGTAATCTTCAAGTGTCGTGTGGGGGGCCACCTTGCCGTAGGAGCACCAATCGTATTTCAGGAAATCAAAGCCCCAGTGGGCAAAGGTCCCTCCGTCGGCCTCCTCATGACCCCACGATGTGGCGTAGCCCGCACAATCCACGGGTCCCGGCGACGAGTAGATGCCTGCTTTCAGCCCCTTGGCGTGAATATAATCCGTGAGCGCCTTCATGTTGTTGAACCGAAGATTCGGGCGAAGGTTACCGGCCGCATCGCGCGGTGTGCCGCTGAGCGCCGGATCTGTGGATCCGGGTTTCATGGTCCAACAGCCATCGATGTCGACGTAGGCATAGCCAAAGTCCGCCATCCCCGAAGCAATCAAGGCGTCGGCCGCCTCCCGGATCACTTTCTCTGTGATTCTGTCGTAGTAGGTATACCAGTCGTTCCACCCCATTGGGGGTGTCAGGGCCAAGGTGTCACCGACGACAAGCTTGAATGCTCGCCCGTCGATCCCTTTCTCATTGGAGGCGTAAAGCGTAATTGCATATTCGCCTCGTTGCTCGGGCACGCTGCCAGTGATGTTGCCCGTGCTGCCGTCCAGGCGAAGCGAGGGGGGCAGACCCTCCGCGGAAAAACGGATGGGCCGGACGCCCGTGCAAGGGATGCGGTATACCAAGGGGTGGCCCGGTCGGGCGCCATAAACTTTCGGTCCATTGATTTTCGGCGCCGGTCCAGGCTCGGGGGTCAGAATAAACCTCGCGGCTTCGTCTGACCCCGCATGCCCCAGCGCAGTAGCGGCGATAAACAACAGGACGATAGTGACAATCCTCCATGCATGATTCCATCCTGCTGATTTTGGAATTCGCATGCCTTTGCTCCTTCCCGTTGGAGACCCGGAGAAAGCAGGGCTACTCGGTTCTCGTGCTGCCTCTTAGCCCGGATTTTTCACCGCAGTTCTGGAAGGGCGAGGCTTTACAGGCTGCGGGAAAGCGCCTCCCGTGCTGTCATCCTGAGCATTGACAGCCGTTCGGCTGCCCATGATCGGCAGAAACTCAGGTCGAGGAATGGGTAGCGCGGACCTGTTTTTTAGGTTCGCGGCTTTTCCTTGTCCGTCGGGCACGAGCCGCGGACCTAAAAAACAGGTCCGCGCTACACCTGCTGAATTCCAAGGACTTACGTGTCGAGTTTCTGCCGAGAGCGCAGCGAAGGATCTGCATTGATTTGTTTTCAAGGAGATACTGCAGATGCTTCGCTGCGCTCTGCGTGACAGGGCCCTTTTTCCGCAGCCTGTCAAGCCCCGCCCTTCCAGATCCATAATGAGAAAGCCGCGCTAACCTATTGAATTGACGCAAAGCATATGGTTGTCGAGTTATTCGGGATGCGCGGAGACGGAAACGCGGAAGTTCCTAGACAAGAGTTCTCCCTCGGCAACGGTGTAGTTCGTCGTTGTTGGCAAGCCGTCGACAGGTTCACGGCGCAGCGCCCGAATCGTCCTCTGCCTTCTGGATCGATTAGCCATCGGCCCCCACCATGAAGGTCAACCCCTGGCCGCACTGGTTGAGCACCAGTGCGGCCAGCGTACCCACACTAAAACGAAAGCCGCAAGCTAAACTCGATATTCCGCGGAGTAGACGTAGACAATATCTCCCCAAACGAAGGCGAATTCTGGGTATTGCCCGGCGCGCCCAGATTGGCGTGATTGAATATGTTGTAGAATGAGGCTCTAAATTCAATGCGCCACCCCTCCCGAGGAGTGAAGCTTCGCAACGCCGCCATATCCCAATTCCAAAAACCAGGACTGCGGAGAGAATCCCTTCCCACATTACCGAACGTGCCGATGGCATTTGGGACAAACGCCGCGGGATTGAACCACTCAGCGATCTGCTGCGCCTTGCTTCGACCTCCGGAAATCTGCCAGCTTCCGACTTGATCGGGAGTATCACTGCCGATATCGCTGAGCGAATTGTCCACACCGGACTGGAGATCAAGTGGCGGCCCACTCTGTACCGTAATGATACCGGTGAGGCCCCAACCATTCGCCAGAGTGCGGACGAACGGGCTGGAAGACGTCAGAAATGGCGGGGGCTGGTAAAGCATTGAGGTCACCCAATTGTCTTTAAGGTCGAAGTAAAGGGGGCCGTAATCAAGCCCGTAGTCGAAGGGATCGCGAGGGCCATTACTGCCTTCCCCTTCCGAACCGGTACTCCCCAGCGCCTTCGAATAGGTGTAGTAGCTTTGTACGCTGACGCCATGGGAAAAGCGTTGCAGAAAACTGATCTGCAAGGAGTTGTAGTTAGAACCTAATATATCGCCAATGGTGTTAATGGGACCAATCAGTGGGTCGAGAAGCCTGGACTGCGTGTTCGCAAGGGTGGCCCCCGAGCCGTAGATCGCCGGGTTGCTGTCCACAGAAGTCGTCAAGTGCGACCCCGACGAGCCCGAGTAATCTGCCTCAAGGATGGCGTTTCGCCATAGTTGCTGTTGAATTGAAAAACTCCATTCCTCGGCCGTCTCGCTCTTGAACGGCAACGCCAAGGCGCTCTCCCCGGCATAGTCCAAGAAAGGTAGTTGTTTGAGACCCGCTAAATTGCCGGCCATGGGCCGCGGAAACGGATCAACGCCATTGTAGGGAGCGCCAGCCCAGATGTTGGCGGCGTTCGGAGCTTTAACGGTCAGGTCGACTACGAAGGGCTGGATGAGGGTGAAACGGTTGAAGGTGATTCCGCGGGTCAAGGGAATAAAGTAAGTGCCCGCACCTGCACGGATGGAGGTTTTTCCCGTTCCGAACACGTCCCAGGCAATTCCTACGCGCGGGGCAAAGTTGTCACGACGAGAACCGACAATGTTGAAGGGAAGACCACCGTCGCCTGGGTACAACATACCGGGCGTGGCGAGGGGAAACAGCGTGGATTGCGCCCCCGGCCGAAATGTTGCCAGTTGGCTATCTTCCGAGTTGTAGCCGGTAATCGGATCCCAGCGCAACCCCACATTGACCGTAACCCTCCGGCTCACCTTGATATCATCTTGCACATAAACGGAGGGCAGGGTTTGATGGAGCCGCGAGGTCAAGGCTTCGATTTGTTCATAGCTGCTGGCATCCCCCAGAAGGAAGTCAGCAGCGCCATCGCCCGTAAATTGTCCGCTGAAGCTGAGCGCTCCCCCGGTAAAGAAGTTTTGCAGTTCGTTGATTCGATTGCGGTATAGCATCATGCCGGCATTGATCGAATGGATGCCGTGCACCCAAGATACATTGTCGGCGACATACCAAGTCGGCATGATGTCACG
>JBEKQO010000451.1:0-4144 GCA_049519635.1 Terriglobia bacterium | reverse complement strand
CCCACGAATTGCTCAAGGCGGAGGGAGCGGAAACGGTTGATGCCGCACGGGACGAATGGTGGATTGGTTTGCGGAGCGCGGAACAAGAACACTATTTGAAACTGAACAAGAATTTCGACAAACAAGAAAAATTCTATCGGCTCGGATTCGAAGCTGCGTTACATGCCAAAAGCCGATGCAAGGAATTCGATCAGATCGCGTCCGAAATGGCCAATCACATCGAGGAACTCCACCGTCATCACCCGGGAGCTGAGATAGAGGATGCGTACCGGCGCGGGTACGAGCGCGGGCGCACGCATTATGAGGCCTTGTGTGCCAAGACCAAGGTCCCTGCTAAGTAATCCGATATTTTTGCGCTTAACACCGGGTTAGCCACCGTCAGCGTCGCTCCGACCGTTGGCTTTTCCCTTCATCCCCGTCCAGAGGTACGCTCTGATCTGACCACAGCATCCGTGCTACTCTGGCCGTAGGAGCACGGCTTGCCCTACGCTTCTCGCGCGGTGGCAATTTGCGGCAAGGTGACGGCAAAGGCCTGCAACTGTCCTTACCCACCCCAAAGCCTGAGCAGCGCGCCTTGCTTACCCCACACCGGATCGCTTGACGGGAACGGCAGCGCTGCCATCCTTGCCACTGCCTCTGGGTCCGGCGCCCGCCTGCAGATATCCCACTCCTGTCCCGGCGGGTAGGCGCCGACCACGAGGAAATCCCGGCTGGCCTCCAGTCGGCAATGACCTGTGCCAGTGGGTAACACCGCAACATCGCCGGCCTGCACCACCACCTCGTGTCCGTTCTCTCCACCCAGCATCAGCCGCGCAAAACCGCCGGCGAACCCGAGCACCTCATGCGCCGTCGAATGATAGTGATGGAAGTCGTACACTCCGTCTCTCCATTGAGGCGGCCAGCCTTTGCGTGTAAACAATCCCTCGAAGCGCGCCGGGGGATCGGCGCCCCGCAGGTCGTGGACGCCGCGATAAAGCAGCACGGGAAGGCGTTCGTTGTTTGGCATCCAGCCATTGCGCGCGAGCCGCAACACCTCCGGCTCCCGGGCTCCTCCATCTTCCCCTCGTCGAATAGCCGCATCGGCGGCATCCGCCGCTACGGGCGAAGGCGTGAAACCCAGAGCCCCCATCATCCCCACGAATCTTCGTCTGTCCACGAATACAGTCCTTTCTGGCGTAGAACAGCATCAGGCCGGATTCGCGAAAGTGCCGGGGCTGTTCTCCGTGGCTTGCCGCTTGGGTGTGCGCTTATTGCTGGCCTGGGCCAGTGCGCGCCGCACTCCCTCGGCATCGAGGTCGGTTGTGTAAACCGGAGTGCCCGGTTGCTGGCGCCAGGATTCATCAAGGCCACCCGCATCAACGGCATCGAATCCGAGCTGGTTCGCCACCCATCGACTTTCCGCCATTCCCACTTCGATTTCGCCGATGCGGCCGTCGCGCTCCCGCGGGTAGTAATTGCCCGTGTCGATGACGACTACATCATCGGGTACGCCGGCGAACAGGTCCCTGGGCAGGTCGCGAATCTTCGCCTCCGGGATCGTCACCACAACCACCTCACCCGCCCGTGCCGCCTCTAGCGCAGGGACAGGCTTCGCTCCGGTTTCCCTGGCGAGATCTGCGAGCGACGTAGGTCCCCGCGAGTTGGCAAGAAACACGTCATGTCCGAGTTTAGTCAGCCGACGCGTTAGAGTGCCGCCGATTTGGCCTGCGCCAATAATGCCATTCATCATGTCCGCTCCTCTCTGTGGATGCCCCTGAATCGGGGCCAATACAACACTGGCTAAGATGCGAGAACCCAGACGTTCGATTCGCGTCGTCAGATTGCGGATGGGTTCTCCCGTTTGCGGCGCGCCGATTCTCGGCAGCGTCACGGAGTCATTGACACCTGATAATTTGGAACGGTGCCAAACATGTCGTCGAGCGACTAGTGAAGCAGGTTTTTCCCAATCTGCCACCAGCCTCCGTCGAGAACAAGAATAAAACTCTCAACCGGACCACCGCGTTCCGCGCAGGTCCTTCCACGCCCCACCATCCTTGTAGCGCTCAGGATAGAGAACCTTCGAACGGGGATCCTCCGCAGTGTCAAGCTGAAGAACCATCCACTTCGGATAGGGAACGCCCGTGTCCGATGCCGATTCTGTTCGGGTTTGCGACCTACTTCGTACCTCTGATGATCGGGGCACGCGACATGGCCTTTCAGGGAGAAATCATGCGCTGAAGGATGACCAACTGAGCCGAGTCTGTACGAACGAAGCTGCGATTTCTCACGGTCCTCAACTCACCTCGTTGATATCACGTTCCTCGACGAATTCTCTCGTTCGACATCACCTTCACACGCGGCGAGAGAGATTATCTCTCCACTCCATCCTTTTCGTCACGTTGCGGGCGCCAAGGTCCGCTTCGGCGAGCGCACGCGACCGTCGACTGAACGCGGTGGCTACGAATGGCGCAGAAAAGAACATACGCGAAGGAAGTTTCCCCGCCCTAAAACGGGTTTGTTTAATATTGCCCACAAGATGGAGCGCTTTTGAACAGACGCCCCAGTTCTGATCTGATAGTTTTGATTCGGAACGGGCATAGCCAGCGATCAGAAGACAAGGGTAAGCCGACGACTGCAACGTCTAGAAGCGCTCATCTCGCCGGCACGCCCCAGTTTAATGGTCTTGTAGTTGGTTCAAACCAAAAGCCTGGCACGGCTTAATTGGGTGCGAAGTGATCGGACAAAGCGGGTCATTAACGAGATTCCACTCACGTGCGCGGGATCCGTGGGGGCCTGTAATCTTATCGGAGAGATGCTATGGCCATACAACAATTGAACGACGAGAAAATCGCTACGGAGATCACCAAACTGAAAGGCTGGAGTTTGAAATGCGGGAAGCTGCATCGCACATTCACCTGTCGCGAATTTTCCCACGCCTTTAGTCACATAACTGCCGTGGCGCTTGCGGCGGAGTCCATGAACCATCATCCGGAATGGTCCAACGCGTGAAATAAAGTGACCGTGGACCTTACCACCGACACTCTCGGCGGCCTCAGCAAGCTCGATTTTGAGCTCGCCGGCAAGATCCAAGAGATATTTCACAGTTAGTTGGAGGTGAAAACGTGGACGACAAAGTGGAGAAGGATTTGTCAAAGTTCGACTGGGTAACTGCACGTTCCTCATGCTCTCTACCGAAGGTTTTTAAGGACCTCAGGTTACAAGTTGGAGAGGACGTAAAGACTCGCAACGCCCAACGCCCGAATAATTCCCCTTATGAGTTTTCGGTTGCAGAGAATGGCGGTAACTTTACGGTTCTTCTAACGGCCAAAGATTTGTGCGGGTCAGTCATATTCAGTCTTGCCGAGCACGCAATTTTAGTCGGGGATGATAAAGGCAATCAGATGTTCGAGGTGACCCTGACCTTTAATGGCGATGGCGAGTGCAGGCTGAATGTTAATGCGGAAGAGCACGACTTGTGGCAGGTGCGACGAATGGCTCTTGAAGAGCTATTGTTTCGAGGCCAATAGGCTGTGACGGATCAAATAAATGGCGGTCCCATGGCAGGCGCGGACCTGGCTGAGCGGGAGACCTGATGACAACTTATTCGAAAACCCCGGCCCCTGAAGGAGAAACGCCACCCTCGTTCGGGATTGGAACATTCCTGTTTGTAGTCGTCTTGGGATTCGTCTTTTTTCTGCTTGCCCAAAGTATGGTGCGTCACCGCTTCTGTCAAGGCCGCCGGATCGACCACCTTATCACTCAGACTCCGATCCACGTCGGACCATAATCGAGTTGCGCGATAGAATGAGTGCATCCAAACAATACCAGGCGATCGTTATCGGTTCAGGCCAGGGCGGAACTCCTTTGTGTATGGCGCTTGCAGGTTCGGGCCTGCGAACGGCGCTGGTCGAACGTAAGCATGTTGGTGGAACCTGCGTCAATGAGGGTTGCACGCCAACGAAACCATGGTGGCGAGCGCCCGCGTCGCCTGGTTCGCGCGCCGGGGCAGTGACTATGGCGTTCAAACCGGAAACATTCGCGTTGAGAACCACACGATCACCAGCCAGGTGGCAGCCTTGAGGGATTATGCCCAAGCCCACGAGTACAAAGTTCCAGCCGAGTGGTGCTTCCAAGATGAAGGTTACAGCGGCGCCACGCTGCTGCG
>JBEKQO010000450.1:0-4174 GCA_049519635.1 Terriglobia bacterium | reverse complement strand
TGAAGGCTCTGATCCTCAGCCTGTTCTCCGCTCGGGTGTAATGCGGTCCCTTGTAACCCTTGCTACAAATCTCGCACGCCGCGAGTATGCGGGCCATTTCTTGTTCGCTGAATGGAAGGGTTACCGCGTGGGCCAACCCCAGATCATCAGCATGGAGAATTAATAACTTGCATCCTTTGGGGTAGCCCAGCCTCTCGGCAAGACTAGAGCGGTTCTCAGATCCGCGACTCGCACTGGCTTTGGCTTCCATAGGCCTCCCACTCACCTATCACCCGACCCGTTATTCATGGGAAGGAGGTTTGAAGTCAACTCGGCGGCACCGACGCGGGTTGTGGAAACGCGGCGTCGCTCATTCCGGAAATCGTTTCAAAACTGCCACTATCCCGCAAGCTCTACTGGTCTTATCACTCAGCCGTGCTTGTGGATTACGTAACAATAGAGATGGAATACAGTATAGTACTGGGCGCCAAGGACTAGAGACGACCGAGCCGCCAGCCAAATCCTTTGGGCCGATGTTATATGACGGCCATCTTTCGCCGGACCGCAGGTGCCATTAAGGTGGTGCATCCACCAGAACCAACAGGGAGTATCTCTCCTGGTACTCATGGCTGATGGCATTGGTGCTCGTGGTGCGTCCGTGTAGTTCACCAAAGCTTAGCACTGGTGCGCAACTCTCGTGACGAACTGTCAACGCCGACCCATGCATGGCGAATACCTTGGAATCCGGGTTCTACAGCTAATAGTGTCGCAGCGCAATTGCGGGGGTCACCTTGGTGGCTTGTCGGGCCGGGATATATGAAGCTGCGAGTGCGACTGCGACTACGAGACAGGAGCCGGTCAGGAATGAGATACTGTCACTAGGGGAGATACCGTAGAGAATGCTCGCCATCATACGAGTGCTCCAAAACGCCACAGAGATCCCGATGACAGTACCCAACAACGCCAGTTTAAGGCCCCGCCCGATGACTTCCGCGAGTATGTCGGCGGTTCGCGCTCCCAAAGCCATGCGTATCCCAATTTCGTGCGTCCTTCGACTCACTGAACACGACACCACGCCATAAAGACCCACAGTAGCAAGAAACACCCCGACGAGAGCAAGGCACCCGAGAAGGCCCGCGGCCATCCGATCGGAATACAGAGCCGTGCGCAGGTGCTGGTCCAGAGTAGTAATTTTGAGCACAGGTACGTTCAAGTCCTCCTCCCGGGCAGCCCGTATGAGAGACGGTAGCATGGACTCGGGCGTGCCCGCTGTGTTAACCAACAAAGTGGCACCACCGAGCGGCCGTTGCAACGCGGCGAAATACATGTAAGGCTCCGGCGATTCGTGCAGGCTGCTGTTCTTTGTGTCTTCAGCTATGCCAATAATTTGCCAGTTGGAGTCATCGACACGTAACCACTTCCCAAGTGCACTTTCGCCGGGCCAAAATCGGCGCTGCATGGCCTCGCTAACAACTACCACCTTAGGGCTTGTCGGTCCGTCCATTTGGTTGAATTCACGCCCCTCAAGAACCCTGGTCCCAATTGTGCCAAAGTAGTTCATGCCTACGATGTTGTACCTTATATCTACGCCCTCCGCACCGGAGAGTGGCTGATGCCCAGGGATCTGCACCTTTTGCGCCGCCCCGCCCTCAAAAAGACTAAGCGGCACCCGCTTTGCGAAGCTCGCCGCGGCAACTCCGGGAAGTGCCCGCATTCTTGCAGCAAGAGAGGTATAAAACCTAGTCGTCTGACCTTCATTGAAACCAGCCACTTCAGGGGCCAATGACACCAACAGCATGTTCTTGCTCGTGTCAAAACCGGGATATATCCTCTGACTAAACATGAGACTTCTAATGACCAGGCTGGCAACCGTCAGCAAAATCACAGCTAAAGCCACTTCACCCACAACCAAGCTGTGGCGAAGCAAGAGTGCACTTAGGCCTCTCCCTGCAGATGCGGTTTCCCCTCTAAGCTCCGAAACTAACCGGACTCGAGAGGTGCGGAACGCTGGAACCAAAGCGAACAGCAAGGGGGTAACAAGAGATACCAACAGGGTGAAGCCCACAACGCGATTATCCAGTCTAATGTCAAAGCCCATCGGCATAGAAATCGGAGGCACCAAGAGAGGGAACATACGAGTCATTGCGTAAGTAAGCGCCAGGCCTGCGGCCGCGCCAATCAAAGCAAGTAGTGTACTTTCGGAGACCAACTGGAAGATGACGCGACTCCGGCTGGCTCCGACCGCCATCCGGATCGCTATTTCAGCGCTCCGTGCCTGGCCATGTGCCAAGAGAAGGTTAGCGACGTTTGAACAACAGATCAGGAGGACGAGTCCGGTTATCGTGAGTAGAAATAGACTGGGGACCGCAGACCGGCGGGCTCTTTCCTCTTCGGACGCCGCCGTGAACCGTATTCGTTTGTTGGTAGTCGGATAGGCGGCAGCGAGCCGGGCACCAAGAGTCCCCAGCTGTGATCGGACTTCGACGATGCCAACACCGTCCTTGAGCCGACCCACGATCCAATACTCCCGGCTGGCCCGAGCCGACAAATCCCATTTTGCGCTCGGCGTAAGAATCTCCCAACTTGATGTTGGGATCCAAACATCTGTAAACAAATAGCGTTCCATTCCATGGAACTCTGGAGGAGTCACGCCAACTATTACCGCGGGCTTACCATTCAAAGTAATGGCTTTACCCGGGACGCTCCGGTCGCCAGCGAGGCGCCTATGCCACAGGCGATTGCTGATGACCACTGGACAGTCCTGTTCAGGGCCTTGGTGGGCTACCGGATAAACCACATTTCCATTTGCTGCCTTTACGCCTAATACAGAAAAGAAGTCTTCTGAAACCACTTCCACTGGGACAAGTTCGGATTGACCGTTCACGCTGAGAACGGCGCCCTTATCCGCATAAGCAGCCAGCGCTGTGAACACGCTGTTCTGAGATCTGAGGTCGAGATAGTCTGCATATGAAGATTCACTCTCTGTGTCCTGCTCGCTTGCCGTAAAAACCTTCACGAGTCGATGAGGTTCTCTCACGGGTAATTGTCGCAAAAAGACACCATCGACGATGCTGAAAACGGTCGAATTCGCACCGATTCCGAGCGAAAGTGACATTATGGCAACAACGGTCACAGTGATGTCTCTCCTCAAGACTCTATAAGCATAACGCATAACACCCCCACTGCTTCCGAAGCTGCACTCTCGTTCCCACCCTGCCTGCCGCCGGAATCGCACACGGCACATCGTTTGGCTTCGCCCGCAAGTGCGGCATTTGTGTTCATCCGCCTAGCGCTACGGCATGCAACATCACAGCCAGAGCCGCTCTATTTTTGACACCCGCCGCCTCGCCTATCCTGTTCGCGAGCTGCGTCTGCCATCCTCAAACGTCATGTTACACAAGTCCCCCTCGCGCGGCCTTTCCCAATCGGCATACCACCATCAGAGTTACCTGCGGTGCCCGAAGCTCGTCTCGTAGCTCGTGTTCTCTGTGCACTCACGCCCACATCGTTACCTTATGCATCCATTGACTCTCTTGCGGCCCTGTCGCGCCGGGGCGCACACACAGGCCCTCTGCTAATCGGTAGGTGGACACAACGCAATCTCTGGCCAATTGCGTCGAGGATCTTCGCAGGCCCGAGCACTCGAAGTGAAGGCTACTCTCCATCTCCTCGATTGTCTAGCTGGTCCATCACAAGCAACGGCTAACTCGAAGTAGCATTCCTAATCGCACTTTCAAGTTCTTGCAATCAAGATCAGGCCGCGGTCGGCGAAGGCCGAACGGACAAGGCCAGACGCGTGCCACGCAACTGCAAATCCCTCGTGGCGTCGACGAGTTGTGGCCACGCCTGCAATAGGCGGCCGAATTGCGCTATCAGCCTTGGCACAAGTGCAGTAACGTCGCTAGGGCTGGCACATTCGAGTAGATCAACTGGGGTCGGGTCGCCAACCGCTGCTGCGACTTGCCCCATCACAATTAAGGCTTGAATCTGTTCCAGCGGCAGGTGCAACTGCCGAGTTTGCTTCAGGGTTTGGTCCAGGAGTTTGCGCGCCTCCTCCGACCGGCCGAGGAGGGCATCCTCCTCTGTGACGAGGCCCAATTGCTGCCCCATGCCGCTCGGGAACAGCTCCCCCTGCTGCTCAACTTCGACATGGACTCCTCCCACTACCTCACCTTGCTGCTGATCGGCCAGCCCC
>JBEKQO010000449.1:0-4279 GCA_049519635.1 Terriglobia bacterium | reverse complement strand
AATCTCGCGTGTCTAGGTTCATGCTATCCCACCCTTTCGCCAGAAAGAAGGCGAAAGGATGGGGCACGGAGTTGGTACAGGATCAAACGAAAAGCGACCTGCTGCAGGTCAGTGGATTGTGACTGGCCATTGCTTTCTGCTGGCTTCCGGTTCCGGCTCGCTGGTGCGATAGGCGCCGAGATCCTTGGTCATGGTTTCCAATTCTTCTGCATGGGCGGAGAGGCCGCATGGATGGCCCTCCGTCTCGAGCAGATGGGCGTTTTCGCGGATCATGGAAAAGAGCGGGCTGGCGAGAGCTTCGCGCAGGTTTGAGGTTCTGACGTTATGGGTGGCCAGCGCGGACACGGGACATGCGGTGACGTCGCCGCTGGGATTCACATGGGCGAATCCGCGGCCTGCGGAGACACAGCCGCCGAGTGCTTCTTCATCTCCGGGCGAGTGGATGATGTAGGCGCCTCCAGTGGCACGATCCCGATACTCGACGACGGTCTTGCGGAAGCGGGTGCGCTGTTCCTCAGTTAGCAACGTGCCGCTGGCGCAACTGCCTGTGGGGACTGGACTGATGGGAGCTGGATTGGTAGGAACCGTAGGGATTTGCTCGATGAACATAGCCAGGGGGCCGCTGTGGGCGATGAGCTGGTCGATGTTGCGCGGGTCGGTCCAGTACTCGATGTTTGCCAGCGCTATGGTCACGGCGATGCCGGTCAGAACGCCGGCCTGCTGGAGGCGGTCGAGGGAGCCGAGGGCTTTCTCATAGACACCACGGCCACGGCGCAGGTCAGTCAGGTCGCGATCGCCTTCGAGGCTGACCACGATGACGGTGTTGGAGCAGTTCTTGAGGATTGCATAATCGCTGGGCTGCAGGGCGGTGCCGTTGGTGAAGACGAGGAAGAGGCGGTCGGGGTGGTCGCGGAACAGGTTCACGATGCCCGGCAGCAAGAATGGTTCGCCGCCCGCGATCATGAAGGCCGTCACACCGAGCCGAACCGCTTCGTCGACTACGGAGTACCAGTCGCGGAGGCCGAGTCCGGGTTGCGCGGGCGCGGAAGTGACGGTTCCGATGGCTCCGGCGTAGCAGCCGGTGCAGCGGAGGTTGCATTTGGAAGTGACGCTGAGAACGAGGAAAGGTGGCACGCGCACGCCGTCGGCCAGTGCACGGGCGCGGACCCGGTGTGATTGCTTCAGGGTGTGGGCTAGGCGGAGGAATCCTGGAAGGTAGCGCGGATGTTGAATGACCCACGGAATGATGACCGGCGGCAACTGCGGGTCGAGGCCCTCGATCCCGCCGATGAGGTTGAAGAGGCGGGACGTCAGGAAATCATCGCGAGCAGGCGGTTTGGTCGTGGCGTTCATTTGTCTTGAAATACGCCTCTGCGGCAGTCTTTGTTCCTTCGGAACAGTAGACAGCTGACAGTGGGCAGCTGTCAGTGACGAGGAGCAGGTACGGGGATTGCATCGTTTGCGCCTGGTTCGGAATCAACTTACAATAGAAAGAACTGCAGGAAAGGTCTGTCTTCGAGATGCCCAAGGAAAAGATTCATCCCAATTACGACGCGGTGCGTGTCATGTGCGCCTGCGGAAACAACTTTGAGACCCGTTCGACCCACAAGGGCGACATTCACGTGGAAATCTGCTCGGTTTGCCACCCGTTCTTTACCGGCAAACAGAGGCTGGTGGATACGGCTGGACGCGTGGAGCGCTTCCGGCGGAAATATGCCAAGGCGGGCGAGGCGACGGCCGCGAAGTAACGGTGCTGCGGCTTACGGAATGAGTGGGCCTCCGCTGCGGCGGGGGCCCACGTTTGTTTTGGGAAAGCGGCTGACAGCTAGAGGCGTTTATGGCTGGCAAGGGATTCACGGTGAAGAAGAACTGGGACAACCCCAGGGAGCACGAGATGCCTGCGGGAACGCGGGTACCGGCGGAGATGCGCCTCGGGTCGGTTCTGGTATCCCCGGCTACCGTGCTGGCGCCGATGGCCGGAGTGACGGATACGGTGTTCCGGCGGTTTATTCGCCATGCGAGTTTGTTTTCTAGTCAGCCATCGTCCGCCGGCGGAATCGAACTGGTCTCCCAGGTCTCAGACTCGAGACCTGGGGCACCCAGCGAGTTGGAAATTGATGCGGCGGTCACGAATGCGCAGTCGGGGTGCGGGCTGCTGATGACGGAGTTCACGTCGGCCGATGGGTTGTCGCGGATGCGGGAATCGAAGCGGCGGCGCTACCTGACTTTCGATGACGACGAGCACCCCATCGGAGCGCAGCTATTCGGTTCGAATGCAGAGACGCTGGCGGATGCGGCTCGGATCGTGCAGGACACGGGGTTCGACCTGATCGACTTGAACCTCGGGTGCCCAGCCAAGCGCGTGGTGGGGTGCAATGGCGGTTCGGGGTTGCTGAGGGACCTGCCCAAGATTGGCGAGATATTTCGAGCGATTCGCTCGGCGGTGACAATTCCCTTCACCGTGAAGTTCCGGATGGGGTGGAACGACGAGCAGATTGTTTGCGTGGAGCTGGCGCGGATGGCGGAGGCCGAGGGGCTAAACGGATTGGCGCTTCATGCACGGACCCGCGAACAAGGATACAGCGGGCAGGCGCAGTGGGAATGGATTGCCGCGGTGAAACAGGCAGTGGGAATTCCTGTAACCGGGAACGGCGATATTCGCACGCCGGAAGATGCGGCGGCGATGGTAGCCCAGACCGGATGCGATGGCGTGATGATCGGGCGTGCGGCTCCGGCAAACCCTTGGATTTTCAGGCAGATCGCTCAATATACCGCTACCGGGAGCTATGAGCGCCCAACGGTGGAGGATCGGTATCGCTTGATCCGGACTTATTTCCAGATGCTGCTGGCGGAGGCTGAGGCGAGCCAGGCGTTGCCCAACCACCCCAACAACAAGGACCCGTTGTGGGGGACCCCGGTGAAGGCTGCGCGCATGGGCGAAACCGCGGGCAAGATGAAGCAGTTTGCCTCCTGGTTTACCCACGGTGTTCCGGGTGGGGCGAAGCTGCGTGCGGCCATTTATCAGGTGCGGACCGGTGCGGAAGTACTCGGCCAGGTGGACGCATTTTTCCTGGCGCAGCAGGAAACTGGCTCGACATTGGGCAGTGAAGAGGAACCGGGAGATGCGTCTGGTTTTCCGGAAACCGCTCTTGTTTGCGACTAAAAGTCCCTTTCGTTCTCCTCGAAGGCCTTTTCATTCCCCCTCGTTTAATGAAAAACGCGAAGCCGGTTCACGGTCGACCTCGATTTCCACAAGGGTGAACGCTTGCGGCGCTTCGGCCCGGGCTTTCAAGGCCTGCGGCGCTTCGGCTTCTCCGATTTGGAAAAAGCGATTGAGTATTTAACTTGCAGGCACCGGGATCTATGGTTCTCTCAAAGCTGACCGCTTTTTGAGACAAAAAGCCTCCAGAATCCAAGTAAATTCTGCCTTTGATGCGCACCGGTAACCTGTCCCTAACTCTAAGAACGCACAGCACCAATGAACTATCGCTTTCGACCTTTGTGTGATTTCGCGTTCCAAGAGTAATCTCTATAGTAATTCCACTGGTAATTGCGCCACGCATGACCAATCGAACGGTGCCGATGAGAATATCGGACGTTTCCGATTGGCGAGGTAGGCACCCTGCACAACGGCGGCCGTGCGAGAAAGGCAGCCAGAGGGGAAGTTATTGCGTAGGTCATTCAAACCTGGGGGAACACTCCGGCTGCTGATCAGCGGCCTCGCCACCCTTTGTGTGTTGGCGGTGACCTGCCAGGCCCAGCGCTACAGTTTTCGCGAGTACACCCAGGGACTGGGCAATCTGAATATCCAGAGCCTTGCACAAGATCGAACAGGGTTTCTATGGGTAGGAACGCAGAACGGGCTTTACCGATACGACGGAAGCCAATTTCAGAGTTTTGGAGTGGCGCAAGGGCTGCCCGAGCGGATGATCCAGGATCTCTATGTCGGGATGGACGGGACCTTGTGGGTGGCTGCCTCGACGGGCTTTTTCTTTGAGCAGAAAGACGGCCGGTTTGCACAGGTGCAGCCTTCCACTCCCGGAGTTCAATATCTGCCGCGGGCGGGAACGATCTTCGCCTCGAACAAGGTCGACGAAGTCATTGCCCTGACAAAGGCCGGAGCGATTCGGTTGCGCCGTTCAAAGACGGAACAATGGATTGGGGAACCATTGCACCTCGACGGGAATCCCGTAAGCGTGCTGTTCGGACCCGATGGGGCGCTCTGGTACGGCTGCGATTCAGATCTTTGCCGGCGCGACAACGAAAAGACCAGCCGGCT
>JBEKQO010000448.1:0-7502 GCA_049519635.1 Terriglobia bacterium | reverse complement strand
TTCCGATTCTGACAGACTTCCAGAACAATGAACTTCGTTTCCAGCGTAGCGTCAATATGCTGACGGAGCGAAGGGTAGAAGGACTGATCGCTATCGCTAACGCGTTGAGTCTGCGGTCGGATCTTCTGAATGTGTTCCCGGCACGCAACATACCAACAGTAATAATCGGCCGGGAGTGCGAGCAAAAGTCCATGGGCTCTGTCGTGATCGATAACGTATCCGGGACGCGGTCCGGAATGCAGCACTTGTACGGCCTAGGACATCGCAACATAGCCTTTGTCAAGGGTCCGAGAAAGGTTATCGATACCAGCAAGCGATGGCGAGGCATACGGGAATTCGCCCAGGAGGTGGGTCTTCGAATCAATCCAAAGCTCGTGGTCGAACTGCCGGGCACTTACTCAAGCCACGAGGCCGGTTACGCCGCCACCCTGGATCTTCTTCGCCGTAATTGCTCATTTACAGCACTTATGGCCTTTGATGACATAACCGCCTTTGGCGCCATTCGCGCCTTGATTCGCGAGGGTAGGAGGGTCCCCTACGATTGCTCGATCGTCGGGTTCGACGATGTCGCCACAGCTAGCTTTTATAATCCGTCCTTGACGACAATCCAGCAGCCCTTGGGGAGTTTGGGGTCTATCGGGGTTGCAGCTCTATTAAAGGGGATCGGCGCTTCTCTCCAAAAGGAAACCTTCCAGCCTGTTCACCACAAAATCCAACCTGTCCTTATGGTAAGAGAGTCAACAGCCGCGCTTAGGTCTGCTCCTGCTGGATAGTCAGACACCCCTCGCAAAGCGGGTGGCTTGATGGGTGGGGCCGCCTCAAAGGCGGTAGCGCGGAACGTTCGATTGGCTTCGATGGCGGAGGCGGTCCGAACCCCGAAGGGGTTAAAATTGAGTAGCCGTGGGCAAGGGCACGCTTTTTGTGCCCGCCGCCCACGGATCGCGTCTTAAACCATCTTACCGACCCCGGAGGGGTCGAACCGTTCGGCCCCTTCAGGGCCGAGAGGTTTTCAGAGGCATCGGCACCGTAGGTTCCACCTGCGGCTACTCACGTTGCTCCCCTTACGGGGAAGCTGGCCACGGTCAAACCTCTTCGAGTCTCACTGGTCGAACCAGTGGCTTACCTTCGGGATAGTAATCCGTGTGCCTGATTTCCGGCCATGACTAGCCTATTAAATTCCGCATTTCCAGCGGAGAAAGAAAATCGACACAGCCCTCCCCGAGAAAATCCTTCCGATGTAGTGGTATTACCTGCAGTAGCAGCACTCTCAGAGCAACGGAGGCCCCGGAGAAGTTAGGTTTGGCGGTCTAACCTCGCACCTGAAATCAGGACGCCTCATTTGTTTCTTCCGCGATCCGGTTGACATTCTCCGCTATGGTATGGTAGGTAGCGTGGTATAAAGCGCTTTAGTTGGACTTGCAAAACATACGAACCACGCCACCAGCGTAATGGCTCGAGACAGACACAGAACAAGGGCGGTCGAAGTTTCACAAGCTGTCACTCAATCGGCTTTGCTTTTGATTGTGCCCGTGGGCCCTGGTTTACGACGGAGGCAACAAATGAGAATCCGCATCGGTCATCACCTTCTTACGGTATCGAGCATGCTGTGGCTCTCGGTGAGCTTGTTGGCCGCACAGAGTACGCCTGGCAGCGCGGAAAAGGTTTATTCCCTGCGAAACAAATTTGGAATTTCGGTTTCCGTTGACCCGCATGCCGGGGGGTATTCTGTAACCTACAAGGGGGAATCATGGCTGGGCCCCGGAATTGTAAGCGTATTGTCGAATAACCGCTGGTACCGAAGCGCAGACGTCAAATTCCCGGTGGCCACGGCCTATCATCATCCACAAGGAAAACTGCTACTGGAAGGGGCCGTTAGCGGCTCAGGGACCGACCGGCTGGGTTCTTTTGACTCCATCACTTTGACCTGGAAAGTGCCAGGGCCGGAGGTGAAACTGGTAACCGTCTTTCGACTTTATCAAGACGCGCCTTTCCTGGTTTTTGAGCAGGAATTTCCTGAGGGTTTCAAGAACTACGCCAGTGGCAACTGGATTGTTCCCTCCGTGGCATTCCCCCAATTCATAACTGCTCAAGGAGCCAGGGAAGATCTCTATTCCTGGGTAAGCGGAGGCATGTTCAGTCACCGTTTCGGATACGGGACAGCCTCCAACCTGGGTGGGACGGTGGATGTGCTGCTGCTGGCGGATCGGGATTTTGACACCATGCTTCTTTCCCCGTTCGCCAACTACCTGGTGGCCACACAGCAGAGCGCTCCGGTAGCCGCGGAAGACGAAACGGAGCCGTCCAAGGGGGCCATTAGCTGCGGCATTGAAGGGTTAGTGAACGAAATCCCAGTGGGCTACAAGCACGAGGAGATGCTGGTAGTGGGCACGGGAATTGGCTCGACGCTTCGCGCCTGGGGTCAGGCCTTACTCACCAAGGCCGGCAAGCAGATTCCCTCGAAGTACGAAGGTGACACCCTGAAGTACCCGGTTTATTGGGATGATTATGGCGCCTACTATCGTGAGCATGGGTTCAAAGAAGAAGGGTACGCCGCCTATGAGGACATCATACTAGGGGTGGCCGAAGATGCCAAGAAGCATGGGCTGCGCATAGGCGCCTATGAGATCACTGATTCAGACCAAATCCGATACGACGAGGGGTTGTTTGAACCCCGTAAGAACCTCTTCCCGCATGGCTTGGCGTGGCTGCACGAAAAGTTGGGTGCACCGCTGGAAGCCTATCTCTGCTGGCTTGCACCGGGCGGACCCTATCGCCAGAAATACCCGTACTTTGAAACTCCCAAAGGGTCTGTGCTAGGGGAGTCGATGGGTGACGTTTTTTACTCTCTGGAATATTGGAGGGACACCGCCGCCAGACTGCAATCCTGGGGCGCCACCCTGCTGCAACAGGACTACCAGAGCGTCTACGAAGGGGATCCGGTCATGATGGCGGGCATCAACCGCATGGACACCTATTTTAAGAACATGGCCAAGGCGCTGGGCGAAAAGGGCATCAAGATGCAGTACTGCATGCAATACCCCCGCAACATCATGGAATCGACCGAAAACCCTACGGTGATATCGGTTCAGGGCACCTGGGACCATCACGTGCAAATGGCGGAGCCGAAACCAAGCCATCAGGATGATGACCCCTATGTTTGGAAGCACTTTATGTTCGCCAGCGCCTTGTACGGGGCGGTGGGCATTTGGCCTTCCCGCGACAACATCCAGACGATGGCTGATCCTAACGCCTTTGAGGATGTCCTGATGGCAAATTTGGTAGGGGGCGAAATCCAGCTTGGACATCGCATCGGGGAATGCAATTTCGAACTCGTAAAGAAAACCTATCGCGGGGGTGACGAGTTGATCTTGAAGCCAGACCGGCCGTTGGCGCCCCTGGATCGCTGTTACTTGGAGGGCTGCGCAACGGGGTACACGGTGTCTGAGCACGAGGGCCATCGGTGGTTTTACGTCCTCAGCCTGCCGCCCTCCGGCTACTCGCGCGGGTTCAGTGTCTCCGACCTGGGGACAAGCAGCCGGTCGCTCGTATACAACAGTGATTCCGGCGCGGCCTCCGTGGTAGACGCCACGACGGTCTTGAATCTCCGCCCGGATGTCAAACACGAGTATTTCATCGTGGCGCCACTTCTGGAGAACGGTATGGCGGTGGTGGGGGATACCGGCAAGTTTGTGACCATGGCTGACAAGCGGATCGCATCGGTGCGCGTGGAGGGGAATTCGCTGCGCGTGGGCGTAATCGCCAGTGAAGCGGAGAGCCCCATTGTAACGGGTTATGCCGCGGAGCGACCGGCGGCAGTGGAAGTGAAAAACGGCCCGCTTCTAGAAATAAGTAGCTTGGACCGTCTCAGGGTCGCAAATTCCGGCTGGTTTTGGGACGGCCAGACGAAACTCTGGCACGTCAAGGTGGATTTCACGGGCTCCCAGGCAATGGAAACCAAGTCCTTTAGCGTACGATGACATGACGGGCTGGGTGGTCTCGTCCGTCAATCTCTGAAACCACCGTATCCTGGTCAGTTCCGGCGTAATATAATGTGGAGGATTCTTTCCGCAGCGGTCGCGGCGAGCCGGGCTCCCCTCTGGGTACCGCGCAGTTGGAAGTGTTCACGCTAACCCGGACTTCTCACCAGGTTTGGACGATGCTGGAAGGGCGGGGCTTCACCCCCGCCGAAATCGCGGACCCCGCGCAGCTTGCGGCTGCAAGCTGCGCGGGGTGCGGGACTTGGATATAATCAGGACGGCCTTGCAACGGCGGGGCTAAAGCCCCGCCCTTCCAGAGTCGTGGTGAGAAATCCGGGCTAAGAAACTTACCCGAGGAAGAAAGTGAGGAATAGTATGAGCAAGGACAACCAAGAAATCATTCTCATCACGCGGGCCGACGACATGGGCTACACCCATACGGGAAATATCGCCACGATCGAATGCCTGCGCAACGGAATCATCCGGTCTGCCGCTATCCTGGTCATCGCGCCCTGGTTTGAAGAAGCGGCCAAACTGACTCGCGACAATCCCGATCTCTGCTTTGGGGTCCATCTGGGCCTCATCGGTGAATGGCGGGGTTACCGCTGGCGGCCGGTGTTGCCCTATTCTGCGGTCCCGTCACTGGTGGACGAAGACGGCTTTTTGTGGCAATCGCCGCGGGACTTCTGGGGGCACCATCCCGATATGGCCGAGGTGGAAAAGGAATTCAGTGCGCAAATCGAGTTGGCGCAAAGGAAGGGCGTGCGGATCAGCTACCTCGATACGCACTACGTTATGCCCTACAACGAGCACTACCGGCCCGTCGTGGAGCGCCTCGGAAAGAAGTACGGGCTCCCCGTTTCCTGCCTGCTCGGCGAACGCGAACTGGATGACTTCGGCATCTATTCCGCGCCTCCGGAGGATAAGGAGAAAGCCCTGGAACAGGTGTTGCGAAGGCTTGAGCCCGGTGTCAATCTGTTGATCGGCCACCCGGGGCTGCCGTCTATGGAGAATGATGCGCTCGTGCATTTTGAGCCCGAGCACGTCCAGTTGATGGGCACGGGACGCCTGCGCGCCGCCGAAACCATGGCCTACACCAGCCCGCGGATTAAGCGCTTGGTCAACGAGTTGGGGATTAAGCTCATGAGCTACGCGGAGTTCTGTAATCGGTAGCGGATGCCGAAGCGCGGATGAGGCCCCCAGGTTCTTGCCGACCGCAAGGCCGGTCACGGCGGGGGCTGAAGGGAGGGGGTCGAGATCTTCCGCCCGCTGGAACTCCGCACGCGCGGCTCCCGCCTCACCTTTTTGGCGAAGCGCCAGTCCCAGATTGTAGTGGGCCGCCGCATTGTTGGGCTCCAGGCGTAGCGCTTCGCGGAACTCGGCAATCGACTGGGCGCAATTTCCGTCATCGAGCAATGCCAGGCCGAGATTGTTGTGGCCCTCGGCGAAGCCGGGGCGCAGCCGGATGGGCTCTTTATGCGACTCCGCCATCGGCACATGATGATCATCGGTGGCTTGCAGCGAAACCATCACCGGGTTTTCCGTGGACTCCATGACGTTGCGTGGAAGCTGCATAAAATATTGAATGTCAATTCCCTTTGCCTGCAGAGCCCTCGCCATGTTCTTGAAATAGGTATCCATCTTGCCGATACCGGACATCATCACCCGGTCGCCCTCGTAGTCACTCAGGTAATCGTGCTGGAGCAGAATTGTTCCCCAGGAGGCCAACCTGTCAGCCGTGTCCTGCCAGTATTCCGCACTGTAGAACACATCGCCCATCGATCCTGGAACCTCTCCGCCTACGTCATAGAAGGCGTATTTCTTCCGGTAGGGACTGTTGGATCGTATCCACATGTAGTACAACTCGAGCGGCTTTCCGAGCCTTTCGTGAAATTTCGCGAGCCCCTCTGGAAATAGGTCCGTCCTGGGCTCGAACAAACCCTCTTCCCGGTCCCGCTGCTGGGGATCATCCAAAATATGGTAGGAGCCAATGCGCAGACTGTGGTCCTTTGCCTCCTTCTCTATTCCCAGGATAATATCCGCATACGTATTGTAGCCAGGCTCCTTGAAGTCGTGCTCATAGTAGTAGGCCCCGGCGTCATCCATGTAGACCAAATACTTCAAGGTATCATCCTGGTATTTTGAGGGAATCTTCTTCCCTGCCCTGGCAAGAAGGGTCCGGCCCCACTCTTGAAACGTATTATGGATTCCCTGGCCGACGACCATGATATGTTTATGTTCATAGCCGGCCGGTATTTCCTGAACCAGCCCCTCGATGCCGCAACTGATCGCGCCTCGAGAGATCTCGTTTCCCCTGGGCAGCGGCCCGGATTGTTGCGTGACCACAAGATAGTTGCTAAATGCCGATAAGATGACGGTCCGGTAGCCTGGATCGGAAAGGACCAGTGGGTCCACCGTACCCTGAACGCTGTCGGGATCTCCATGAGCCAGCCGGTGATTCCACATTCCGCCGCTGGTCCAGGAATACAGATTCTGCGGTATTCCCCAGTTGTTGGAAACAAACTGGGGAAAGGCTACGGAGGGGACGGTCCAATCGCCGTTGGCGTAATTCTTATACACTACTCGTGATGGGCGCCACCCCAGCCTGCATGCTCATCAAATCGGTATAAGAGCGGCCATTCAAGGGCATGGAGTCAATCGTGCTACTCTCGATAACCTCCCCACGCTGAGTATTCGCTGTCTCCACTTGGGCCGCTTGGGCCGCGACGATTACGGATTGTGTTACGGCGCCCACCACTAGCCTAAAATCGGCCCGATAGCGCAGATTGACGAGCAGAGTTATGCCTGATTGGATAGCCTTCTCAAACCCCTGTACCTCTATATTGACGCTGTAGCCAGCACCAATGGGAATGACCAGAAATTCATAGTTTCCGGCTGTGTCGGTAACTGCCTGACGAGCTAATCCCGTGGACGAGTTCTGAAGGGTGACATGGGCTCCGGGGACAGCGGCCCCACTGGGATCGGTAACCGTCCCCAGGATTGTGGCGGTCACGTCTGCCCACACTAAGCGACTGGCAGATAGCATCGCTAGCCCGGATTTCTCACCACTACACTGGAAGGGCGGGGCTTTAGCCCCGCCGTTGCAAGGCCGTCCTGATTATTTCCAAGTCCCGCCTTTCCAGCATCGTCCAAACGTGGTGAGAAGTCCGGGCTAGGCCCATAAGTACCAGGGAGCATAAACGAATCCCTTTCTTCATCGGTACCACTTCTGAAATTGATTTGACCGGAAACCCGACGCAGGACTAACTAAAACAGCGCATACCAACCCATCAATGGTTTTCTGTCAAGGGCAGCGATGGAACTCCCCAGGGCCCCGTCACTGTCCAGGGTACCGCACACGTCCAGAGCTACGAATGCATCGTCTGCGAATAGACCCCTCACCCACCGCCTTGCGGTCCCCCCTCTCCCCACGGGAGAGGGGGGACCGCAAGGCGGTGGGTGAGGGATCCCTTTCAACCCAATCGACTTTGGAGGAACCCTATAGGACACCCTGGGCGCAGAATC
>JBEKQO010000447.1:0-4309 GCA_049519635.1 Terriglobia bacterium | reverse complement strand
CGAGCGTGATCGCCTCCGGCAGTGCCGTTGTGGGTGATTTCTTAAGCTCCTGAAGCGGAGAACGCAAAACGGCTCCGGGACTCAGGATTACACTCCGCTCGATGAAATTTTGCAGCTCGCGAATGTTCCCCGGCCAGTCGTATGAGCTGAACGCCGACAACGCTTCCGCAGGAATATGTTCGATTTGCTTACTCATCCTGCGGCTAAAGAGCTCGACAAAGTGTGCCACCAGCACCGGAATGTCCTCGCGGCGCTCCCGCAACGGGGGCAGTATGATCGGGAACACGTTCAGCCGATAGTAGAGGTCGCTGCGAAATTGGCTCCGCTTCACCATGTCCGCCAAATCCCGGTTGGTCGCAGCGACGAGCCGAACGTCCACTTGGTGGGTTCGAGTGCCGCCCAGGCGCTCGAACTCCTGTTCCTGCAGGACACGCAGCAGTTTGGATTGCAACGCCAGCGGGATATCTCCCACTTCGTCCAGGAAAAGCGTCCCCTTGTCGGCCATTTCGAAACGACCGACCTTTTGCGCGATAGCTCCTGTAAAAGCGCCCCTCTCATGGCCAAAAAGCTCGCTTTCCAGCAGATCGAACGGGATGGCAGCGCAATTCAGCTTGATGAACGAGCGTCCGCACCGCGAGCTGATCTTGTGAATCGCGCCCGCGATCAGTTCCTTCCCGGTGCCGGTTTCTCCCTGGATAAGAACCGTGGAGTCCGTGGGCGCGACGCGCTCGACATTATCGAACACCGCTTTCAGAGCACGACTCTCGCCGACCACTTGCTCGAATCTGCGCTGATCGCGGTTCAAATCGCCGTACACATAGCTTTCGGAAGCTCCCATGGGGTACCTCCTGGCGCACGAGGATGTGCGCCTCCGCAATTGGGTTTAGCTCTCGAGAGCTGCTCTAACACTCTCGATCAGGATTTCGTCGTCGAACGGTTTGGTCAGAAACTCCACCGCGCCAGCCCTTAGCGCCTGCGCCCGTATTTTTTCGTCGCCATGTGCCGTGATGAAGATGATCGGGATCCTGCAACCTTCGGCGTTCAATTTCTCCTGAAGTTCCAGACCCGACATTCCCGGCATGCGGATATCCACAATCAAACATGCCGCCGCACGCTGTTTCCCGGACCTCAGAAATTCCTCCGCCGATGCAAACCCCTGCACGGGCAAGGTGACCGCTTCCAGCAGGTCCTGCACTGCGGTGCGAATCGAATCATCGTCATCGACAATCGCTACGAGATTGGTCTTTTCCCGAATGGCCATTTTTGGCAGGCCCTCCAATGAGCGGCGAATCAAATCGTCGTCATCGATCATTACCACCGGTTCGGTGTTTTCTTGAATCGCCATGGCGAGAATCTACAGCGTCCCCAAAAGCGGCGCAATCACACGTTAGTCGTATGAGGTTGAAAAGTACGCTGATTAGAAGAGCAACTACACACTTTTGAGGCTTGGATAAGCGCGAGATAAAGGGGGTGGTCGGCGAACCGTCACGCTGACCAGGAGAAGGACGGCACCATTACGTTACTTCCGGCCGGGCGGAAGCTCCAATTTCCCGGCCAATTTAACTAATTCCGCCAGTGATTCGGCCTTCATCTTCCGCATCGCGCGGCCGCGTTGGATCTTCACGGTGTCTTCGCTGTTCCCGAGCTCGGCCGCTATTTGCTTATTGAGCATGCCCGATACCACCAAGGCCATGACCTCGCGCTCGCGTGGCGTCAACGACTCGTAGCGCGTGCGCAATTCGGCAAGCTCGCCTTGCTCCTGGCGCGCCACCCGGTCACGGTCCAAAGCCTGGTGGATCGCACTCAGCAGGTCCTCATCGATGAAAGGTTTGGTCAGGAACTCCACCGCACCGGATTTCATGGCCTTCACCGTCATGGGTATATCTCCATAACCGGTGATGAAAATGATGGGAATTTGGATACCCGCCTCAGTCAATTGACGCTGAAAGTCCAGCCCGTTAACTCCAGGCAGTTTCACGTCCAGGACCAGACAACTTGGCCCCTCCGGCCGCTTGCTTCGCAGGAACTTCTCCGCCGCCCCGAAGGACTCGCAACGCAAGCCCGCCGACTCCAGAAGATCCTGGATGGACGCACGCACCGCGCCATCGTCGTCAATGATGAAAACCGATGGAGCGCCTGCGGGTGTCATGCCTGTGCCTCGACCTTGGGGGGTAGTGCGATGTGAAACCTTGCGCCGCGTGGAGGGTTGCCAGCAGCCCATAAGCAGCCTCGATGCGATTCCACGATGGACCGGCAGATCCGCAGCCCCATGCCGGTGCCGTGAGGTTTGGTGGTGAAGAACGCATTGAAGATCTGATCCGCCTGTTGAGGGGGTAGCCCCACGCCGGTATCGCTGACAGACACCAAAAGTTGGCCGTCTTCCGCTCGCTGCGTCTGGATGGCGATCTCTCGCGTCCCGTCCACATCCTTCATCGCATCCACGCTGTTCATCACGAGGTTCATCATGACCTGCTGCAATTGCACGCGATCTCCCATGACCTGGGGAAGGTCTGCCGCCAGTTCCATGCGGACGGAGGCGGAGTTTCGCGCGGCCTCGCCGCTCAGCAGGACGGTCATCTCTTGAATGACTTCGTTGACATCGACCAACTCCCATTGCGGAGTACTCTTCTGGAAGAGCTGGCGAGTCCGGCTGATGATTTCCGCCGCTCGCGTTCCGTCCTGCACGATCCTCGTGGCAGCCGCGCGCGCCTTGTCGAGATTCGGGACGTCGCCCGCCAGCCAGCGGATACAAGCATTGGCATTGGTCACAGCGGCCGAAATCGGTTGATCTATTTCGTGCGCGAGCGAAGCCGTCAGCTCACCCATGGTGGTCACCCGGCTGACGTGGGCCAGTGCGGCCTGGGCTTCAGTCAGTTTTCGATTGGCAGCTTCAAGCTCCTTGGTGCGATGAAGCACGCGCGATTCCAGTTCGTCATTCATTTTCTTGATTTCTGCTTTGGCCTGCTTCAGTTCTGGCGTTTCTATCAGTTCCCAGCGTCCATGGCGCATCGCCGTCGCGAACTGATGAGTACCCACCACATCCAAAAGCTCATTCGCTCCACACGATTCCAGGGGATAAGTACACAACAAAACCGCGAGCCGTCCGATGATGCTGTCATTGACCACCTGTTCGTATTCCGAAAACGCCCGCCAGTCCTTCTTCTGCAGCCAAGCTGTATTCCCTGAACCTCTAAGCCCCGCATACCCCCGGTCTAACGCCCGATCGAGTTTTTCGTTCCACGCAGTCATGACGCGCTTTGAATCGAAGACTCCGCCCTTCAGATACCAGTCCCTCCCATCGAATATCTCAAGGCTGCGCTTGGAGACATAGTCATCAAACTCCGGAATGGCCCTCCGCAGGCCATCCCAGGCCTCGCCCTCGGACACGGGCTCTGAGACCACCCACACGCAGAATTCGTTGTCTTCCAGACCGGCTTTGAAGTACGCTACCAGCATGTCGAGCAAGTCTCTTCCGCTCTCGTAGAAGTTGCAGAAATGGGTTCCCCATGGCCGGTCTCCCACAACGTTAATACCTGACCTTCTCATTTCGTTGATCGATGTCAGTGGGTTTACCTCCAAAAAAATTCCCTGGTTTTCGGACTTTGCGCCCAGTATCCACCTGTGTATTGACCTTGTCAACACGCGTGTGCCAGCAGATTCCGGCTCCGCGCGAGGGGAACAGTTGCATCCTGGCTTAGGGCGCGAAAGAGGATTGGACCCGAGACCGTTCCCAGGTTGGCGCGCACTCCATCCACCAGGAAGTAATTGGCATTCGGGTGCTGGCCATTCACGCTGAACTTGCCATGCTCGATGTTACTGGTCGGCGTCGGCACCTTCCTCGGCGCCAGATCGGTGAAGGAGGTAAAGCTCCGCCCGTTCAAGGGCATACTGTCCACAAACCAGTTGCCAATGAGAGTGCTCACCGGAGCGTCCGAGGTGTTGAACAGCGGCGCGCTTACCAATACGGTAATAATGTCAGTTTTGATGCTAATCGTCACGGCAAAGTCTTGACGCGCCCGCTGTTCGACTTCAATCACCACACCATTTAAGTGTATGGTTGTAAACCCATTAGCCTCTATTGTCAGCTTGTAGGGGCCCGGCATGAGCGCGGACACGCCTTACGCCGCCTGCCCGTTCGACGTAGTGGTGCGAGTCGTGCTCCGTGGCACGCTCTGCACAAGAACCCGTGCGCCCGGCGCGGCCAAACCATGAAAATCCAACTGCTGGGCTACGTGCATTGGCAGACCCTTGCTGCTGAACCAATGGAAGTCCCGCCTCCATCATGGCAATTTTCCTACGCCGGAAGGGG
>JBEKQO010000446.1:0-5037 GCA_049519635.1 Terriglobia bacterium | reverse complement strand
CAACGGCAATCCAGTCGACTTCTTTTATCCGGTCCGTGATGGAGACCGCGTGAGCGCGTATCCCGTCTTCGAGTCTTTGGACATCTCGTCGGTCTCACGCGTACGCCCGGCGCCCCTGCGAGCGCTGCGATTCTTGCTGGACGTACACGTCGGACGGCTGGCGGCCTATCTGCGCATGGCGGGGTTCGATGCGCTCTACAGCAACCATGCCTCTGATCCTGAGCTGGCTGCTATCGTGGCGCGCGAGGGACGAGTGTTGCTCACCAGGGATCGTTACCTCTTGATGCGAACCGCTGTGGATCGTGGCTATTGGGTTCGCTCCAACGAACCGAAACAGCAACTGCTGGAGGTGGTCAAACGGTTTGATCTCGCCGGTTCCATGCGACCGTTCATGCGCTGCCTGGCCTGCAACACCATCCTGGAGAAAGCTAACCGGGAATCTGTATTGGAGCGATTACCGCCCAAGGTAATGAACAAGGGTGTCTTTCGCGTTTGCCCGAGCTGCCAGCGCGTTTACTGGGAGGGATCGCATCATGAGAGAATGAGCAAATTACTGCGCTGGGTGAAGGCAAATGTTCCAGTGTCTCCGATGGAGTGATCGCTCGGCTAAGAGACCACCTTCTCAACGCAGCAGCCGATCAGCAAATGTCGTTGTAATTCCCCATCGGGACTACGTGCTACGTG
This sequence comes from Terriglobia bacterium, assembly GCA_049519635.1. Lineage (GTDB taxonomy): Bacteria > Acidobacteriota > Terriglobia > UBA7540 > UBA7540 > Bog-366. The sequence continues at coordinate 4,353 of JBEKQO010000446.1, read as the reverse complement.
CACTGCCGGCCATACGATACAACCTCTCACCTTCACCTCGGGGGGCCCACAAACTCATCGCTCTGCCTCCGGCAAGCAGTCACGCAACTCCTTACAGAACTTTCACCATCTCTCCACGCCGAGTTACAAGGTAACGGTTGTACATGTGAAGCAACCAGTTCGCCAGCTAGTGCGGCTGCCAAACAACAAGTGCGCCCGGCCGATTCCCATCAAGCGCATGTGCGCCACCCGACAATCCACCTGGCCCGCCAACTTCTGGATAGAGCGTCAACCGGGAGAATGGCTGCTGGTCAGATATACGACAAGGGCGGGCATGTGGATTGCGTTGGCGTGGGTAAGTCGGGAGCACAATTGGTACGCTGGCGAAGAAGGGCAGAAAGTGACCCCTCACCCCCCGCCTTGCGGTCCCCCCTCTCCCCGGCGGAGAGGGAAATGGTTCTTTGGGCGCACGGGGCGCTCCCCAGTCTTCCCAACCTTCTCCCAGGGGAGAAGGTGGACCGCAACGGGCGTATTCGTCAGCCGTCGCGGGCAGGGGGCCCCACGCTCTGCTTGTTGTGGGGATGAGGGGTCACTTCCCGTGCTTCGGCCACAAAATACTCGCCACGCACAACGGCGGGTATGGCCGAATACGCCCAAGTGAAGAGGACCGCACCAGACATCCCAGAACCCCGTATCTCGGGAGTTTGAATGAGTGAGGCATTTCTACGGTTTTAACTATACATCCAAATGACGGGGAATCGGTAAACACTACGCTGTTAGGCGGGACCGATAGCCTTGGGCCTGCCGGAGAGTCGTCGCTGCGAGCTGGCTCCGGGACAAACTTCCGAATAGCTCGCCATCCGTCCTGAGTGTTTAGGCAGGTGTCGGCGGGCTCGCCGACAAACGCTGGACGACTCAATGTGGGGCACTTCTTTGATAGGCCTGATCGCGCGCTCGTCGGATTGGTTGAGCTATGGGGATCTCCAGTCAGCGATTCCTTCGCCCCTCGGAACGCCTCCGCCGCTTGAGGCTGTAGTGTGCGACGTGTGTAGCTAATTGCCGTCGAGACCGGCTCAGACGCCCAAGACAATATCGGCTTAGACTCTCTTTGCAGAATTGGTCAATCCGCCCTTTGCCCGACGTATAGTCCCGTATGCCGGCCATTTGTGCTAAAATTTACGATAAGCCTCTTGCGCTTGTTCCCGATGAAATTTGGCGATTGTGAGGAGTCCCGTGGGGAGTGACCCTAGCCTGGTCGCACTGATGGAAGCAGCCGAGCAGGGAAGCAAGGCGGCTGCGGATGCGCTCTTTAGCGTCCTCTACTCCGAATTGCGCCGGCTCGCAAAGCGTGAATTGGCGCGGCACGGCGCGCCAATGAGCCTGAGCGCCACGACGCTTCTACATAAGGCATACATCGAAATCGCCGCCAGAGACGGAACGTCTTTTCCGGATCGCAATAGATTCATGGGTTATGCAGCGCGCGTGATGCGGGGCTTAATCATTGACCATGCCAGGAGCCGCTGTGCACAGAAGCGCGGCGGTAAGTTCGTGATTACGTCGTTCGGCACTGAAATCCCAAATGCAGTGGATGGCCGGGAACTCGCTCGGGTCAGCGAGACGCTGGACGAACTCGCCAAGGCTGAACCGGCCCTGGCGGAGCTCGTTGACTTGAAGTTCTTCTGTGGGTTTTCGTTTGCCGAAATCGCCGCGATGAGAGATGTCAGCGAACGAACCGTCCAGCGTCAATGGGAGAAAGCGCGCATCTATCTTCACCGCAGCATCCAGGCCGACCTGGAGAATTGAGGAGCCGTGTCCGCATTCAGCCGTGAACAATGGCTGGAAATCAGTCCCTATCTTGACCAGGCACTCTCGCTGCCTGAGGAGGAACGTGCGGAGTGGTTGGCGAATTTTCGGGCACAACGATCAGAACTGGGAGATGCGCTGGAGGCACTCCTGGAGGAGCATCGTGCATTGTCCCAGGAACGCTTTCTGGAGTACCAGCCAGAACAACCGATAAACGACAACTCCTTACCAGGCGAAAAGCTTGGCCCCTACAAGCTCATCTCGAGAATCGGCGAGGGGGGAATGGGTCAAGTATGGCTTGCCGAGCGGACGGATGGCCGCTTTGAACGCCAGGTGGCAGTCAAACTTTTACATTTTGCGGTGGGTTCTCGCGGAGCGGCGGAGAGGTTCCAGCGGGAAGGCACCATTCTGGGCCAGTTGCGAAGTCCTCACATCGCCGAATTGATTGATGCCGGCGTGACTCCCAAGAGGGAACCCTACCTGGTTCTTGAGTATGTGAAGGGAAAGCCCATCGACGAATATTGCGATGAGCATATGCTCGGAGTCGCGGCGCGAAGCGAGTTGTTTTTGGACGTGCTTGGTGCAGTCGCCCAGGCCCACGCCAACCTGATCGTCCACCGGGACATTAAGCCGTCCAACGTGCTGGTCAGCAGCGACGGCGAGGTAAAACTCTTGGACTTCGGCATTGCCAAGCTCCTTGCCGATGGAGCAAGCCCCGGTGCCGCGACGCTGCTCACGCTTGAAGGCGGAGCCGCGATGACGCCGCTGTTCGCGGCGCCCGAGCAAGTGACGGGTGGCCCGATCACCACCGCAACCGACGTATACGGCCTGGGAGCACTGCTTTTCTTGCTGTTGACGGGCCATCATCCGGCCGGGCCTGGACCTTATTCCCCCGCCGAGCTCGTCAAGTCGATCACCGAAATCGACAGCCCTCTTGCCTCGCAAGCTGTCGCAATGCAGAACGACCCGGCGTCTGCAGCGAAGCGCGGCGCCACACCCGAAAAACTCCGCCGCCAGCTCCGAGGTGATCTGGATACGATCCTTGCCAAAGCTCTCAAGAAAAAACCCGGCGAACGCTACGCCTCGGTTACCGGGTTTGCGGACGATCTTCGTCGATATCTCGCGCACGAACCCATCGCCGCGCGGCCGGACACGGTTTCCTACCGCTTGCGGAAATACGTTCGTCGCCACCGCGTGGGCGTCAGCGTAGCAGCGGGTCTCATATTCCTGCTGGCAGCATTTTCGCTGATTGAAGCCATCGAGCTGCAGCGCATCACTCGCGAGCGCGATCGCGCCGACCGGATTGCAAACTTCATGATCGGAACGTTCAACGTGTCGAACCCCAGTGAAAAGGTCGGCAATTCTGTTACGGCACGCGAAATACTTGACAAGGCATCGAACGATATCGACACCGGCCTCTCGAGGGACCCGGAACTCCAGGCGCAGATGATGCACGTGATGGGCAAGGCCTACATGATGCTGGGCCTTCAGCCTCAGGCGCAGTCGCTGTTTGAACGGAGCATCAAACTCGCCACTCCCAGTGTCGGGCCGGATAACCCCGACGTATTGACTACGACCCACGATCTCTCGTGGACCCTATTCCAGCAAGGCCGCCTGCGGGAGGCGGAAAGCCTTCAGCGGAAGTTGGTCGAACGGGAAAACCGCGCCCTCGGCCCGGAACACCCTGATACGTTAAACACCATGGGCCAGCTTGCCACCACACTTTCCGAGCAAGGCAATCGCGCGGAAGCGGAAAAATTGGATCGCGAAGTACTCCACACGAGAAATCGGATCTCCGGGCCGGACGCGCTTGACACGCTTATGGTAATGGACAACCTATCGGTGGTCCTTGCCCTCGAAGGCAAACTCCCGGAGGCAGAGAAACTCGAACGAGAAACCCTCGATCGTGAAGTGCGTGTCTTAGGACGCAAGCACCTCAGCACCGTAAACTCTATGAATAATTTAGCCAGCATTCAGAGAGACTTGGGCAAATGCGATCAGGCTGAAACGCTATTCCGCCAGACGCTCGATCTGGAAGCGCACATCCTCGGTCCGGACCAGCCGGAGACTGCCCAGACGAGATACGATTTGGCTGCCCTCCTGGTGCGACGCGGAAAAATCGATGAGGCGCTCTCGCTGATGCGAGAAGCAATCGAGCACGGATTGCACGCGCGGGTCGATTTGAGCATTGAAAATGACCCCAATTTCAAGTCGCTCCACACCGACCCTCGTTTTACTGCCCTGGTGGCACATGCGAAAAAAGCTGCTGCCCACAAAATCAACTAGTCTATTTCGACACTTACACCCAACACTCCCATCCTGCCTCTTCCTGCGCTGGCCCGAATGTCGGCAAGAGATGTCGCCGGTTCTCCGTCTGTTGCCGGCCATTCCGATTGAAAGCCGGAATACAACGGTCGATGCCTCAGCGGCAAAGCTGCGAAAACATGCGCTATACAGAGCGTCTTAAGTAATGCAGCATAATTCGATTGACTCATGGGCCCCTCTTGCTCGTAGAATGCGGCAGGAGGTGGAGCCATGCGAAAGCTGGAGATTTCCGATGTTGAGGTCATG
>JBEKQO010000445.1:0-4371 GCA_049519635.1 Terriglobia bacterium | reverse complement strand
CAGTATGAAATTCCAACTTCGCCGAAGTTGCAATTTCAACCGCTCGCGGGAGGGTAAATCCCTACCCGAAGACCTCATTCAGCAGGTAACATCGATGCCCAACTTCGGAATTCAGGGTAAAGTCCCGCCCTTCCCATGCCGTTATGAAAAATCCGGGCGATCCACTCCGGCCCCGGGTTCAATACAGGACCACCTCTCGGGCGGAGGCAGAGCCAAAAGGGTCATTTTCAGCCCCACTCGAACTTCGGCGAAGGCATGTGGTAAAAGGAGGAACCTGGCGGCGAGAAACTTCAATGGAAGTAAGAAAATGAGGCCACGAACCTCAATTTCGTCCGTGGCCTCAAGGAAATAATTAAAGTGTTGCATTAGCCATGCGGCAGGTGCGTTCCCACCGTCAAAACCCTAGCCCGGACTTCTCACCAGGTTTGGACGATGCTGGAAGGGCGGGGCTTCAGCCCCGCCGAAATCGAGGCTCCCGCCCTCTATTCGCCCCGCACACCGCGCAGCTTGCGGCTGCAAGCTGCGCGGTGTGCGGGGCTTGAAATTGTTCACGACGGCCTTGCAACGGCGGGGCTAAAGCCCCGCCCTTCCAGAACCGTGGTGAGAAATCCGGGCTAGGCGCGAAGCTTCGGACAGCGGCTTATTTATCCGCGCCCGGGGCCCGGCGCGCAGTTTATGCTGTGCTGTACGCCTTCTCCATCTGCTTCTTCACGGCTGCTTGGGCTGCCGCCAGCCGCGCAATGGGAACGCGGTAGGGCGAGCAGCTTACATAGTTTAATCCTGCCTCGGCACAAATCTCGATCGAAGAGGGATCGCCACCATGTTCGCCGCAAATCCCCACCTTCAGCTTCTCGCGGGTCTCGCGGCCTTCCTTCGTGGCCAGCTTCAGTAGACGTCCCACGCGCTTCGGATCGAGCTGAGCGAACGGGTCGGCCGGCCAAATCTTCGCCTTCACGTAAGCGTTAATGATCTTGGCGCAATCGTCGCGGGAAATCCCGAAGGTCGTCTGGGTCAGGTCATTGGTGCCGAAGCTGAAGAACTCCGCCTCCTGCGCGATCTCGCCTGCCGACAAGGCTGCTGCCGGCAGTTCGATCATGGTGCCCACCAAGTATTCGACCTTGACACCCTTCTTTTTGAAAACTTCCGCCGCGACGCGGTTTACAATCTCTTTCTGTGCGATTAACTCCTTTACATCCCCAACGAGAGGAATCATTACTTCAGGTTTTGCTTCAATATTCTTCTTCTTGCAGTCGCAGGCCGCTTCAAAGATGGCTCGCGCCTGCATCTCGGTGATTTCAGGGTACATAATTCCCAAACGGCAGCCCCGCAGGCCGAGCATGGGGTTGAATTCATGTAATCCTTCAACTACTTCCAGTATCTTCTTGAGCTGTGAAATCTTAGGACTCTTCTTCTTGGTCGCTTCCAGGGTCGCGATTTGCACCATCAATTCTTCCCGCTTGGGTAGGAACTCATGCAGCGGAGGATCGAGAGTACGAATCGTGACCGGCAGCCCGTCCATGGCTTTGAACAGTCCATAGAAATCCTTGCGCTGCATGGGCAGCAGCTTGGCAAGGGCGGCGCGGCGGTCCTTTCGGTACTTGGCTTCTTCCTTAGGATCTGTCGTTTCCTTGCAGGCCATAATCATTTGCTGGACGTACGGCAGACGTTCCTTGGCAAAGAACATGTGCTCGGTGCGGCAAAGGCCAATTCCCTCGGCGCCAAATTCAACCGCTTTCAGGGCATCACGCGGAATGTCGGCATTCGCGCGCACGCCCAGTTCCCTTGCCTTATCGGCCCACTTCATAAACTCGGCGAAAACACCGCTACTGGGGTCGGGCTCCACCAGGTCCGCCTTGCCCAGGATCACGCGGCCCGTGGAACCATCGAGCGAGATCCAGTCCCCGTCCTTGATCAGGAGCGAACCTACCTTGATGGTTCGGGATTTTTCGTCCACTTCCACCTCCGCGCATCCAGCGACGCAGGGTTTGCCCATTCCGCGCGTTACCACGGCAGCGTGCGAGGTCATCCCCCCACGCGAAGTAAGAATGCCCACGGCCACTTCCATGCCGTGAATATCGTCAGGCACCGTTTCCGCACGCACCAGAACCACGGGAGAAGCCTTCCCTTTGATAACCGCGTCATCGGCGGTAAAGACCACGCGCCCTACTGCGGCTCCGGGCGATGCCGGCAGGCCCTTGGCGATGACTTTTAGAGGCTTCTTCTCATCGAGAACGGGGTGGAGCAATTGGTTCAACTGCTCGGGCTCCACGCGCATTAGCGCATCTCTCTCGGACAGAATGCCCTCCTTCACCATTTCCACGGCGATCCGTACGGCCGCAGGCCCCGTGCGTTTGCCATTACGGGTTTGCAGCATGTAGAGCTTGCCATCCTGGATGGTGAATTCGAAATCCTGCACGTCCTTATAGTGCTGTTCGAGGCGCGTGGTGATGTCGCGAAGCTGGTGGTAAACCTCGGGCATCATCTTTTCCAGCTCATTAATCGGAATCGGAGTGCGCACACCCGAGACCACGTCTTCGCCCTGCGCGTTCATCAGGTACTCGCCATAAAACACTTTTTCGCCGGTGGCCGGATTGCGCGTAAAGCCCACACCCGTGCCGGAGGTTTCGCCCATGTTCCCGAAAACCATGGTCTGGATGTTGACGGCCGTCCCCAGGTCATCGGAAATCTTGTTCAGACGGCGATAGGTCGCCGCGCGGGGGTTATACCAGGACCGGAACACGGCCTCAATCGACATGTTCAACTGCACATGGGGATCCTGGGGGAAGTCTTTGCCTGCTTCCTTGCGCACCACCTTCTTGTAGTCGGCGATAACGGACTTCAGGTCGTCGGCCGTAAGGTCGGTATCAAGCTTCACGTGCTTTTTCTTCTTCTGGCCGTCGAAAACGTGCTCGAACTTTTCCTTGGGAATCTCCATCACCACGTTGCCAAACATCTGGATGAAGCGCCGGTAGCTGTCATAGGCAAATCGCGGGTTGCCGCTTTTGGCGGCGATGACCTCCACCACCGTGTCATTCATGCCCAGATTCAGGATGGTGTCCATCATTCCCGGCATGGAAAACTTGGCGCCGGAACGGACCGATACCAGCAGAGGATTTTGCGCGGCGCCGAGCTTTTGGCCCTGCAAGGCTTCGAGTTTGGCCAGCGCTTCGTCCTTTTGACTCAGGATCTCAGCGGGCGTTTTGTTTCCAGCCTGGAAGTAAAGCCGACAGGCGGAGGTTACAATGGTGAATCCGGGGGGGACCGGTAGATCCGCATTGGTCATCTCGGCCAAGCCGGAGCCTTTGCCTCCCAGGACATCTTTCATCGTCCCATTGCCGTCCGCTTTCCCGCCACCAAAGAAATAAACATACTTCTCCATGATTGCTCCTTTCGATTTGTCAGGTCTCAGTTGTCAGGTTTGATTTCAAAGTTAAGAGTAGGAGGTTTAGAGTTAAGAGTTGAGAGTTCAAAGTCTGTGTCCGCAATTCCTTTAAAATAACCCATTATTTTAGCGCATTTTCGGTATTTTTGCAATGGGCAAAAAGCAGCGGACCAGGACACCGTCAAAGTCTAACGCGGTTGAAAGGGACACCTCACCTGCCCTCCTCCGTCGGGCACCCTCACCCCTGGGAGAGGGCTGTGATTCTGATTTCTCTCCCTCTCCCTTGGGGAGAGGGGGACCGCAAGGCGGGGGGTGAGGGGTTTCTTTGCGGGTGATGCATTCACGGCCATGGCGGTATCTGTCGCCCGTGACTTTGACGGAACCCTGAGCAGTGGACGAGGGTTAATTACCGGAAGGTTCAAACCACAATTCCAGGGCTTCCTTGGCGTGGCGCACTACTTCTTCCCCGGTATCGCCCGCGGAAGCACAACCGGGCAGTCCTGGGAACACTGCCGACCACCGCTTGGCCTTAGGATCGAATTCGATAAGCAATCGCGGCTTCATTGCTTATCCTTCATCGCACTAACCCGGATTTCTCACCGCGACTCTGAAAGAGCGGGGCTAAACAACCAGCTACAATTCGCCTAACTCGCACACGCGAATCGTTCGCGACTGGTTGAGCGATTTTTCAATGTCGACGCGTCGACATTGAAAGAAGTGGCGGGTGACCTTCAACCGAAAGACGAAACTCGAAGATCGAAACTCGCTGCGATTTTCGAGTTCCGATTTTCGAGTTTCGGTCCGTGTCGATTCGCCACTGACTCGCCTTTCTCACCACGCTGGGATCGGGCTCCCGGAAGAGTGGGGCTAGAGCATTTCTATTTGTGATGTAGCGTATTGGGCGCTAAAAAAGAAGCCCTGGCAATCGGCGGTGGAAACCGAGTTAAAAGCGGTCTGGGCTGCCCGGAGCAGTTCCGCTTCCGTGCGCG
>JBEKQO010000444.1:0-5092 GCA_049519635.1 Terriglobia bacterium | reverse complement strand
CCCGCGACGCAGGGCAAGAACTACATCACGCCCGGCGGCTTGCTGCGCCACAAAGATGAGCACCGGTTTTTGCTCTCCAGGGAACGCCCGGCCGTGACCAAGGTGGTGGCGTGGGCTGCGGCCAACGGCGATCGCAGTGAAAACGCCGACTATCAGTACGGCAAGCGCCGGCTGCGCCAGATCGATGGGCGCATTCGCTTTCTCACGAAGCGAATCAATGCTGCGGAAGAGGTGGACCCGGAAAGTCCGAGAGCGGGGCAGGCGGCGGCGCGGGCATTCTTCGGAGCGACCGTGCGCTATGCCAATGCCGCAGGAACAGAGCGGGCGGTGAGCATCGTGGGCACCGACGAGGTCGATCTCAACCGCAACCACATCAGTTGGGTGTCGCCCCTGGGGCGCGCGTTGATGAAGTCGGCAGCTGGCGACCGCGTAGCTCTCCAATCACCAGGCGGTACAGAATACCTGCTCGTCCTCGAAGTGCGTTACGAGCGCATTTCTGTGGAACCGTTCCGTGAACCGCCTCGAGCCGAGGCCTCGGCAAGGGGACTCCTTCGCCGACGCGAATCGACCTGACGAAGGTTAGCGAAGCGGCAATTCAAGGTCCCGAGCGAGGACGAATTGTGGGCCGACTATAGCGCTATTTCGTTCCGCAATTGTTCGACCCCAGTCAGGATCGCTCGCGTGTAACGGCATACTGTTTACCCAGCAGAGGTTACAAGCGCGTACACAGATTGGACCAGTTATGGCGAAATTAACCGGCCAAACTGCTTGATTATAAAACGCTTACGCTTGATTTAGGTCCAAGCAGATTTGGACCGGTTAATTTGACCAAACCGGATAAATGATTCGTCACGTTCAAATCCCGAGATACGGGGTTCGAGGAAATAGCTTCCGCCTTCTCGCATCATGTTTATCGAAGAATCCGCAAGGGTGGTCGGGCATGTTTTGCAAAACGAGATTGGAGAGATCAATCTCCTCGGCGCTGAATGAAACTCAACCGCGGTGCGGCGGTCATTGCGCTGGCCTCGCACGCCGGCGCGGCGGCTTCGAAGTCCGCCGGGGCGCGATATCCTAACGCCGAATGCAGCCGCTGCCGGTTGTAATACTCGTCGATGAACGCCGCCAGATGCTGGCTCAGATCGTCGTAATTTTGATACTCTCGACAGTAGACCTCCTCTTGTTTTAGAGTCTTCCGGAAGCTCTCGCAACGGGCGTTGTCGTAGGGATTCCCCGGCCGGCTCATACTGGGGATCATGCCGTGCGCTGCGAGCAGGTCCGTGTATTCCCGACAGGCGTACTGAATCCCCCAGGCGGAGTGGTGCACCAAGCCGGGCTGCGGCTGGCGTAACTCAATCGCGGATTGCAAAGCGGTTTGCGCCAGCTCAATATGCAGGCTCCGAGCCAGGCCCCAACCCACCACGAGGCGGGAATACGCGTCCAGAATCACCGCCAAGAAAACAATCTCCCGCAGCAAGCGAACATAGGTCTTGAAAATTCGTGTCGCGATTCCTGAAAAGGCCCTACGTTTGTGTCACAGATGTTGAAATAATCCTACACGAACACACTCGGGCGAGGGGGGTCCTGCCTCGTGGCACTTCCGGGTGCCCCGATAGAACTGTCCCGGAGCGAGTCGACCGGTAAACGCTGGGCGGCAAGGCAGCAGTTGTTTTTCCGTAACTCCCTTTCGGACCCCCAGCACAGCCGCTAGTTCACCTCGACGTTAGGGTAGGCTTCGATGTACTCCTCGCCCTTACAGCCGTAGTAGGCAACGGTACGCGCCGTGAAGTCGACATCATAGCGGACAACCCCGGCGCGCCAAGACCCGGCAAGGAACTCCGGGAACGTGCTCCTCCCGGCCTGGTCGGTTCGTAGCGCTGTGATCAGCGCCTCCCGGTCGAATGGCGGCACATCCACCGTGCCGGATACCAGCGGCGTGCCCTGGGTCACAACCGGCCCATGCTCGGTCAGATACAGGCTCTGACATGAGGGCAGGAACCAGACATTGCGGCTCACACCTGAGCGGCGCAGCGTCTCAGCCAGATACGGGAACCCGCCGATCTTGGGCCGACCAGCCATGGCCCGTTGTTGGGCGGCCTGTAGGTTATCTATAGCTTTGCTCATTCGGATTCTCCTCCTTCTGTAAAGTTGATTTGATGTGACCTTCCGTGCCCGTTCGGTTAATCGGCACGTCGCTGAACTGATGGATGTCCGCGGTCTGCCCAAATTGGCAGAAGTCGACGACCACTGTTGCTGTATGCCAAATTCCGCAGGGCGCGGGACACGGGAATCATCAGAAAGGCCCTCTAACGGCAGGGCTGAACAGGCTGCGGAAAAACCCAAAAGCGCTGTCATTCTGAGGAGCGGCGGCGACGAAGAATCTCGCATTGCCTTGAAAATACTCAGAGCGAGATCCTTCGCTGCGCTCAGGATGACAGCATTGTAGGGTTTTTCCGCAGCCTGTAAAGCCCCGCCCTTCCAAAATCCTGGTGAGAAATCCGGGTTAGTTCCCCTTGCTGAACGCACAATCCCGGCGCAAAGACCGTTGCTCACCGAGGCAACGGTCGACCCTACGGGCTGGTTAGAGGTAGATGTGGCGGTCAAGATCCAACTTAAATTCGTCAAGGGCCTTGTGTGAAGTCGCGCCAATGAAGTGACCCTTTAACGTGCGTCCCTCGATCGTGACTTTTAGAAAACCGAACTCACAATTGGGACTTTGGTCGTCCTGGTAGTATTCGACCTTCGCCGAGTCGCCCGCCGGGAATTGGAACGACTCCGGGGTTACGGCGGGGAAAGGCGCCCCTTGCGATTCTCCCGGCTCACCGTCGCATTGAGCGGAGAGCACTTCGAGCGGAGAGTGACCGCCACATCCGGCAACCAGGCAGGGCATGAGTGTGCCGTCCTTAAAGGCGTAAGTAAGGCGCTGGAACAGATGGGCGTGGGCTGAGAAGATCGCGTCCGGCCGCTGCCCGCTATCTGCAAACGCCTGTTGCAAGGCGACGGCGAGATAGGGCGCATTCGGCGCGCCGGGAGAAGGCCCCTGCGATGGGTCTCCGCGAACGTTGAAGTTTGACGCTCCCGAATAAGGTGGATAATGCACCGCCAGCAGCACGGCTCGCTTCGGCGAGTTCTGGCGGTTGGCGGCGGCCGCCGCTTGCAATTCCCCGACGAGCCACTGATACTGCGGCCCAGTCTTGAAATCGCCCGGCGCAGTCGGATCGTCCAGCATGCCGCCGTTCACGATGTTCGAATACAGACCTATGATGTAGGCAAGCGGGGTGTCGAGGCGCCAGTAGGCATAGGGCTGAATCATGGCGGGCCTCTTGTCGGTGGTATTCCCCGCCCAAGGCGCAGGCCATTTCGCTGGGTCCGAGCAGAAAGCTCCAAAGTAGTCGGTTATGGGCGTGGACTTCCCATCATGATTACCGGGGATCGAGACGATGCGCTTGGGATAATTCGTGTACGGGGCGTAGAACTGCGTGTTCCACAGCGCCGGTGTTTCAACGCCACCCGCCGCGCCCATGGTGACGTCGCTCCCCTTCTCCGAGTAGATCAGGTCACCGAGGTGGTAGAAGAACGAGGTATCGTTGGCAGCAGTTATCGCCGCGGCCACCGCTTCCGTATCAGTCTGCGAGGCGGGGTCACCGGAGCAGCCCACCATGGCAAAACTCATCTTACCGGAGGAGACGATTCGCTGATTCTCGTCGGCATCAATGACGCTGAAGTCGAGCGGTTTCTGGCCGGCGGGAGGCGCCGGGGGAGTGGTCCAGACGCCATGTTCCGCGCACTTGGTGGGCTTGTCATGATTCTTGGGCATGTGAACCTCCAACAGGACGCAAGCCTAACACAAATTGGCGGAAGAAGGACCCGACAATGGTAAAATTCCGCGGACCTCAATAAGTGGCGTTGTGCAGAGCTGGGGGGAGTCACGAATTGCCCTTCTACGGGTAGCGCTTCAGGGCCAAGTGGTGCCGTTCGCACGCCCCGGAGAAGCCCTCCGGCTGCTTATCCGGGACCGCAACGGTGAATCCTCATGGTAACGGTGGGTCACAACACGAAACGCCCAGCATCCCGTAAAGAATGGGTTTTCCTAGAAACCAGTGCGGCCATGCCATTTATCGTTCACCCTGGCCAGGGTTCCGTCAAAGTCGATTGGGTTGAAAGGGACCCCTCACCCACCGCCTTGCGGTTCCCCCTCTCCCCCTGGAGAGGGATAAAGATCAAAATCCCAACCCTCTCCCATGGGGAGAGGGGCGACCGCAAGGCGGTGGGTGAGGGGTCTACTCGCGCATGATGCATTCGTAGCTCTGGAAGTGTGCGGCACCCTGGATGATGACGGGGCACTGGCCCTGGCGATCCAAGGTTGACTCACCACGGTAGCAGGCGTAGGATTCGGTAACTTGGCGCCTGGCAGGTGTTGGATTGTTGCTTGCGTGGCGGACCTTAGTGTGGGCTCTGTGCTCTTGGCAATAGATGGGGGGGGATTACAGTATGGAAGCACATCTACGCGCGGCTCTGGCCTATATTGCGGGCAGATTGGTTTCGGGAAAGAATTCGCCCGGAGTCCATGATCACTCCCGATCCATGCTGGTCATCATGAATGGAACGGCGAAAGGGAGCGTGGTTGCGATTTTTGACCACGACCGGAAGTGCCACATCTCCGGCAGCGGCAATGGCTCGCAATATTTCCTCTTTCATCACGGTGAGTGCCGGGCCATAAGTCTCACGCTGAAAGGAAACGATTTCAGCGGACACGATTACGGACGGTCTACGTGTTTCAGCGGAACCGTGCAGGAAAACTCAGTCTGGCTGTTAGAGCCTGTAACGTGCAGAATGTTCAGTTACTCGCTGGTTGAGTGCCTTGAGCCACCCTGGAGCGACCTCGCGGGCAAAGCAGACGTCGAGCCCGATCAGGCTGATCCGGGATTGCCGCCAGCTTAGTCAAATACCTGTTGCTGCGAAAATTTCTGACCGTTAGCAGATCGCCCTTATTGCCCCTCCGGTTTCAATTCCACGTAGGAGTCGTTGATGACGGTGGTGGGCTCGGCGGCGGCCGCCAAGGTGTCGAGGTCGAAATCCTTATACAGGTCCAGGC
>JBEKQO010000443.1:0-4387 GCA_049519635.1 Terriglobia bacterium | reverse complement strand
TTCAGCAGGCGTAGCGCGGAGCTGTTTTTTAGGTCCGCGGCACGTACCCGATGGACAAGGAAAAGGCGCGGACCAAAAAAACAGGTCCGCGCTACCCTTCCGCGGCCCGAGTTTCTGCCGATCATGGGCAGCCGCAAGGCTGTCAATGCTCAGCATGACAGCGCTTTCGAGTTTTTCCGCAGCCTGTGGAGCCCCGCCCTTCCCGACCCGGAGCGAGAAATCCGGGCTCGGAAAGGTCAAGCTCAGCCGAGGCGGGGCGGCGGCCATTTCAAGTTCGCTTCGGCTAAAGCTGTGCTCGGGAGGGAAGATGTCATTCCTTGGTCTTGATCTGGGAACCTCGTTTATAAAGGGAGCAGTGCTGCATCTGGAGTCGCGGCGCCTTGAGCACGTGCGGCGCACACCCTTCCCGCCGCCGCTTGTCAATGCGAACCCCTTGCTCTGTGAAGTTGATCCGACCGCGATTCTGGCTGCGGCGCGGGAGCTGATTGCCGAGCTAGCTCCCCACGCCCAGGATTGCGAGGGGATTGTGATGTGCTCGCAGATGCACGGAATGGTGCTGATGAGCGGCCGCGGTGAGGTGGAGTCAAACTGCGTGACGTGGCGAGACCAGCGTGCGCTGATGCCCCATCCCTCCGGCGAAGGATCTTATTTTGACGTCCTCACCCGGCGATTGGATCCCCAGCACGTTCGGCAGCTTGGAAACGAATTGGACCCCGGCAGGCCCCTTAGTTATCTCTTCTGGTTCAATGAGCAGGGAAAGCTGGCGGCGGGTAGGACGCCGGTGTCCTTGCCGGACTTCGTTCTCAGCGTTTTATGTGATTCGGCCCCTGGAGCGGAAATGACCAATGCCGCAGCCTACAGCGCGCTTAATATCGAAACCTTATCCTGGCATGAGGCAGTCATCGAGCGGTTAGGGCTCAACCATCTTCATTGGCCCGCGTTGCGCCGGCAAGGCGAAGTGGTGGGCTATGTCAGTGTGAACGGCAGGCCTGTGCCGTGTTACGCGCCGGTGGGAGATTATCAGTGCGCTCTGGCCGGTGCGTTGTTTGGCGCGGAGGAGTTGTCGCTGAACATCGCCACGGGTTCGCAGATCAGCCGCATGATGCCCGCACTCACCCTTGGCGATTTTCAAACCCGCCCCTTCTTTGACGGGCAGTTCCTCATTACCTTTACCGGCTTGCCCGCCGGGCGCTCTCTGAACGTGCTGGTCGATCTTCTGTGCGAGGTGGCGAAAGCGCAGGGGGTGGAACTGCCGGATCCCTGGAGGTGGATCGCGAGGGCGGCGACGGACGTTCCTGATACCGACTTGCAGGTGGACCTGAACTTCTTCGGCGCGCCGCGCGTGGATCAGGGCCAAATTACCAGCATCCGCGGAAGCAATTTGACGGTCGGGCAGCTCTTTCGCGCGTCGTTCAAGCACATGGCGGATAGCAACTTTGATTTTGCCCTGCGGCTCTGGCCGGAGCGGGCGTGGAAGAATCTCCTCTTTTCCGGAGGGCTGGCCTGTAAGCTGGAAGTCCTGCGTGAGACCCTTCAGAAGCGCTTTGCCACCGGGTATCGAATCACACCTTTTAGCGAGGATACCCTGTTCGGGCTGCTGATTCTCGCTTTGGTTTTCAGCGGGAGAGGCAACTCGGTGGGGGACTTCATACGGGATTTTCGTCACGCGCTTCCCGGCCCGGAAGAATGAAGCATCCGAACCTCGCCATGATCTCCCACTGGCAAGGGCGACGGGGAGGGGCAGGCCGCCAGATTGCTGTGATACTCGACATTTGCTCTGCCGCTGCCAGTATCTGCTTCTCGGCTCCGCCTTTTGGATCCCTGCTGGCGATCTCCATCGCTGCGCTCGCGATGGACTCGTCCCTCTATTGCGCCGGGGGTCTGTTTTCGGCCGTTATTGGTCGGTTATTTTGAGGGCATCCACTCGGAGCGGGGGATCGCGTGGCGGGCCAATGACTCGCTGGGATTGCGGCGTTTTCTGCGGCTGGAGCTGGAGGAATCTCCGCCGGGTGATTCCCCGATCTCCCGCATCCAACGGCTGATCGACCTGGAGACGCATCGGGAAGTGTTCAGACGGGTGCTGCGGATGGTGGCGGAGAGGGGGGTTGCTGAAGGGGCAGATGATCGACATCGACGCCACGATGCTGGAGGCCAACGGGGCGCTGCGCTCGGATTGTGCGCCGCAAGACAGGACTAACTGGAGTTTCTGCAGCGGCTGGCGCGGAGGTCGGGGATCGCCACGCCGGCCCGGGAAGCTTTGCGGCGGCTGGATCGGATGCGGCCGGGCAAGGGATCGAATGAGGAGTGGGAGCACCCGAACGATGCGGACGCGCGTATCGCTAAGATGAAGGATGGGAGCACGCACTTGGCCCATAACGTGGAGCAGGCGGTGGATTTGGAGAGCAGCGCGGTGGCGGCGGTGAGCCGCCGCTTCGTCAAGCGGCAACAGACGCGCTGGACGTTACGAGGGGCGCACCTGCTGCTTCAGGTCCGGACGAAAGTGCTGAACAAGGAGTTCGAAGAGGTCTTTCAGCGATGGTACTCGTTGTTCCCAGCGCAAGCTCAAGCTGCGTGACCCCCGGCTTCCTGCTGCTCTCCATTCTGCTGACCGGAGTGCGAACCGCGCAGCGGTATCCCAATCCCTTGCGACATATCCACTATTTCGATGCCGAGAGGGACTCCCGACTCACATTCCTACCAACAATTCTTCGCTACCCCCCTCTGATCCTCCGCAACTGCGTCGGGCCCGTCGGCAGGTAAAATTGTTCTTCCGGTGGATCAAACAGACCTATACATCAAGACTTTCTACGATACCTCCGAGAACGTCGTGAAGACGCGAGTTTGGGTCGCCTTCTCGCTTTTCTCCTGGTGAAAATTGTCAAAAAGCAATTGTGGCGCGACCTTAGTCTCTACAAAATTCTCCACATTCTCAGCGTAATGATTTTCGAAAAACTCCAATTTTAGAGGGTTTTTCCAATTTCCTGGACGCATCCAGGATTGCCGAGCCTTGTATCCAATTGAGCCCGTTCGAGTTTAATGGGAGTGTACTATTCCAAAATTATTAATTATCGAAGTGAGCAGTATTGAACAGACGCAAAACCGCGATTATGAGTTAATACTTTGCTGTCGACTGCAAAAGGAGAACTTTGTGCCTTACCTCCAGGCATTGTAGACCGAAAAAGGAAATCCCGTCTTAGGAGGAAAGTACCAATTGCAAGCGCAGCATTCGCTTGGACTCGTCCTGGCGACGTTGGCGATTCTCAATCTCAGCGTGGCCACAGCGCGCGGGCAGCATAGGGCGTCCTCCGCTAGCCGGGTCCATTGCACTTCGAAGAGAATCGCGGACAGACGGGGCCGCGGGAGCCACAGTGCCTCGATGCGGAGGCATTGCAGCCGGTTCGCAAAATAACGCTTGGCGTGGTTGGAGTTGAGCCGCTAAAAGGGGTCTGCCCCAAAGTTTCGGTATACGACTGGATTCTTAATAAAGTTATAGGCAGGAACTAAATATGTGGCATATGGTAACGCTACGGATAACACTGATTCCACCTCTCTTGCGAAGGCTTCACCTATGGGCTTTCATCGTGGGGATGGCTTGTACCATTGGATTTTTGCCTGAGGCGTATGCCGTGACCTCTTCTGTGCAAGTAGTGGCCGGCACGGCATCCGGAAGTACCGAGTCTTTTTCCCTTTCCTTCCCCAATAACACTGTCGCGGGCGACCTCGTTATGGTCGGATTCGATTTCGACACGAACGCCACGGCATCATCGGTCAGCGATTCCCAAGGCAACGCCTTTACCCAGGTCGGAGCCCAATTGACCTCTCCGGGTGGCACCCGGAGCGTGGTCTACTACGCCAAGAATATCAAGGGGGGCGCCGACACGGTAACGGTCAACCTTTCAGCAGACTCCGCTTATATTGAACTTTATCTTACCGAATACTCCGGGGTGAATCAGACGAATCCCATCGACAGCCAGGCGGGGGCGTCGGGCAACGCCGGTCCTGTCTCGAGCGGCAACGCCACGACGACCGTCGCCGGTGATGTGATCTACGGCTACTGCGTGGGCAACTGGGCGTGCACAACGGGCTCGGGCTTTGCCGCCCGGTCGATCTTCGACGACAACCTCATTGAGGACAAGACCGCTGGCAACCCCGGCACTTATGCCGCGACCGGCTCCGCGAACAACGGCTGGTCGATGCAGATGGTGGCGCTCAAACCGGTTTCGGCCATCACCGTAGTGGCGCCGGTGATCACGAGTGCGGCGACAGCGAGCGGGATGGAGGGCAGCGGCTTTTCATATCAGATCACGGCGACGAATGGGCCGAGCAGTTACGGGGCGACGGGATTGCCGGTAGGGCTAACGGTGAACAGCGGGACGGGGCTGATCTC
>JBEKQO010000442.1:0-4397 GCA_049519635.1 Terriglobia bacterium | reverse complement strand
AGGGGCGAGGGCAATAAAATCCATCCTCCCCTCGGTGGCCGTGGCGACCGAGGGGCCCGGGGGTGAGGGGGTCCTTGCAACATGCCATTGTCAAATCTTATCCGGGACACCACACTAGCGCCTATGCCTCCCCCCTCCTCAACTAAGGAGGGGAGCATTTTCATACCAGCCTTCCCTGCGAACTACCATCCTGCGCGCCCCCTCACCCATGCGCCCTAACTGTTTTTATCCTGGACCACACTACTGGATGACCCAAGTAAGTCAGTCCCCTAATTGTGCCCGCGGTGCGCGGGTTTCGAGTTGCCGGTTGCCGGGGAAGACTGAGACTCCGTCTCCATAGATTGCGGAGTTGGCGTTGAGTGCCGGTTGTTTCGATAAATTGCAAAAGTATACCTCAAACCTAAAGCTGCCCATGACCGATCATAACCTATAAATTATCTCGAATTTATGGTTTAACAAGCGAACCTCGTTATGGTATGGTACGGGCGAGTCTTGAAATGGTGGTAATTGCTTCGCATGTTAACCGTAGTAGGTTGGAAATGTCGCTATCTCGCAGAGGTTGGAACTTTCAGAGCAGAAAGTGCGTTCCACGTATTGGGCGGTGAATAAAACCATTGACAAGTATTCTATGTACTGATATGGATACATTCCATCTTGGACAATTCGTTGGGTTTGGGAACTTTGTGGAGATTAGGAGGATGGTCGCTATGTGTCGATTAAGCAGAACGAATATCATAATGGTGGGAGCAAGTATTGCATTGGCAATGCTTTGCCTTCTGGTCGGTCCGCTTTTTGGCCAAGTGCAGTTCGGCGAAATGACGGGGCTGGTTAGTGACCCGAGCGGCGGAGTTGTTCCGGAGGCAGCTGTCACCGTGAGCAACCAACAGACGGGCGTCAAGAAAACAACGGTAACAAATCCCGATGGGAACTATACCGTAACTCCTCTGATTGCCGGCCTCTATGACGTGACCGTTTCCAAGACCGGATTCAAAACCAGCACCAAAACCGGGATCAGGCTCGATGTTGCCGAAAGTGCCCGGGTGGACCTGACGCTTGAGCTGGGAGAAGTCACCCAGACGGTGGAAGTTAAGGCTTCCGTAGCAATGCTTCAGACAGAAGACACTTCCGTGGGCAGTGTCGTTGCCGAGAGCGGTGTCGTAAACTTGCCCTTGAATGGACGAAACTATTTGCAGCTCGCCACCTTGGTGCCGGGGACGACATCTCAAGGGCTCAGCGTTTTGTTTTTCAACTTGCCGACGAATAATATCGTCGTCAACGGCGGGCGGGAATCGGCAACGAACTATGTGATTGATGGCACCAATGTGATGGAGCAGTTCACCAGCGGCAGCTCCTTTACCCCGGCCCCTGACGCCATCCAGGAATTCAAGGTCGAAACCAGCAATATGGATGCAAAATACGGCGGCGGTAGCTCGGTCATTAACGCCGTCCTGAAGTCCGGTACCAACCGGCTCCATGGGACCGCTTACGAATTTCTGAGAAATGATGCCATGGACTCGCGCAACTTTTTCGCCCCCACGACCCCGCCCCTGAAGCAAAGCCAATTCGGGGGTACGTTCGGCGGACCGATCAGAAAAGACAAGACCTTTTTCTTTGGCGATTATCAAGGTACCCGCTACCTTACGGGGACAACGTCCGACTCGATAGTTCCTTCCGCGGCGGAGCGCACCGGGGACTTTTCCCAATTGCTTCCCACGACGCAGCTTACGGACCCTTACACCGGCGCGCCACTTAAAGGTAATATCATTCCGGCTGTCGCGCCCCAATCCGCATACCTGCTTCAGCAATTCTTTCCCCTTCCCAACACTTCGGCGGGCACCTATGTTCAAAGTCCAGCGGCTACGGACAGCGTTAACCAGTTTGATGTTAAGATCGACCACCAGATCGACCCCTCCGACTATATCGCGGCCAGCTACGGACTTGCTGATACGTACGTCTATAGCCCCGGGCCTTTCCCCCTCAACGGAGCAACCTTCGGACCTAGCCGGGCGATGTTTGGGAATTTCAGTTGGACGCACAATTTGGGACCCACCAAAGTGAACCAGGCGCACGCTGCCTACTCCCGTGAACATGCCCTGGACAACGGCCAAGGCATCGGCAAAACCAACTATACCTCCCAAGCGGGGATCAGTGGATTTGACCTTACCGGCGCCGATTACCCGGGACCTCCGGGAATGAGCATCTCGGGCTACGCCGGCCTTAATGGCTATCCCTTCGTGCCGCTGCCGGAGACGTACAATCAAACCATCTTTGGCGATGTCCTGACCTGGGTTAAAGGCAAGCACACCATCGAAATCGGGGGCGACGCGCGCTGGTACGCGGGGTTCAATCTTAACGGTGCCTGGAGCCGCGGGCAGTTCTATTTCACCGGCGTGTACACGGGCGACGGGCTGGCAGATTACATGTATGGACTGCCCTTTCAAGGAAGCCGGGGGTTTCCCCGCAACTGGTTTGGGCTCTACCAGCAAACTCAAGATGGCTTCGTGCAGGATACCTGGAAGGTGACTCCCAAGCTAACGCTGATTGGCGGACTCCGATACGATTTGATTCACCCCGACACTCCCCTCCACGGTATGTATGCCTCGACCAACATAGCCCGGGATACCGTCATCGTTTCCAGTAACCAGAATGGGAAGATCAACACCAATACCCAGCAGATGGAGGCGTTTCTCCTTCCCCTGTTCGGTAACTTGCTCATCCCCTCTTCCGAGGTTGGCCTTTCCGATTCCCTCATTCACATTGACCTTAACAACTTCGCCCCGCGGTTAGGTCTCGCCTATCAGTTCGGGCACGGCTTCGTTGGGCGCGCTGCGTACGGCGTGTTCTACCCTCTCGAGCAGCAGAACCAGGAGTTCAGCACGGGAGGGGCGAATATCCCCTTTCTTGCCGACGAGCTGGGGAACTACAACACCACTCCCGTTCCCACCAAAAACCTGGGGAACATGTTTCCAGAGCTGGCGGCGGGCAGCGTGACGGCCGCACAACTGGGACAGCTTCTCAACTTCACGATTGACCCATGGCAGCGCGATCCTTATGTGCAGGAATGGAATTTTACGCTGCAAAAACTGATCGGTTCGGCCCTCTCCCTGCAAGCGTCTTACGTGGGTACCAAAGGCACGAAGCTCACGTTCGCTACTCCCACCAACGTTCCCTTGCCGGGTCCGGGAGACATTAACGACCGGCGTCCCAATACGACTTTTGCCCAAGGCGCCGAGCTGGGCAACGGTGGACTTTCGAACTATCAGGCGTTACAGGTGACAGCGGAGACGCGATCGTGGCGCGGACTCTACCTGCTCGGGGCGTACACCTTTGGCAAGGCGTTGGATGACCAGACCGGGGACGACCAAGGTTCTCCGGTGCAAGACCCTAACAATCTGCGCGCCGAGTACGGGGTCGCAGACTTCAATGTCGAAAGCCGTCTTACCTTGTCATCCACCTACCTTCTGCCGATCTTGAGAAGCCAAAAGGGGTTGGTAGGGAGCGCGTTTGGAGGTTGGACCGTGTCGAACATTATCACCCTTCAAACCGGGTCGCCCTTTACGCCGGTCCCTGCCACCGACCCTGCGAACACCGGCACAAGTATGCGGGCCGACCGGATTGCCAACGGAAGTATATCTGACCCGACGATTAACGAGTGGTTCGATCCCTCTGCATTTACGACTCCAGCCCTCTATACGTACGGCAATTCCCAACGCAACGTTCTGACCGGCCCGGGACTACGAGACTGGGACTTTGCTCTGTTCAAGGACTTTAGCTTGTCCCGCGTGCGAGAAGGGATGCGCATCCAGTTTCGTGGGGAATTTTTCAACTTCACCAATCATCCGAGCTTTGGGCTGCCGAGCGGAACCATTGGAACGGCTTCGGCAGCAGAGATTTTCAGCGCGGGAGCGCCGCGTGAAATCCAGCTAGCCCTGAAAGTCATTTTCTGAGTCAGCTATTGAGTCTGTAAGGGTGAGGCGCGCGAGCGAAAATAGCCCGCGCGCCTTGCCTGCGTTTTCAGTCAAGATGGGTAAGCCGGAAGGACTCATCGTATCTCAATTCCACGGCCTAGCGCGTGACGGGCGTAACGGTGGGCAGAAGTGACCGGAACGCAGCATCAATCCCCGCCTCTATCTCAATCAACTTGGTCAAATTGTGAGTGTACGGAAACCCCACCTGACGATAAGCCAAAAAGGCCTTGAGGGACTCTTCCGTAGTTTGCCGGGAATGAAAACACCCTAAATTTAACCTGGATTTCTCACCCTGCTTGGACGCTCTTAGCCCGGATTTCTCACCACGCCGGGATACTCTTTGGGATTGCCGGAAGGGCGGGGCTTCAGCCCCGCCGAAACCGCGTCTACCACCCTCTGTCTGTCCCGCGCCCCGCGCAGCTTGCGGCC
>JBEKQO010000441.1:0-4441 GCA_049519635.1 Terriglobia bacterium | reverse complement strand
TGGTGGATTGAAGTCATGCGTAATGTCGCCGGGCCCCTCATTGCACGACCTCCCTCTCCAACCAATGGTCGACCAGGAACATGTGTGACGAGAGATCATCAATGCCTGGCCGCCAGGGGTGATTCGATTCGCGATGACGGGACCATCGCTGCCACGCGGTTCCGCTAATCATTTGGGTGGACAGCGCCCCGATAGGCCTGCCATCCACCCGCTGCAGCGCCGGGGAGAAGTACACCATGTCGAGCTGGGTATCCGGGTATCCCGTGTCAATTCGATGAGCCTCAGACACTTTCTGAGCGGTATATCCCGTTGGCGGCACCCGGTCGTGAATTAAGATCCACCGCGTACCGCCATCAATTACGGTCTCCCAGGATCTTTCCAACGCGTTCAAGAAGGTCTCGTCCGAAGATGGAAGATTGAACTGGCGCCGCATGTCAGCCCTCTTTCTGCCCAAGCGGCTGGGTGAGGAACTTCTCAACTCCAGGTTTCGTGAAATCAACCCGCTCATCGAGACCGATCCGGCGCGGTTTTTCGCCCCGCACCTTTTCGACGATCATGAACTGGTCGGGCGGCGTCTTTCCGGCGAGTTCGAGCAACTGGCGTCCGGTCATCGAAGGAACGTCTACGACGTACTTCTGTCCATCGATCCGAATACGGTACTGTTTGGCTTTTGGCGGCTTCTGGCCCTTTGAGGCACACTCCTCCAAGTCCACCAGCTCCTCCAGCGCTTCCTCGATTTCCTCGAGAACCTGCTCAATTGTGTTTGCGCCGGCCACGGGCAGGCTTTCGGGCCCTGCCGCGTGGCCTTTGGTTTGTTCGATGTCGCTTGTCATTGTTTTTTATCCTATTTAGGGAGCCACCTCCCTATTTGGGTATGCTCAGCTTCGGGCGGACCTCGACATCCTTGGGCTCACGCATTTTTTTCGTGGATTCATGTCGAGCTCGCGGGGAATCCGCGCATAGAATTAATGAACCAGCCGTGACCGAAGCCTAGAGGAACGATGAAGGGCAAGCCCCAGGTAGTAAGAGCCGAGGCACCCAAGAGGGCCGCGACCTCCGACGAGGTCCTGCGGGCAATCGATGCTTTGTCCGACGCGGAAAACGAGCGGATTGAGCAGTTTGCCATTAACCGAATCCACCGGATCGGCCGCGCGGCCGCCGGGCGCGATCATGAAGATCTCCTGCAGGATGCCGTGACGAGCCTAATCAACGGACCTCGTCATTGGTACCCCGAAGGGGGAGTGTCTTTTGCAGAGTGCCTACTTGGAGCCGTAAGAAGTGTTTCTAGCGCCTGGGCGGGCCACCGGAAGCGGAATGCCGACTCGCCGCGCTACGCCGGCCTTGATTCCGAGCTCTCTCTTAAAACGGACGAGGGCCGTTTGGCCTCCCCATTCGAACGCATTGCGAGTCCGGTTCTTAACGCCGAGGAAAACGCCGTGCGCGCGACTGAAATTGCTGAAGCCCAAAAGCTTGCTGACGCAATCTTCGAATCTTTCGCCGATGACGAGCCGGCAACCTATGTGCTGATGGGATTTGAGGACGGCTTGACCGGTCCGGAAATCCGAGCCGCACTCAATATGAGTGAGCCCCAGTATCGAACCGTGACTCGCAAGATTCAGCGCCGAGCAAAGAAGATTATGGATGAATTTTATGGGAGATAAGGCGAAAAACGACAGCGAGCGTTTGGCCCGCATTATCGATGGCCTCGGGGACTTCATTCTGAACGCGACAGACGATGAGATCCTTCAGTCCGCCCGTGAGGAGAATCGCAACCCTGCTGAAACCAGTGCGCGCATTAAGGGGATACTCCGGCGGGCGGTGCGCTCACAACAACAGGTGGAGCTGATTGCTGCTAGGGCAGGTTACAGACGCCAGGCCGCAGCGATGGCAGAAGCGACATTCGAACTACCAAAGACGAGCGAAGCACGCCGCACTCTGTTCATGGCAGCGATGTCTCAACTTCCGCAGCTGCAGCCCGCATTCACATTGCAGAATCGTGACTTCAAAGACCTGTCCGACGACGATATCCAAGTACAGCTCCGAAAAATGGCTCTCCTTGACCTGCTCTCACAGGTTAAAGTGCCGGAAGACAAATGATTGACCAGGCTTCACCCCCCGCTCAGATCCTAGAGAAGCTTGGTATAGCCGAGCCCGCGGACCTGGATATCGACGCAATCGCCTATGCGTGCGGCGCATTCATAACCCGCGAGCCTCTTACCGGGTGCGAGGCGAACATCATCGGCACGACCGATCGCGCAGTCATTACTGTAAACAGCACGTCGATTGAGAGCCGCCAGAGGTTCTCCGCAGGGCATGAACTTGGGCATTGGATGCGAGATCGCGGCCAGAATGCGTTTGGTTGCTCGAATCGCACAATGCAGACCGAGTGGACCGTACATAACCCGGAATCGCGGGCAAACCGATTCGCTGCGGACCTTTTACTGCCGCTCACCATGTTCGTACCCTTGGCTCACAGCAGGCCGATCACACTTCAAACCGTCGCGGCCCTGTCCGACGAGTTCAAAATGAGCAGGACCGCAACGGCCCTCCGGCTCGTCGAGCACGGCTCATTTCCCGCAATCGTCGTCTACTTCGAGCACACGGAACGCAAGTGGTTCGTCCCAAAGCGCCGCGAAGTCCCGGCGTTTCTGACACCCTCTGAGAATCCCTCTCGGCAGACCGTCACTGCCCGAATGCTTCACGATCCGGGGTTGACGCAGCTCTCAGATGAGGTTCGGGCGGACCACTGGTTTTCAGCGTCACGCTCCGAGCGGTACTACATTCGCGAGAGCTGTTTGCGCATCGGGAAGGATGCCCTCCTGACCCTTCTTTGGTGGGAGGACGAGCAGCAACTCATCGACATCGCCGAGGCCGAAGAGCGAAGTGCAGAGAGGCGTGCCGATTGGCGGCGGGAGGACTAAAGATCCCTATCTCACTGATATGACTGGACCGTCTTCTCCCAAGCGGCTGATGTTTTGTTGTTGACTTCAAGTCAACATCGCAGTAGGATTGGGCTAGGCCATGGATACCTTTGGATTGAAACTTCGGGAACTTCGAAAGGAAAAGGGATTTACTCTCCGCCACCTCGCAGACCTGGCAGGGGTCGACTTTACCTATCTCTCCAAAGTCGAAAATGACCGCGTTCCATACACACCTTCGGCTGACACAATTCGCTCGATCGCACGGGCCCTTGGAACCGATCCGATGGACCTTTTGACTCTCGCAAACAAACTCCCTGTCGAGCTTGAGTCCCTGAACGCCCACGTGCAGGCGAGGCGATTCTTTGCCCGCGCCCAGCAGATTGCCGCTCCCGACGACTGGGACGCCCTTTTGGACTTGCTCGAAAAGCGAAGCGCGAAAAGGCACGACCCGGGGGAGGATTCCTAGCTTATGGCCCTGGATTGGTCCTTTTCCTCAGACCGTCTTTTTCGCCGCTGCCAACGCGCATACTACTTCCGAGAGATCGCGGCTTGGCATAACGGTCGAGACCCGCTCCGTCGAGAGGCATTCGTTCTGAAGCAACTCAAAACTCTCGACCTCTGGCGAGGCTCCGTTGTCCACACGGCGATTCAGAAACTGATCGTGCCGCACTGGCAAAACCGCACTCCAATCGATTGGGGCCACATCACCAAAGAGGCGCGCTCTCTTGCCGAGAGGCAATACGAGTTCTCCCGAGCTCGGCGATATCGGGACGGCAGTCTCTCAAAATCCAAGGCGGGCGATGACTATTGCGCACTGACGTTTCATGAGCGGCCAGACGGGACAACTGAGCAGCAAGTCAAAGGGACAATCGACGGGATTGAAACGGCGCTCATCAACCTTTCCGAGATGACCGATCTGCTCAAATACGTTCAGGGCCGACCCAAATACTTCTCGGAGCTCTCGGTCCCAGTCTCCTACCACAGCACAAACATCACCGGGCAGATCGACCTCATGTTCTTCCGAGGGTACAATCAGCCGACGATTATCGACTGGAAGTGCTACGACTCGGCCGCGGGGAGCGATGCCAGCCTGCAGACTGCCCTTTATGCCTGGCTCCTCTGCAAGAACCCTAAATGGAGCATCAGTGATCCAGAAACAATCGAACTCGTCGAAGTTCGTCTCGGGCGGGCTCCAGCCGTGATGCGCCACCGCTCTACCGCCGACCGCTTCGTCGAGCTTGAGGACCGAATTTTTCAGAGTGTCGAGGAGATTCAGTCACTCTGCGGGGATGCGTCGTTCGCCAATTCGGACATTGCCGATTTTGAGTTCGCAAACAACGCAAACTCCTGTGCGTTTTGCACCTTTCGCAATTTCTGTCAGGAGGCAGGGTCATGTCTGATCACGTTGTAACACTGTTCGAGCTCCGAAACGCGCCCAACCTGATCTTCGATTACCGTCTTGTCGACATCGACGGCGTCCTTCGTGCAACGCAGGGCGACGACGATCAGATCGATCGCAA
>JBEKQO010000440.1:0-4449 GCA_049519635.1 Terriglobia bacterium | reverse complement strand
GCCGTTCATCCAGAAAGACCGACAACAAACCAAATCTGTCTCGGGTACGCTCCGCGTCCACCATGCCCGAAGTATACGACAGAATGGTTCAACTTGTTACACTTATTATTTGACAGACCCTAACCAAGCGAAGAGGCCGCCAATCTGGACAACCTTGGTCTCTGACCGCCGCTGCGTCGATAAGAAATCGACGCTACGGTTCGGCATCATCTTCCTGCGTCAAGGCAGGCTTCGAAGCCAGTTGCAATTTTTTGTCGCTCTCTATAAAGGGGGCATTGCGTGATGAGGGCACTCAGTTGTACATTAGCTGGCGTTCGGCAAATGATCCCCAAAACCCTAACCCGGAGTTCTCACTAGGTTTGGACGATGCTGGAAGGGCGGGGCTTCAGCCCCGCCGAAATCGCGGCTCCCGCCCTCTATTCGTCCCGCACCCCGCCCAGCTTGCGGCTGCAAGCTGGGCGGGGTGCGGGACTTGGAAATAATCAGGACGGCCTTGCAACGGCGGGGCTAAAGCCCCGCCCTTCCAGAGTCGCGGTGAGAAATCCGGGCTAATGGGCAAGTAGCAGAGGAGAGAAACATGTGCGCACGGATGCGAATTTCCCCCGCTGTCATCGCGAGACTTCTGATCTTCGGAGCGGCCCTGGCAGGCTTGACGCTCTCGGCGCCGCGGAGCCAGGCGCAGGGTCTGGTGAGCAGCGATCTTTATCGCTTCCGCGCCGTTGGCCAGGTGGCGCTGGCGCCTGACAATCATCGGGTCGCATATGCTGTGACCATGAATGACCGGCCCGGGCGGCCTTATTCCCAGACCTGGATCATGGACCTTTCCACAGCCGTGCCCGTCCGTCTGGGCGGCGAAAAGGAAGCAAGCTCCGACCCGCACTGGTCGCCGGACGGCAAGTGGTTGTGCTACTCGGCCGGCGAGGGTGACAAATCCGGGCTGTGGGTGGTGCATGCGGATGGGTCCGGCGCAACGTTCCTGGCGCCGACAAGCGGCACAAACTCGCCTTTGCCCGTCCAGGGTGAAAGCGTCACGTGGTCGCCGGACAGCAAGCAGATTGCCTTCGTTTCATCTACGCCGGGACCGGAGACCGCCGAGGCAAGCGGCGATCCGATGGTGATCACGCGCTACCTCTATAAGCCCACGGCGCACGAAGGGCTTTCGCACTTCAATGACAACCGCCGCCTTCACATCTTCACCGTTGATGTTGCCTCTCGCCAGGTGCGTCAGCTCACTCAGGGCACCAACGATGAACATTCCATTGACTGGTCCCCCGACGGCAAGGAAATCCTCTTCACCTCGAATCACGAGCCCAACGCCGATGAGTTTTTCAACTATGACATCTTTGCGTTGAAGGTGGCCGGCGGCACTGTGCGCCGCTTGACCGCGACAGAAAGCTTGGAATCTGCTCCACGCTGGTCACCCGACGGAAAGCAGATCGTCTACTCGGGCTACAGGCGAGGCCTTACCGACCGCGAAACCAACATGGAAGACGGGCACGTGTGGTTGATGGATGCCGATGGCTCGCACCGGCGCGAAGTCAGCGGGATGATAGACAACCGCCAGGGCCTCCCTCTGTGGGCGCCGGAGGGGAATGCGGTTTATTTCACGGTGCAGGAGCGTGGCAGCGTTCACTTGGCGCTCCTGCCGATCTCCGCCTCGGGCCTGGCAGGCCAGGAGGAAAAGTTGGTGAATGAGCCGGGCACGGTCGCCAGCTTCTCTGTGGGTCGGGACGGTCTGGTGGCGTATGCGCTGGCCACGCCGCAGGACATGCCGGAGCTTTATCTGCAAACGGGAACCGGCGCGCCGCGGCGACTGACCGACTTGAATGCCGCGGTCCTACGGGGCAAGTCGATTGGGGCCGTGGAGTCCTTCACCTTCGCGAGCAATGACAACAAGTATGAAGTGGAAGCCTTCCTGACCAAGCCAGTGGGGCTTACGGAGGAATTACCGGACATGGCGGCAGCGCCCAAGCACCCCCTCATCGTGAACCTGCACGGAGGGCCGCACGGCCAGAACGGCCCGGCGTTTGCCTTCAAGAATCAGGTCTATGCCTCCCATGGCTGGGCGACGCTCCAGGTGAATTATCGCGGATCCACCGGCTACGGCCAGAAGTTTGCCGACGCGGTTTTCGGGGACCAGAACGGAAACGAAGCCCAGGACGTCTTGTACGCGGTCAGTGCCGCGGTGCGCCGCTACCTTTGGCTCGACCGCGAGCGGATGGGGGTTGAGGGAGTGAGCTACGGCGGCCAACTTTCGGACTGGCTGATTACCCAGACCAACGAATTCAAGGCGGCCGTGCCCATTGCCGGCATCGCAAACCTGGTTAGCTATAACTACATGACGTATTACAACCAGTATGAAGAAATGGAATTTGGCCAGTTCCTGCACCAGGGGAACTGGATGGATTTCGCCTGGCAGCGCTCCGCCCTCAAGTACGTGGCCAACGTTCACACCCCGACTCTGCTCCTGCACGGGGAGAACGATCCTGATGTGCCCATCGCGGAAGCGGAACAGTATTTTGTTGCGCTTAAGGATGTGGGCGTTGAGACCGTCTTTGTTCGCTACCCGCGCGAGGGGCATGGCCTGGCCGAAACCCAACATCAGGTGGATTCCACCAACCGCTGCATCGCCTGGTATGAGAAACACTTCCCGCGACCCGGCACGGAAGGGGTCACGAACGTACAGCCGTAGTCCCACCGCCCTGCCCTGCGCCCTGGCACACCTGTGGTGAGAAATACGGGCTAAGCGCAATGCTGTTCACTTAAGGATTTGCGCAGGAGCCTGTTCCCAATTCGACCCCGGAACCCCCTCACCCACCGCCTTGCGGTCCCCCCTCTCCCTCCGGGAGAGGGCTTTAAAGTATTGATTTTAGCCCTCGCCCCCTTGGGGGAGAAGGAGTACCGCAAGCCGGAGGGGGCCCCACGTTCTGCGGGTCGTGGGGGTAAGGGGGCCGAATTGGGATTAGTCAGCTTAAGTGAACAGTATTGGGGCTCAGCGAGGTAAGAAATCCTCGCTACGACCGCACCACGCCCATATACACCTTGCGCACGGCAGCGACGACGTCATTCACATCCTGATCGCTAAATTTCGGGTCCATGTAGATTTCGACATAGCGGTCCAAAATCTCCTGCGTCTTCGGGCAGCACTGGGCGCCGTAAGTGATCTCTTTGCCGTGGGGAGTGGAGAACGACGGCCAACCTTCCTCCAGCCCCTGCTTGGCCTCAATGTGCGGCACGATGGGCAGGAGAGCCGAACCACTGGACGGGCCGGCTGCCACGTTCTCCGCTCGCATGGCCGTGACGAAGAGGTCGCGCTGCTCCTTGCTCTCCGTCCAGATGAGGATGCGGGAGCCCGTTCCGCCTACCGGAACATTCTTCTTGCGGAGTTCCAGTCCGGGCAGGTCGGCAATGCCCGCCAATACCCGGGTCTGCTTGTCGCGTTGGTCGGCCAAGATGCGGTCAAGCTTGCGCACTTGCGCGCACATGATTCCGGCGGTGAACTCATTCATGCGGAAATTCCCCCCGGCGGTTTGCTTCAACTGCGGCGGTTGTCCGAGCCAGTCGATGTGCCCCTTGCGCAGCATGCCGACGTCGTGGAAGCGCACGGCGCGCTCAAAAATCAAAGGGTCGCTGGTCACCACGGCGCCGCCCTCGCCCGCCGTGATGGTCTTGCTCTCCTGGAAGCTATAAATTCCCACATCGCCAATCGAACCCACGCGCCGGCCCTTATAAACTCCGCCCACACACTGCGCGAAGTCCTCCAGGATTTTCAAATTGTGCTTCTTGGCGATGGCCGTGATGGCGTCGAGGTCCGACGGCTCGCCCTGGATATTGACCGTCATGATGACCTTGGTGTTCGGCGTGATGTGGCGCTCTATGTCGGTAGGGTCGATGTCCATGGAGCGGTCGATCTCCGCAAACACCGGCAGCGCCCCGTGGAAAAGGATGGCGTCATAACAGGCATACCACGTCCAGGCGGGGAGAATAACTTCATCCCCCGGCCCAATGGCGAGGCCTGCCAGCGCCGCGATCAGCGCGGTGGTTCCCGACGTCACGCCGAGACAGTATTGAGTTCCTTGATGGGCGGCGAATTCCTTCTCGAAACCGATGGCTTTGGGGGGCAGGCCCTTGCCATCGAAGCGGCTCCAGCGGAAGGGGCTGCGGATCTCGATAACGTCCAGGACCTCGCGCCGCTCTTCCTCGTCGTAATACTGGACGCCGGGGTTTTTGGCGTGGAGCAGGGTGGCGCGGACCGGCGTGCCCCCGTTCATCGCCAGTGGGCCGATGGCCGCCGCCGGGCTGGGAGCAAGTCCCGCCGGAGGCATTGCGGCGGCAGGGCCTTTCGCCAGCAGGGATGAAGCTGCGAGGCCGGTCGTCGCCGCCAGGAAAGCTCGGCGATCGATTCCCGCCGTTTCCGGGCGGACATCATTCGCGGGATCAGAATTCTTA
>JBEKQO010000439.1:0-4460 GCA_049519635.1 Terriglobia bacterium | reverse complement strand
GACTTTAGAACCGCACAGGCCGCCGAAATGGGCCCTAGAAGGCCCGGTTTTGTGAGCAGTTTGTGTGCAACTTTCTAGATACGCGGATGCTGGGTGCTCGCCTCATGTACTCAAAAGTCCGTACTGGAACACGCCTCCGCAAGCGTTCTCAAGAAGTTATTGACAGCAAACAGATTTGATCTCATTGCGTCCAGTCTGATTCCGGTCATAGCTGGGCAGGGTCCATTGACTCCCTTTTGCGGGGAAATCAAAGAGAAAACCTGAGCAAACCTCAGCGAAATCAAAACTCTCGCCACGCCGGGCGAAGCTGATCGCCATCCCGCGCGGAGCTGCAGGCGATGGCTACCCACATCCGACTGATCCCGAGTCAAGAATGGTTTGAGCGGCCTGATCAACTGGATCGCATCAAAATCTGGTGTTTATGGATGGGATGCCCTTACAGCTTCTTAACATCGTGGGATCAGGTGGTTACAACCAATTGGCGGGGGGATTGGGCAGGGTCGGGATTCGCCGCTAGAAGGCTATTTCTAAGCCGAGCCGATCGTTATCTCGCCGGCCCGCAGCAAGCCTTTCCCCGGCGAAGGCAGGCCGCTTCGCTCTCGAAGATGTGCAGAATGTTGACTGCCGCCCGCCCAGCAATGCTGGCGGATTGCGAGGTGGCTGAGGGAAAGTGCTCGCGAAGTTCTGGGTGACGTCTACCCGCCTGGCTGGTCCGCCAAGACCGCAGCTCAAAGAGCCGTTCTGGAATCTGTCGCGGACATCCTGTTTTTCGGTAGGGCTGCGGGCTCTCTGAAAACGGAGACGATGCTGGTGGATGCTGCGCGGGAATCTGGCAATCCCAATCTGCGCGCCATCATCTTCCGCCAGCAGTACCCGCTTACGAGACTCCACCTTCAGAAAAGATCCAGGAAAAGAAAAAGCTAGTCTCTTCCGGGGAAGAAGCGCACAAATTGGCAAATACTCTGGAACAAAATGGGGAGTCCCGGCTCAACCTGAGTGCATGAAGGAGAAGATATGAAGATAAGAACTTCCTGTTGTCTGGGCCTGCTCATGATAATTGGCTTCATGGCCACCGCACAACAAGTCGCTTCAGCAAGCAACCCGTGCCTGTCCGGAACGGCGGTTATAGCTTGGGTGCGGTTTCGCCTTAACCCTTGCCACACAGCTTTCAACCAAACTGAGTTGGTCCTGAGTCCGGCAACGGTCGGAAATCTCGTGGTAAAGTGGCACACCCCACTTGGTGGCGACTCTTCGCCGGCGGTGGTCAAGCAGTAGCATTTGTAGGCCCGGCAATTACACATCAACACTAAATCATCTCTGGCGTGGAAGTACCGACTAACTCTACTCTTCCGGAAACCGTCCCTGGCCAAAATTGCTTGACACCGTGGACGCTTCGGAGCATATTCTACGTGTACCAAGCTCCGCAACTAGTCGTTTATTTGTCCACCCCGCCGACCGCTCCCTCGGCTGCCGGAGTCGATCATGCGCACTATAGAGTACAGTGCAGCCAAAGCTGATCTCTTTGCTCCTGCACAGCGTGGCAATTATTTCAGCCACAACGAAGCTTTGCAGACTGCGTCACTATGTGCAGAGCTGTCCAGGCTCGCCTAGTCGGAAGGTGCCGGGATTCGCTTTCGACACCGATTCGATTCGCGACGTGCTCACCAAGCTTGGCTTTTCCCAATTCGGTTTCTTTGAGGGCCCGAATGCAGCCGCCAGAGGCACCCATTGCTTTACAGCCGTTGGCACCGATCCAGACTCCCTGCTATCCCGTTGAATTCACGTGTGTACATGTGAAAACACGCCCAGCCGCTCCCAGCGCCACCATAGACACATTGCCCATAGAAATTACCCTCCGTGTCCATGATTACGCCACCGTAGGGTTGGCAAGATGAAGGGGAGGGATAAAGCAAGGATGGCGTAAACCCTCCATCTGAGAGCGCAAGCTTGAAAACTATGCCATTCAGGGTATTCTGCCCGGAGTAAATCGTGGTGCCATACAGGTTGCCGGATGCATCGAGGACAAGCTCAGCGAAATCAAAACTCTCGCCGTGCGTATCGCCTCGGTCAACGCTCGCTCGCGAAAACAGCCCCGAGAGGGCATTTGGACGGGTAGGCTTACTGCCTCGGTCAAGGGTCGCGCGCGTGGGAAAGCTGGGGCGAAACAATCAAAGAAATCAAAGGCAGAACCTCTGAAAACCTCTGCGGATTCAAAGCCTCTCAGGAAGCGCCAGGCGTTGTGCAAACAGCCACTTGCAGCCGTCTCCCGATGCTGGCAGGTACTCAAAGTCATTCACGGAAATCAAACAATCAATAGGATCAAAGGTTTGTCGCGAGGACTAAAGGGCCGGGGCGCGCCACACGGAGGCCTGTAAGCACAGCCAAGGTCGTCGAGTTCGCAAGCCCACAGCAACAAAGGTCTTGAAGCAGAAGACCGCCGAAGCGATCTCAATCGCTCTGATCATACTGGGAGGTATTAAGGCGTTTCGAAATCAAGCAAATCAACTACAAAACATCTAAACTGGCTAATGATTTCGATAGGCAAGGAGGGAATGCGAGTTGACTCTGACGATGTGAGCTGGCTCAACTTCGAGGTCTGAACTTCCCACTGGCCAACTTCGTGTCGGCAGACCACAGATCCATGATTATTGGTTGCCGTTCCGGCCCGTAGTCTTTGGCAGTTCGCTGCTGTTCCTCGCACTTCTAGGTGGCCCGGCTGCACGCACTGGTGGCGCAAGTATGATGACGGGTGCTGTACGTCTCACCTTCTGGGGCGCGCTGGCCATGGCACTCACGGCAGGAGTCGGGGCGCTGTTCGGAACCGTTGTATAAGTGGCGCCCAACCAGACATTACGGGCTCTCACGGATGGTCAATCTTGAGTAGAGGATTGCTGCCATTAGCCAAGAAACCCGCACCGACGACGACTCAAGCGACTTTGGGGAAGAAATCTTTGAAACCTACGAGAATCGAGGTTGGAAGCCGCAGCGTCCGTTTCGCCGGCTCGGCGGCACTTGTGACTTGGACCGAAACTCCATTCCCAACAGGAATCGGATCGGAAACTATCTCAAATTGTTGGCCATACATGCGAATGTGGTGCGAAGAACCGTAGCCAAGGTCCTTAATTCGGACACAATCTTCGACAGAGGACTTCTTGATCGCGTGGGTCATCACGGCGCCTAATTTCTTGTCACAGTGAATACTTGAGGTATAGCTGTTCTCAGGATGCATGGGCTTAAAGGCCCGATCGTTCGGATAGATATTAAGGAGTCGGACTACGAAACAGGTTTGCGTGGTTTCGTGTTCGCGTGACTCTGACAGTGCATCCAGCACTGATTACTCTTAGCTTACCTTATGATAACCACTTTGTTTGTGAATATCTGATCGTACCAGTGCACTTCACCGAAAGCCCTACTTTCAATCTTCGTTTTTCCTCCAACCTCGTGCATTTGGCTCACCGGCTTCAGCTAGACTGAGGACGTTCAATGAAGGGAGCTATTGTATTCGCTCTTTGTCCGCTTAGTTAATTCTGGGCATGCGGTCAAATCACACGAACGGGGTACCGGGTCCATTCCGCTCCGGGTTGTCGGAGACCAAGAAAGTACTGGCCCGGCTGAACTCTGCTCACGTCCAGGTCAACCTTGAGAATGACACCCTGATCTTCCGATCGCGCTGTGCCGCTCGATCCCAGAACCGGAGCGCCCGTTTCACTCAGTAAGGCGACTTCGTCGTTCCCTTCTTTGCTCCCAATCGGCAAGTCCAGAATCAGGTGCTTGCACCATCGATGGAGTTCGAGATGGTGCTGTTCCGCTTGGATCGGGTATTGGCCGTGAACCGCAGACACGTTCCGAAGATCTACAACCTGCGTTTCGGTTGACTGACCCGAATGTTGAGTCCTTACCCACAACCATCCAGCCACGGCAATGATGAGGACGGCAGCAGCTCCGAGGAAGGCGTACCTTCGTCGCCGTTGGCCGGCCGCCACCTTGCGGAAGTCGCTGAATTCCTGAAAGCACGGGCTACAGGAACTGAGATGCTCCAGCCATGGCTCGGCATCGGCGAGTCGCAGTTTGCGGGACGCGATACCCCTGAGAACTGCGGAGCCCGGGCACCCCACGCGCTGCGGGTTCGGAAAGTCTCGCGACAGGCCACGCCCTAGCAGATCCAAGAGGCCCTTTTCTTCTTTGTCGAATTCGTCCTGGTCGCTCAGAACCTACCTGCTCTCGTGAAGTCGTTCCGCACGGAAACGCCAACTTTACCGTCGGGATCAAATTGCAAACCGCTGGCCCGCTGTCGTCCCTTTACTTGCGGTACCTCAAGCGCTCCGCAAGTCTGCGAAGTGCATTTCCGAATCGAAGTTTTGCCTTTTGCACACTCAGACCTTGACGTTCTGCTATCTCTTTCCAACTGTAGCCATATACCCTCGCGGCGAAGACCTTGCGGGTCCAGTCGTCCATACTCT
>JBEKQO010000438.1:0-4473 GCA_049519635.1 Terriglobia bacterium | reverse complement strand
AAGTGAGGAAGGACCACAAAAGTGAGGAAGAACCGTTATTAGTACAGCGCGACCTCCGCGCTGATTAAGCCGTACGGTCCCTGGCCCCGCCGACACAAATTCTACACAGCTAGCTAGAATCTTGCCCCTCAATCTGCTGCCGGCGTAGGAAAAGGGCGTGAAATGACCGTCAAGGTGGTCAATTTTGACCCGACCCATGTGCAATTATGAATAGACTCGACGCTGCCGAGAATGCTCCAACCATTGCATGTGTTTGAAAATGGAAACCTGGGTTTACAGTAAGCGACTCGCGGACCCAATATGGAAAGCCCGATTGACACGCTTTTGCACCTCAGTAACGAATGTTGTGAAAATGATTTGGGCTTTGAAATCGGGGGGGCGCGCGAGAATTTAACAAGGGAGGGAATTTCCATGCGTGTTCGCCTACTCAGCTTAGTTATCTCTTCGGTTGCGCTGCTGCTCATCTGCGTGCATCCGGCAATGGCAAGGAGCAACAAGGGGTATCTCGTAGTGCACGTGAGTCCACCCGAAACCTATATCTACGCCGATGGTGAACCCATTGTTGAATCGAAAGATCATTTCATTATTCTCACTCCCGGTGAGCATAAAATCGACATGTACAACTACGGCTATAAACCGGAAACCCGCAACGTGACCATCGTCGCACGCAAGTGGTGGAATATCCACGTCACGATGGAGCCCATCCCCGGGAAGATTTCCGGGCCCTGGGGATGCATTACGATCGAGGGCGCGCCACATGCTGCAATCCTGCTGAACGGCAAAGACCCTGCGGCGTTCTTTGTTGGGCACGGAGACGAGTTCGACAACGAGTGGGTTTGGAAGCAGGAACTGATTGTGCCCCCGGGTAAGCATGAGTTGACGGTGAATAACCTTCACCTCGATCCCTGGACCACCACGGTGGAGGTACAAGCCAATCAGCGCGTGGTGGTTGATGCTTACAAAGGTGTGCGCAAGACCGTGCCTTGGTCGCGCGGACAGCAGTTGGCGGAGCTGCCGCGATTCCATGCGGGCATCGCTAGTGCCGAGGTGGCGGTCGAGAAGGTCACGGGCCTGTTTGCGGCTTCTTCGGGGCAGGTCAATTGCGGGGATTCCGCGCACCTGACTTGGTCCTCCACCGGCGCGGGGATAACGGAACTCAATGGCGCGCCCGTAAGCGCTTCCGGTGATCAGACGGTCGAGCCCAAGCAATCGACTGATTATAAATTCAGGGCTGCCGGGCCGGGTGGAGTTTACACTTCTGACGCCACCGTGAATGTCAACAATTCCATTCAAGCTTCCCTCAGCGTGTCGCCGGCGGAAGTTCGTACCGACGGGGCTAACCCCCAGGGTACCGCGACGGTGACTTGGTCGGCCCCGAACGCTGACTCGGTCAGCGTGGATCCCATTGGTTCGGTCGGCGCGACGGGGAGCCGCGAGGTTCAGATCGCCCCCACCAAAACCTCGACAGGTCCGGTTGATGAGAACGTCACCTACACTCTACACGCCAGCAACGCCTGCGGTGCGTCCGAGACGCGCACCGCCACCCTGCACCTGACGGGCTCGAATGGAGTGCTACAGGGGGCCGCTAACACATCACCCGAACCCCCGGCCGAAGCACCTCAAGTTGCGGCAGCAGCACCCGCGGACATGCCACACACCGCCAGTCAATTGCCCTTGATGGGTTTGATTGGAATCGTCTTTTTGGCCGCCGCCGCTACCAGCCATTTGATCTTGAAGATGTTGGCTTGAGGCGCTTCCCAAAGTTTGTACCTGGCGCCATGTCAGGCGCCAGGCGATCCTTTAACCGCGTCTTGCCCGCTGATGGAGAGGTAGTGGGAGGCTGCCGCTCGGCGGGGTTTGTATTCGGACTTTGCGGTTCTGGATG
The DNA here is from genome assembly GCA_049519635.1 of Terriglobia bacterium. Taxonomy (GTDB): domain Bacteria; phylum Acidobacteriota; class Terriglobia; order UBA7540; family UBA7540; genus Bog-366. The sequence continues at coordinate 2,588 of JBEKQO010000438.1, read as the reverse complement.
CACAGTAAAGCAGTCCTCTATCTCCAAAATCCTTCTCGCCATGGGATGGATTTTACTGCGACCTGACGCCCTGGTCATCGTCGGTCGCAGTTTGAACGGTCATGGTCATTCCAATTAATCGGACCGACTATGGCATCCGCTTATTGAACAGCATCCTCGATTAAAGCAAACACGTGGGATATGCCCTTGCTGGTTCTCACCGGCCCGCCAAACTGACCCGTTACCAGACAATGCAGACAAGACAATGGGTACAGGTTCATTTTGAAATTTCCGGCGCTTGCCCTCAGGTCGGAGCCGTGTGATACTCCGAGTCATGGCAGACTGCTGTCGTGGCCCGAAGGGAAAACGCTGGGCCGGCGGTAAACTGCGGGCTGCCTGCGCAATTTTGGACGGGGCTGGTAACGGCTACTCTTTTTGAGCAACGGTTGGCGCAACGTTTTGCGGCATGGGATAAATCTGGCGCGACCGGGCGGTAGCGATATCAATAAGGTTAACCTGCGCTTTGGGCGTTTTCTGGAGCCAATTCTGAGCCCTTTGCACCGCCGCGTCAAAAGTCCCGTCGGGCATGACGGTGAGATCCAAAAAGAGAATCTGCGATGATCCGTGTGCCAGCCGCACGCCGGTAAACGCGTGGCCGGGTACCAGGACGATCACCGGTTCCATGCCCAGGTTCTCCATCGCAGAAGCGAACGCGACGGACATATCAATACAGTTTGCGCCGTTCATGGCAAGCGTCTCGCGCGGCAGGCGGACGCGCTCGGTCTTCGAGGCGAAATTACCGAAAGTGGAGATGCTGTCCACGTAACTTACGCCGAGGTGCTTCATGGCTTCAAAGACGGCCCGCGCCTCGTCTCCCACCTGAGCCGCCACGGCCGGCGCCGCATTATCGTGCAGCTTATAACCCGCCAGGCGGCCGCGCGGCATATAGTTTCGCGCCAAAGACACCAATTGCAGAACGGCGGGGTCGTGCGGCGTCACCCAGCGAGCGATAAATTGAGCGTTGGCAAACTTGTCGCCCCAGAAGAAGTCGGAGGCGGAATGGAGATAAACGGGGCGCGTCTCGTCATAGGCCAGGGCGGTTCCGAGAATGCTGGCGCGGACTTCCAGTGTGGCCGGGCGGATTTCGCCGTTTTCGAAGGCCTGAGGAAGTAGTTCGGGATTGAGTTGGAGGGTTCGCGTCTCATGCGGCGCAAGATTGACGGTTTGCGCCGACTGCCTGCTCCAGTCAGGGATCTCCGCCAAAACTGTATCCACCAGCGGTTGGGACGAGGTATTTACCATGGTAAGAGTGGCTACCGGCCAATACTCAGCGGGAGCGCTGGAGGCGAGCGCGGGAAAGATTTCTCCGCCCCCGGGAATATCCAACTTGTAGCTCACCGAGAGCGGCAGACTCGGCTCCGGCTGCGCCGAAGCTGGGTTATACCCCAACGCGCGACTTTCACCCGCAGACGCCATGGCCAGCAACAGCGCCGCAGACACGAGAAGCCCAGGCACACTTCGTGCTTTGGGCACGAATTCACACTTTGCTAACACTTTTGGATTACTCCGTCTACTCTACTCTGATGCGAAAAAGAGCCTATAGTATGTACCGTCGGGACGCGAGGGAGCGGTGTCATCTCGCGCTGCCCCTCACACTACCAATCGGCGCCTTCCACAAATCCTCTAGCCCCAAGGCTGGTCACTTCAGCTGCTGTCGCGCTGCACTTTAATGCAGCGCGACAGCAGGAGATCGCACCGTGCGGGCAGGTCGCGCTGGAAGCGGACGTCCAGCAGCCCAACATTTAATGTGCGGCGCGCTTCTTCGCAGAGAACTTCCAACGCGGCAGCGAGCAGGGCCCGGCGCAGCCAGACTGAAGACCGCGCCCATGGGTGTCGTATGCTGCGGTAGGCCTGGAACCGCCACACGAGGGGAATAGCGTTCTCCGTCCTGCCATTTTTCCAGAGCAGAGGAGCCAGCAGGGCCGCGCGCGTTGAGGCGATTACCCAATCCGGCTCGCTGGCGGTCTCAAAGTCCTGCTTCATTGGGGGCCACCGAAAATGGACTTCGTCGCAAAGTTCGATTGTCTTGCAACAAAAGTGAGGAAGAACCCAAAATACGCAGAACCGGAAGTATTCGGCCTCTTTAGGCCGGGAAACATCTCACCGCCAGAATCAACCTTCATCCAAGCCCGTCAAGCTCGCCGACGATGTACCTTCTTTGATACAGATGAGATCGGGGCGAGACGCAGTGCCTTAGCGGGTCGCAAGTTTCTTCGCCAAAGTCAGCAGAACATCGCGGTCGCGGTCCGCGATTCGTTGCACCAGGCGCCGAAACTTTAGCAGCAAGCGAGCCTCCCCTTCCTCCTTGCCGGATTGCTCACTCAATTCTTCCAGGCTTTTTCGGCTCGTCAGGTTGGGCGTCTGAGCTTCCTCCACACTGGTGTAGAATAAGGCGTAAAGGGGTACCCCCAGGACGGCGGCGAACCGCTCCAAGGTTTCCAGGGAAGGCACCGTGTGCCCGTTCTCAACGCGGGAAATATAACAACGCAGCAACCCCGTACTTCTTTCGACATCACCTTGCGACATCTCTCTTTCTTCCCGCATGAATC
>JBEKQO010000437.1:0-4525 GCA_049519635.1 Terriglobia bacterium | reverse complement strand
CGGGCTTGAAGGTTTCCGACCAACAGATGGCCGAACTCCAGCTCAGGAGGGACAAATTTCATGGTGACTGGAACTATAGTTTATTGCCCAGAAGTTGACACAGTTATTTCCTGACATCCGCTAAGTCAAAGTCGTGTAATTCAGCGTTGAACTTTACATTACCTGGACAACGTGCGAAGTCCCTCGTCAGGAGCTGTCCGTTCCAATCCTCGTTACTCGAATCCCTGAACAAGCACATTAGGGCGATCAGACGCTCAAAATCAGCGTGAAATAGGGCATCTCTCTTTAGGTAGTCACTCTCATCGGCGCTCCTTGTCCTTGTCGTCGTGCTTGGTCTCGCGCGCCTTGGCGTGCTCTTCCTTTGTGGCACGCCCTGCCCTGGCATCTGCCCGTTCTTGCGGCGACCGTTTTTCCAGTTCATGCCGTTCCGCCGGCCGCGCCGCGGTGGGCGCGAAGCGCCGGACGGCGTACGGGTGTACGTAGGTGGCCCGATTCACCCAGGTCCTGCCCCACGGTCTATTGTTGATAATCACTGTGTGGGCAGCCCAGTTGAAGCTGCTCAGGCCCCAACCCCAAGGACGAAACGCCAGACCAATTGAGACGCCAAAACCGAAACGGATGCCGAATCCGACGGCAAATCCGGGCCGGGGCGCCACAAACACCACCGCAGGATTATAGGCGGGCACCACGATGAGCGCAGGGTTTGCCGGCATGATCGTAACGTACGGCCCCATCCCCACCACAATCGACGGATTCGATCTCAAGTAGCCATAGTTTGCGGCTTCCATGCGCAACCTCTGTAACGCGTCCATCACATCGGGGCGCTGAGCCAGGACCGCATCACCCAGTTCCTGCGTCCAGGGCATGGCGGAGGCCATCATATCGATAACGGAAGGAAAGGGTAGGAGGGCCTGCACGCTTGGGTCCCAGGGTAGTTGGTCGGCCGTGATGGCTTGGGCCAAGGCGTCGCCGCTTAGATAATGGTGCTGGTACGCCCACTGCGCGGCGGCGGGAATGTCATTGGAAAAGGTCGACGCCGTGAGAACCTGCGCCAGCAAGGGATCGGGATACAGGGCAATGGGGGACAGCAACCTATGCAACTCCTGCGGCGGAAAGTACGGCGGTGCTTGCGGTGGCGGCGCTTGTGGAGGGGGCGCTTGCTCTGGCGGCGGTTGCGGCAGCGGCGCTTGCGCAAACGCAGCCACAGTAAATAGTTGCACCCCAACAAATATAGTGAAAGCGGCGGTAATCAATCTCATGGTGAGCTTTGTGCTTCTTATTCTTCGGTTCAACATTTTTCAATTCCTCCTTTTTGCTGCAAAAGCTCGGCTGTAGGGACGGGTTGCGATCCTCCCGTACGGTCGTAAATGGGTCGTGGAGCGCTCCTGGCAGCACCCCGCTCAGGCGGAATTTCCACGAAATCTTGCGTGATGTAAAGGCCATAAGGCCCTTGGACTATCCCAATTCCAACGTCAGTATAGGCATCGTTCAGGATGTTGGCCCGATGATTGTGTTGGAAACGAGGTTCGTTCATAAACGCCGATTCGGCTCCCGAAACCGTGTCGTAGATGGCAATATTCTCTCCTGCTGCCTGCCAGGGAATTCCAGCCTCATCGATTCGCATCGAAACTGTCCTGCCCTGGGTGTCGACGTGGCTGAAGAATTGTTGTTCGAGCATGCTGCGGGAGTGCGCTCGCGCCACCGCGGCCAGACTCCCGTTCCACTTGAGCGGCCACGCTCGCCCACCCTTCTCGGCGAAGGCCTCCAGACTCAAGCGATCGTGATTGAGCAGCAGCCTCATCTGCCTTTCCAAACTTGCCATGTGGTTCGTGCCGAAGTTTGGCTGAGGAGCCATTGCATCGGGAGTAACCTGCGAGGCGGCTTGGCGCGGGCCAAAGTGATGCCAGACGCCCAGTTGACTTGCGCTTGCCGCGCGGGCGTTATCACGCTCGCCGAAGCGATGCCACACGCCCCCTTGGGGAAACTTCTTTGCCGGATCCTGCGCCGCTTGGCGTTCACCCTGCGGAGGCTTGGCCGAGTCCGGCTGAGCAGAAGCTTGAGCCCGATCTGAAATCGTGCCGCTAGTTGTAGCCCACAAGAGCCCCACCAAAAAACCGGCCCACGGGCTGCAAGCGACGGCGTTCAACAAGCATCGTCTCCTCATGGCAAATGCCCCGGCGATTCGAGCACCTCCAATCATCCGACTTGGTATAAGGCAAACGCGTTGCCAACCGGGGCTCTTAGCCACAAATCTATCACCTGCATTTTCTGCGGATTAGCAACCCCGCAAGCTACCGACCCGAGGAGAGACGTGGACCGTGGCCGATTTCGGCCAGCAATTGGCCGATTTCAGGCAGCTAATCCGAACAGACAATAAATTCGGAATGAAAAGTCGCCATTTCGTCCTAGACACCGGTTGGGCGCGAATCGGCCTTCCGCCGAGGTGCGACCCCTGGCTCCCCAAAAGTCCCCATCTGGGAAGTCACCCTCGCATTGATCAGTTCGGAACTCGCCTTATAGGAGTCGCGGACATGGCAGTTCTTCTTTGCCGATCCGACCTCGAAGCCACTCCGCTTCATTAGAAACGCGTTGAGGCCCAATTTCAAAGTACACCGCAACCTCGCCGCATAGGCTGATTCATTGGTGTTGGCGGCACAGATGCATGCTCAGAACAGGATTCGGCCTGAGAAGCCACCTAGCCGTCAAGTAGCGCCGCGGCTTGCGACATGCTGGATTCCGGCGTGGAATAGCGTTTACGAGACGGCCTTCGGTCACACCCAACTGGTGGACTCAATACTCCTCGGGTAGAAGAAGAGTCGTACTAGCTCGGTCCGCTTCCGTCATCAGCCAGAGCGTGTCACCAGACTTCGTTCGATAACTACTCATGACGCGGAATCCGTGCTTCAGGCTGTACATGTTTTCGGCCGAGTCATGCGCGTCTAACTCTCCCCATTCGCCAGAAATGTGGCGGAGCAGAAACTCGTTGGGCGTCTGATTTGCACGCGCCAATGTTATCAGAGCACCGGGCGTGGCAACGATCTGGCCGAGTGGAAATAGGCCTTCCATTTGAGGGCTCCTTCTAAAGTTATTTGACTTCATCCCTTCACTTTCGCGTGGGGGAATCGTCGGTGGGCTCAATTTCGGGCGCAGGCCTGTCGCGGGACGGCGACAACGAGCGAGCCGCCGTCATTGAGATTGACCCCGCGGTGAGTTGTTTCAAAACAGGCCCAATTGACTCGACGGCGTGGTAGCGGCCGTCGTGCGCCTTAAAGCTTTGCGCTTGGGCGGGTCTTCGAGTGAACTACCGAACATCAGGAGTTGCGTCACAACTTCCGAGACCGGTGCTGACGGTGGAATAATGATTTCCGGGACGTCCCCCCCCAGAGGGTCGGCCTCGGTTTCCGACGGGAAGGATTCCACAGGACGGACTCCGAACACTTCTGCTTGCTGGTTTTGAAGTTGTTTCCATACGGCATCGGCACTTTCGCCAATCCCTTTTTCTGTAACAAGCTCCCGCGCCATCGCCATCAGGATGTCATCGCCTTCGTCGGTCGCTTGCAAGCCCTCGCTTGCGAATTTGCCTTCCATTGCCAGCGAAACCAGCAGCTTCTTACCCATCAACCGCACGCACGCTTCTTGCATGGTTCCGGCGTAATAGAAGAATTTGACGTTCACGTTGTTGCGCTGCCCGATCCTCCACGACCGTCGGCTCGCCTGCCGCAGGGTGTAAATGGAATAGCCCGTTTCGTAAAAGAAAATATCAGGGAACGACCAGAGGTCTAAGTTATGTGGAATATCGAATTGGTCTCGGCGGGACTTCCTCTTTTTTCTTGCAACCAGTTGTTTCGGTCATCGGCTCCCGTGAGGCAAGCAGATCACGTCGGGTGACTGCCATGATGACTGTTCAAGGTGCCTCGAATAGCGAGAATTGCACGTCCGGCAACTGCGGGCGCTTTTCGCGACGCCGCCTTTGCGGGACTGACGGCAGATTTGAACCGAATTGAAGGGCGCTGAGAAAGGCTGGGACTTGGAGGGGTGCCGGAGGGGGTGGTGGAACCGGTACAAGATCCTCATCTTTGGTCGAGGGCTCGGGCACGACGGGTTTCGGGGGCGCGAAGGTGCTCGACTCCGCCCGCAACTGCTGCCAGACCGCATTGGCCGATTCCCCGATTCCTCTTTCGGTGACGAGTTCCTTTGCCATCGCGGTGAGGATGTCGTCCCCATCGTCCAGTGTCTGCAGCCCTTCGCCAGAGAACTTCCCCTCCATCGCCAACGACACCAACAACTTTTTCCCCATGAGTCGTAGACAGGCCGACTGCATGGTGTCGCCGTAATACAGGTAATAGACACGGACCGGCTGCCGCTGGCCAATCCGCCATGAGCGTCGGCTGGCCTGGCGCAGCGTGTGCAGGGAGTAGCCCGACTCATAAAAGATCATGGAGGGATGGCTGAGCAGATCGAGCCCGGTTTCGATGATTTTGGGATGGCAGATCGTAACCTGTATCCCCTGCTGCAGCTTCGTTTC
>JBEKQO010000436.1:0-4537 GCA_049519635.1 Terriglobia bacterium | reverse complement strand
GCCTTCATGTCGTTGCAGCTCCCAGTGGTCTTGACCTAAATACGTTGACCTTTAGCAATTCAAATGTGGGTGGCGTGTATTCTGCCAGCTTCACCGCCCATATCGATTCAGCTTGGGCTGACAATCCGATTGGCGCTCTCCTTCACTGGTTCATCGACATTCTTGGCGCTAAGTCCAGAAACCCGTGCCCGTGAAAGTCCTTAGGAGTACTTGGATGAGACGACATGAAGCGCAATCTACGCTCGCGTTGCGGCTACTCCGGAAGCTGTGCGCGGTTCTGTGCCTCGCAATATGGCCATTTTGCAATGTCGCACCGGCACAATCGATTACCTTGCAACTGTTAAATGGGAAGAATGGTAAACCCATCACAAAAGCCAAAGTGTACATCTCCTTTTCCGGTGACCAAGCAAGGAAAGCTATTGAACTCGCAACTGACCATCGAGGCGAGGCGCAATTCGATGCTGGTGGGTCAAAGACGTTCCAGGTTCACCAGATTGGATATGCCACCTGCGATGAGCAACCCGTTGGCTCCCAGCCGCGGGCCTATCTCGTTGACAAAGTCCTCGAAACGGGCCAAGTTAGCGCAAACGACTGTGGTAGCACGCGCCTGCAACCTGAGCCTGGCCGGCTAGTTTTCTTTGTCAGACACGGAACGTGGGGAGAGTGGCTTAAGCAGTGAGACTCGATCCCGTTGAAGCCCCAAACACTGGGACGATCAGGCCATTGAGCCGCCTCGAGTGTGCTTCCTACAGAGCGGACAACGAGTTAAGCATCGCCTCAATGACGTCCGGAAGTTCACCAGATAATCCTGTGGTACAGGCGTTCCTCGGTAACTCCATCAGCGGCGTCGTCAATCTCTTCACCACAAATGAGAATCCGCTGACGAATCTCGTAACGGGAGGATGGAACCCAGGAGTACCCGGTGTTCCCGCTCCGGAGGTCGGCGGGTACGCACTTGATGGCGGGCTAACTGGCGTTGTAACGAAGGGTGTCCTTGGTGGCGCGACTGATTTAATTGCGTTGCCCAAACTTGCTTATGATGCCGCGACTTTCTTGGGAGCTGCTGCTTTTCTGTGCCGCTAGCCCTCAGCAGGATTGGAGATTTGAAATGATGTACCAAAGTGCTGAGGGCATTAGCAAGTTAGCTGAAGACGCTGGAGTGCTTTTGGTCGCGCCAGTTCTATTTCTGTGCTTTGGGCTTGGCAACACGATGCTGCCTCAGAACCGCAGAGACAGTGGGTTCAGAACACGGCTGGTATTGACATTAGCTCTCCTTTTCTTTCTGTTTGCCATATGCACTGTGATCATTCAGGACAGAGCGATCCTGATTGGTCTGTGGCAGCAGAGGCCCGTTCTTTATTCGCTCATGTACTCGATTGCCGGCGTTCTCGGCATCGTTGGTATCGGGGCTCTGTTCCATTGGAGGCTGAGGCCAAAGCTCTGGAGGCGAAGCCGCCATGAAGGAAGCAATTAGCGCCCTGTCCCTCGCCAAAACTCCATCCGGGTGCGAGACGGACGTGTTTCGATGAGCTCACAGGCATTTTTTGAAGGGATTCACGATTCGGCGGAAGACGTTGGGTAAGCACGAGCCGTAACAAATGCAGCACGGAAGAGAGAGCGGAAGGTCGGTGGGCACACTTTTCGCATCGGTTTCCAACAGCCCTAACGAGCGATGTTTGAAGCAGTTGCTCAGGCAGCCAGATCGTAGCGATGATGTAGGCCACCGAGCCTTGGCATCGAGACAACCTTACTGCTCAATTCTCGACATTCCGCTACCTCGCGCCCTGCCGGAGTCCGCTTACCCAAGCCAAGATGCGTCGGTCGTCGTGGTAGTAACGGACGTATTCATTCATGAGGCGCTTCAGGTGCCGTTCGTTCAGAACGATCAGGTGATTGAGTAGATCCCGGCGGCAGTTGCCGACCCAGCGCTCCGCGACGCCGTTCTGCCACGGACTACGGAAGCTGGTTCGCTTGGGCTGAATGCCGAAGCTCCTGATGGACTCGACGACTTCTTCATTGAACTGTGCGCCTCTGTCAAAGATCAGGTAACGAGGCGCGGAGTCGTAAGGGAAAGTCTCGCGCAATTGCTGCACCAACCCAGGCGCTGGTCGGCAGTATTACCCAAATCAGAGCGGAAATTGCTTGGGATCATCCTGCCAGGGATTGAAGATCGCCGCGCCGCTGTTGACCACGTGAAGTACGTTTCGGGTCGCGAGATAGAGGTCGTTTTCAATCGCTGTGGCTGCAAGCAGCGTGTCAATCACCGACGGAGAATGACCGGTAAGACGTTTGACTGCTCCGCTGATCGCGCCCCAGCGAAGAGCGATCTGGTCCGAGACAGAAATGACTCGGCCCGAAAAGCGCCTCTCCAGAGCCATAACCGCTTGTTGCAGACGAGGGCGGCTCTTGTCACCAGGAAGCAAGTGCTCTATGCCCTTCTGATATTCGGCAATGGTCAGAATGCTCAGAAAAAGTGCATGCTCGGGTTGGGCGGTGAACCACTTCGCTACTTTTGGATCGGGTCTGGCACCGCTCATCTCGGAGATGACGTTGGTGTCGAGCAACCAGCCGTTCACAGGTTGATTTCCCTTCCCGCATCGATCTCCCGCTCAACATGCAGAGCGGCCAGGCCAAGACCCTTGAGGAAGCGGGCAAGGGGCAAATCGCTTTTCTGTTTTGGAAGAAGGCGTTGGTATTGTTCGGGCGCGAGAATTACTGCGGCCTCGCGGCCTCGCACGGTAACCATCTGCGGACCTGAAGTGCCAGCCAAACGCACAACTTCGCTCAAACGCGCTTTGGCGTCTTCGAGCTTCCATCGTTCCATGCCGGTTAGCGCAGGGGAGGGCGCATCTGTACGTTTTGCGCGTCGGGCCAGAGAGGATCGCATGACCATCACTCCTTGTTCGATCTGACTATCTGACCAGATTCTACAATAAATTCGAAACTGCCGCTGTAGTCGAATTTGCACCTGTCAAAGCACCGAGAAGCCACAAGGATCAACAGGGATCGGGCTGTATATCGTAAGCACTTCAATCAAAAGCACTTAGTTTCTCCAAATTTCAATAGGCATCAACGGGAGCTATGATCTGCTTTGGGAGCAGAGGGTCGGGGGTTCGAATCCCTCCGCCCCGACCATTCTCGGCCGATCCAAATTACAATTCAGGCGCGGGTTTCGGCAGTACTCCCCTCCGGAGGGCCGGTGGATGGCGCCCGATCCGTATGGCGGCAGTTACGACATTTTCAACCCGCAAAGCTTCAACCGGTACCCTATGCTGGAAACAACCCGCTGTCGAACGTCGATCCGCTCGGCCTGGACGACGGTCCCGAATGTTTTGAGGGCGACCCGGACTGCTGCGACGGCGACGATGACTGGTTTGAATGCGGTCCTCCGTTGCCTGAAGGTGGTGGGGGTGGCGGAGGGGGTTACGCGGTCCATTTGGACACCAGGCGCATTTTGTCGGAGAATCTCGGCCTGCCGCCGGGGATGCTGGTGATGCCGAGCGATATAGCGGCGATGCTGCAAGGCGCCTTCGGCTTGCCCCAGCCGGGTTGCGAGTTCGGGGCATGCGGTGACATCTTTGGGTTTGGTCCAGGTGACGATGGGAACGCTGCTGGAGTCATCAACATTGGCCCGTTTCTTTTCTACGTCAGGGTGCTTGAAGCCGAAGTGCGAAACGCAGCAAGTAAGAAAGCCCCAAATAACGGGCAACCACAGCAGCCCCAGAAGAAACCTTGCAATGGTTGGACTCGCGCAGGCGGAGTGCTAAAGGCTGTCGATGGATCTATCACTACGGCGGCAATGGTTGACTTGGCCGCGATTCACTTTTGGGCCGGAGGGTTCATCATTGGGGTTACCTGCTTCACACCCGAACCCGCGGAGCCCGTGGCATGCGCGGCTGGCGTTTTCGCTGGAGGTTCTGCGTGGGCGGGCGGCACGGCACTGGGCTACGGCGCTTATTTGGTAGCGAAGGACGAGATGATCCCAGGCGTTAAGCAGGCCATTACTTGCGAACCCTAAAGGACAAGCGATGAGAATTCCTACTGCTGGGTCGCGGTTGAGCTTGGGCGCGTGGCTGCTCCGGGGCCTCGGCACTTATCTTCTGTTGGAAAGCGGACCGTTTCTTGTACTTGGGTTGGCTCTCAGGAAGACCGCGGCTGAGCTCGCAGGCCCGTATCTGGCTTGTGCTGCGCCTGCGGCGATCCTAATGCCATTGGTTTGGTGGCTAAGGCAACGGGAGGGGCAGGGCGCATTCCCAGAACGACTGGCACGCGGATGGGGCGTGAGTGTGGCTCTTTTTGGCGTCGCTATGGTGGTTGCGGTGATGTACTCCTGCGTTAAACTCCACCTCATGAATCCGACCGATGCTTTAGGCGGCCTCGTCGTGTCCGTCTTGTTGAGCGCACCTATCTCCTATTTCACGTTGTACCACATGGTGATAACGCGCCTGTCTTCGAGGGCGGCCGCAAAGGGGGACGGTACTCGCCCCAAATAATCCGACACAGCCAACCGCGTGCCAGCAGACTGTTCTAAACGCCG
>JBEKQO010000435.1:0-4555 GCA_049519635.1 Terriglobia bacterium | reverse complement strand
AGAAGAAAGCGCAATTCATCTGTTGCAACGGGGGTATCGTCAGTTTGGCTACGTCGGACACGATGCGAGTCCTCGTGATTTTCGCGCCTGGCGTCGTCGGACGAGTTTCTTGGCGACTATAAGGTCGGCGGGCGCTACTTTTTTGGGAGAGGAGATAGTGCACGAGCGGTCTTCTGTTCCGGCCGGTCGGCGTGCGCTGAAGCAACTACTCGAAGCTCACCCCGACGTTGAGGTTGTCTACTTTTCTAACGACGACATGGCCATCGGCGGTGTGTTCCACTGTCAGGCGGAAGGGCTATCGAGCGAGCGGCCTTTGGGGATTTTTGGCTTCAATGGTCTCGACATCGGGCAGGCAATGCCGAAGCCCTTATCGACGATCCTGACACGTCGTTACGAGATTGGTTTGCAGGCCGGGAGGGCAATTGTCACGGCGATCGAGGGAGGAGATGTGGAGAAATCCACGGACGTAGGATTCAAACTAATCGAAGGGGCGACCGCTTGAGGGGGCTCGGAAGTTCGCTCGAGCAAGCCGGAGAGGGCGGCCTGGTGAAGAAAGCGAAGTTCGACGAGGTGGCGAGCGGAGACGATGGTTGTCTGTTGACGCGGAGAGGGTATTGGCATAAAGAATGGTAGCGCTATCAGATGAGGGTTTGGGGGGCTGCGAGCGTTGTTTTGATGAGGGGATGGGCGCGAGCGGGTTTGAAGCGAGACGTCTATCGGCCAGTTCCTCTGCCGTTTCCAATTGAAATTGCAATTTTCCCCGAGGCGGAGGGCGCCAAGGAAGCCGGTGGGGATGGTCGGGGGAAAATGGGATCAGGAAAGGAATTGTGAAAATGTCGCAGGGTGGTCAAGCGCCGCAGACGGCCGGGGGCCAGTTGAAGTTGGAATCCGTCGGCTGCATCGGACTCGGCATGATGGGGCATGGTATTGCAAAGAATATTTGTGAGAAAGGGTATCCGGTCACGGTGCTGGATATTCGCAATCAGAGCGCCGTCGAAGATATGGCGAAGCGCGGCGCAATGATCGCGAAAAACCCGAGAGAAGTGGCTGAACGTTCAACTGTAGTGTTCATCTGTGTGAACAATTCTCTGCAAGTGGAGTCAATTATTCGCGGACCAGATGGCTTGAAGGGAACACTAAAGAAAGGAGGAGTAATAGTTGACTGCTCAACGTCGGATCCGACTTCGACGCTCATGCTCGCTGCTGAGCTAGCTCCTTTGGGAATTGAGCTTGTGGACGCTGCTATGGGACGGACGCCCAAGGAAGCGTGGGAAGGGACGCTCGACGCTATGGTGGGAGCGAACGACGAGGTGTTCTCACGTGTCAAGCCGATCATCGGGGCCTGGGCGGCGCGGATTGTCCATATCGGCGCGACCGGTGACGGACACAAGATGAAGCTGCTGAACAACTTCCTGGCAATGGGCTATGCGGCGATGTACTCCGAGGCCTTGGCGCTGTCGGTGAAAGTTGGCATTTCGCCGGAGCGTTTTGATAGCGCTATTAGAAACGGGCGTATGGATTGTGGATTTTACCAGACGTTTATGCAGTGGATTCTCGAGGGCGATCGAAACGCGCACAAGTTCTCGATCAGCAATGCGTTCAAGGACATGCGCTATCTCGAATCAATGTCGGACGCCGTGGGGTTGGTTAATCCAATGGGCAACGCCATCAAGAACTCATACGCGATTGCGGTTGCTGCGGGCGGCGAAGCGGACTACGTGCCAATGTTGGCGACCTACATCGGGAAGATTAATGGTGTGGATCTTACGCCTAAGAGGCCGCAGAGCGGGAAAGCTGGCGCAGGAAAGTGAGACAGTCAGGCGCCGGCTGAACAGGAGAATTCTCGGGTGTTTGGTGAGCGCACAGGTGAAAGGCACTGACAAATGAATCCCCTCGATAAGCGCGTCCTCGGTAAAAGCGGGGTGGCGGTGACGATCCTCGGTTTTGGCGGGGGGATGCTGGGCGAACAATACAGACGACTGACCGAGCAGGAGGCGAGTCAAACCGTTGAGGCGGCTTACAAAAGCGGCATCAATTTGTTCGACACTTCGCCGCATTACGGACACGGGTTGTCCGAGCAGCGGATGGGGGTGGTGCTTAGGCAGAAGCCGCGCAAGAGTTACGTCTTGTCTACGAAGGTCGGGCGTTATCTCGCGCCTCCAACCGCTGAGCATCCGCTCGAGCCATCGTCGTTCGTCGGCGGCCTCGAGTTCAATGAGGTGTTTGATTACACGCGAGACGGGACCCTTCGGGCGATTGACCAGAGCATGGCGCGCCTCGGAATTTCGTCCTTTGAATGCCTTATCATTCACGATGTGGACGTTTGGAGCCATGGAAGCGAGCAGGCGTACAAGGCAAAATTCAAGGAAGCGATGGAGGGATGCTACCGGGTTCTCGATGAGCTGCGGTCGCAGGGCGTTGTGAAAGCGATTGGCGTCGGGTTGAACGAGGTGCGCGCTTGTATGGAATTTGCGGCGGCGGGCGACTTTGATTTCTTTGATTTGGCCGGGCGCTACACTTTGCTCGAGCAGGGCGGACTAGAGGACTTCCTTCCGCTTTGCGAGAAGAAGAACATCGGCATCATGCTGGGCGCCCCCTACAACTCGGGAATCTTGGCGACGGGCGCGGTCGAAGGGGCGCATTACAACTATAAGCCGGCGCCACCGGAAATCATGGAGCGCGTTCGGCGCATTGAGTTTGTCTGCCGGCGTCACGCAGTGCCGATCGCTGCGGCGGCGCTGCAATTCCCACTCGGACATCGTTCGGTGACGTCAATGATACCGGGAACGACGTCAGCGGCGAATGTCGAGCGGAATTTCCAACTTATGTCGCACGCAATTCCTGCGGCTTTGTGGGATGAGCTGAAACACGAAGGCTTGCTTAGCGTACGAGCTCCGGTCCCAAGCTCCGATAAATAGGTGTCGATGAATGGATCTGGACGATGGGTTCAGCGGTTCCGGTGTTGCTTTCGCGGCCCGGTGCGATAGGCGCCGCGAGCGCGGAGCTGAAATGGCGCTAATAGATTACAATTTCGCTTTTAGGGCGAAGTTGATTGGGCGAAATGGCGGCAAGTGATGGTCGAAAACAATGGCTGGCAAGGAAATGGAACCGACAGGGTCGCGGTAGTTGGGCTCGGGAATATTGGAATTGGGTTGGCCCTCTCACTTAGGCGCGCCGGATTTGATGTCGTTGGTTGCGATCTTAGGGCGGACCTGATGGCGGTGTTGGCCGCCGCCGGAGGGAGATCAGCGGCAACACCTTCCGAGGCGGCGCGTAGCGCGCGAATTGTATTGTCGGCTGTCGTTAATGCGCAACAGACGGAAGCGGTGCTCTTCGGACCGGAAGGGGTTGCGCAGTCTCTGGCGGAGGGTGGTGTCTTCGTCTCCTGCGCGACTATGAACCCGGACGCGGCAAAGGGCCTAGCGGAAAGGCTGGAGGAGGCTGGAAAGCCGCTATATCTGGACGCTCCAGTTAGCGGTGGGCGACAGCGCGCGGCGGACGGACAGCTGACAGTGCTCGCTTCGGGTAAGCAAGGCGCATTTAGAGCGGCACGGGAAGTGCTCGGCGCAGTTTCCTCAAAAGTGTACGAGCTTGGCGAATCGCCAGGGCAGGCATCGGCATTTAAGATGGTGAACCAGTTGCTTGCGGGAGTTCATATCGCTGCGGCTGGCGAAGCAATGGCGTTTGCTGCGCGCCACGGACTCGACTTGCAGAAAGTCTATGACGTGATCGTCGCCTCGGCCGGCAATTCGTGGATGTTCGAGAATCGGGTGCCGCATTTGCTCGAGGGCGATTACGCACCCAGAAGTTCAGTAGATATCTTCGTCAAAGACTTGGGAATCATCGAAGATATGGCGCGCACCGCGAAGTTCCCGGTGCCCGTGGCGGCAGCGGCCCTGCAAATGTTTCTGATGGCTTCGGGGGCGGGCATGGGCGCGGAAGACGATATATCGGTGGCTCGTGTCTACGCGCAAATCACCTCCACGCCGTTACCGGGCAAGGTTTCTGTTTGAAGACATAATGTCTTAAGGAGCTATTGTGCCACGTTTTGCCGCCAATCTTTCGATGATGTTCAAGGAGCGAGGTTTTCTTGAGCGTTTTGAAGCGGCCGCAGATGCCGGTTTCAAGGCTGTCGAGTTCCTTTTCCCCTACGACTATTCGGCAGAGGCGATCGGCGAGGGCCTTTCGCGACACAAACTGACGCAAGCGCTCTTCAATCTGCCTCCGGGGGATTGGTCGGCAGGAGAGCGAGGGCTCGCCGCTCTTCCAGAGAGATTTGGCGAGCTGCAGGATGGGGTCGGGAAAGCGCTCTCCTACGTTGCAGCGACCGGCGTCAGGCGGCTGCACCTGATGGCAGGAAACGCGGATCCCGATGATCCACGGGCAATTGAGGCATATCGGCGTTCGGTCGAGTGGGCGGCGCGGGAAGTTGGCAAGCAAGGGCTCGATCTGGTTCTGGAACCTATCAATAGTAGGGATATGCCTAAGTATTTTCTTAATGCGTTCTCATTTGCTGAGACGGTAATACGCGAGCTTAATATTTCAAACGTCAAAC
>JBEKQO010000434.1:0-4558 GCA_049519635.1 Terriglobia bacterium | reverse complement strand
GGCGACCGCTGAGTATTTTGGCATCCTGCCTCCGGCCTCTTGGATGCCTCAACTCCCCGCCGCCTTCAGCGGACAGATCACGTGCTAATTGAACCGGACAGATGACATACTAACGACACCCCCTCTTGACACTCGTTGAAGCCGCGTGAACCCTATGCTAGGATGTGCGGTTGCTTCGAACGCGACCGGACAAATCTAGGGTCAGTCCCCTGAGTCGAAGGAGTTCCTGGTGAAAATCTACGACGGCGAGAACATTCGCAATGTTGCACTAATAGGCCACGGTGATACAGGAAAGACGCAATTGGTTTCCGCTCTCCTCTTTACGGCAGGAATGGTGAATCGCCTGGGCAAGGTAGATGAAGGTACGTCTGTCACGGATTACGACGAAGAAGAGATTCAACGCAAGTTTTCCATTAGCGCCGCGCTCGCTTACGCGGAGTGGGGGAAGACGAAAATCAATTTCATTGATACTCCAGGCTACAATATTTTCATGCACGAAACGGAGGCAGCGTTGGTGGCGGCGGATTCCGCTCTGGTGCTGGTCCATGGCGTCGCCGGCATCGAAGTGCAGACGGAAAAGGTTTGGAGCTTCTGCGAAAAGTACGGCCTGCCGCGGGCCCTGGCGATCAATCAGTTGGATCGCGACCGCGCCAGCTTTGAGCGCACGCTCGAAGCACTGCGCGGCGCCTATGGCCGAGCCGTGATGCCTGTGCAATTGCCCATTGGCGAGGAGAGGAGTTTTCGCGGCCTCGTCGATCTGGTCCGCATGAAGGCTTCCCTCTACGACCCGGACGGCACAGGCAAAGGCAAGGAAACAGAGATTCCTGCCGACCTGCAGGATGCCGCCACCAAGGCCCACGAAGCACTGGTAGAAATGGTGGCGGAAGGCAATGACAAGCTGCTGGAGGAGTTTTTCGATAAGGGCACCATCCCGGTCGAGGACCTCGTGCCGGGCCTGAAGCAAGCCGTTGGGGAAAAGCGGATCTTCCCGGTCGTGGTTTCGTCCGGAGTGCTCAACATCGGCAGTGAAAGCTTACTGAATTTCCTGGTGGATTACTTTCCGACGCCCCTGGAGCGGGGCGAAGTAGAGGGCCTGGACCGCGAGGGCGGCCAGCCCGTCAAGCGCAAGGTCGCCGACAACCAACCGGTTTCGGTCTACGTTTTCAAGACGGTCGCCGATCCCTTTGCCGGGCGAGTCAGCTACTTTAAAGTTGAATCAGGAATTGTCAAGAACGAGGCCAACCTTACCAACTTCAACCGCGGGTCCTCAGAGCGGCTTTCCCACATCGGCGTGACCCAAGGGAAAACCCAGACCGCCGTGGCGGAACTCCACGCGGGCGATATCGGCGAGGTGGCGAAGTTGAAGGACACCCTCACGGGCGACGCGCTGGGCGACAAATCCGCACCCATCGTTTTCCCCAAGGTGCAGATCGCCGAACCCGCCATCTCGTTCGCCATTGAGCCCAAGTCGCGAGGCGACGAGGACAAACTTTCGACCGCCATCCACCGCATGTTGGAAGAAGACCTGTTGTTGCGGTTCACCCGCGATCCACAGACGAAGGAGTTTCTGCTTTCCGGCGCGGGCCAGCAGCACGTGGAAGTCGCGGTTTCCAAACTCAAGCGGCGCTTTAACATTGAGGTCTCGCTCAAAGCGCCCAAGATTCCCTACCGGGAGACGATTCGCGCCAAGGCCGAGGCGCAGGGCAAGCACAAGAAGCAGACCGGCGGCCATGGCCAGTACGGCGACTGCTGGATCAAGTTGGAACCCCAGGCACACGGGGCCGGTTTCGAGTTCGTGAATGACATCTTCGGCGGCGCCATTCCGCGCAACTTTATCCCTGCCGTCGAAAAAGGGATCATCGAGGCGGCTGCAAGGGGCTATCTGGCCGGTTACCCCGTCGTCGATTTCAAGGCCATCGTCTTTGACGGTTCCTACCACGACGTTGATTCCTCGGAAATGGCCTTCAAGCTGGCAGGGTCCAAGGGTTTCAAAAAGTGCATGGAGCAGGCCAAGCCCTGCCTGCTCGAGCCCGTTATGAATGTTGAGATTCACGTTCCGGAAAAATACTCCGGTGACATCATGGGTAACCTCAACGGCCGGCGTGGCCGCATTCAGGGCATGGAGCCGCAAGGGGGCTCAACCGTGGTGAAAGCCCAGGTGCCCCTGGCGGATATGCTCACCTACGCTTCCGACCTCACGTCCATGACCCAGGGTCGGGGGACCTACTCCATGGAAATGTCCCACTATGACGTGGTCCCGCAGATGATCGCCGACAAAATCATCGCCGCCCACAAGCCCTCCGCCGTGGAAGAAGAGGAAGAGTAGCATTCCCCTCGTACCAAGCCTCGCCCC
This sequence comes from Terriglobia bacterium, assembly GCA_049519635.1. Classification (GTDB taxonomy): domain Bacteria; phylum Acidobacteriota; class Terriglobia; order UBA7540; family UBA7540; genus Bog-366. The sequence goes on along the minus strand of JBEKQO010000434.1, from coordinate 2,205 downwards.
GAAAGGCATGCCCTTCCGCGCGGCGAGAGTCGAGTCCGCGATTCGATTGCACGGGTCCGCGCGATCCAAGAGAGAGCCCCGGATGTTCATTCCGCAGATTTACACCGTTGCACTTGCCATGATGATTCTCAGCATGATCTGCTGGGGAAGCTGGGCCAATACCCAAAAAGCCACGGGAAGCTGGCGCTTCGAGCTTTTCTATTGGGATTACGTTTGGGGAATCCTGCTTTGTGCCCTACTGGCCGGACTGACGTTGGGGCGCACCGATGCGGCGAGCGCTGACAGCTTTTTCCGCAACCTCGCTGCTGCGGACGCTGCCCACCTCACGTATGCTTTCCTGGGTGGAATTGTCTTCAATATCGCCAATATTCTGATTGTGGGAGCGATTGCCATCGCCGGCATGGCGGTAGCGTTTCCGGTGGGTATCGGCTTGGCATTGGTGATCGGTTCCGTGCTCAACTATCTGATTACGCCGAAGGGGAATCCCCTCCTGCTCTTTGGTGGCGTGGCGCTGGTGTGCGTGGCGATTATTCTCGACGCGCTGGCTTTCCGCCGGCTCTCACCGGACACCAAGGCTTCCAAGAAGGGAATCGTCTTGAGCCTGCTGGGGGGATTTGGCATGGGCCTCTTCTATCCTTTCGTGGCCAAAGGGATCAGCGGCGAAAACCATCTGGGACCCTATTCCGTGGCGTTCGTGTTTGCCCTGGGAATCCTGGCGAGCAACATCCCGGCCAATTACCTCGTTATGCGCCGGCCCCTAGCGGGCTCGCCGGTCGGCTTTGCCGACTACTTTGCGGGCGCGGGCCATTTGCACTTCTGGGGAGTCCTGGGCGGAGCTTTATGGGCGGTAGGAACAATTTCCAATTTCGTGGCTTCCTACGCCGCTATGGTCGGCCCGGCCACCTCGTACGCGCTGGGGCAGGGCGCGACCATGGTGGGAGCTATCTGGGGTGTCTTCGTATGGAAGGAGTTCGCCGGGGCAGGCGCGGGCGTCAAACGGCTGCTGGCGCTGATGTTCGGATTCTTCATCGTCGGGCTGGTATGTGTGGCCCTCGCGCCGGTGGTGAAGTGAAGAGAGAGGTTGAAAATCTGAAGTTGCAAGTCAAACGTCAAATTCATTAAGGTGTCCGCATGGGAAGAACAACCACATTGTTAGCTGCAATCCTTTTGACCGCCTGCTTTTGCGGAGCCGCAGACGCGCCTGCGAAGATTCCTGTGATCCTCGATACCGACATCGGCACCGATATTGACGACGCCTTCGCCTTGGCGCTTATTATCAACAGCCCCGAATTTGAATTGCTGGGTGTAAGCACCGTCTCCGGCGACACCGCAGCGCGGGCGCGCCTGGCAGCCAAGTTCTTGTGGGAAGCGGGAGGGAAATGGCGGCAGGTGCCCGTTGTCGCTGGTGTGCCGGGAACCGCGCAGCCCATTGAGCAAACGCACTGGGCGGATGGCTTCGCAAGTCCGCAGATTCTGAAGGAAAGCGCCGTCGATTTTCTGCGCAGCAATTTCCACCGCTATCCCGGCCAAATCACCCTCATCGCCATCGGCGAACTTACCAACGTGGCGGCCATGATCAAGACAGACCCGCTGGTGGCGAAAAAGATCAAAGGCATCGCCATCATGGGGGGCTCCATCGCGCGCGGCTATGAGCCAGGCTCACAGCCGGACGCGGAATGGAACATCAAATCCAACCCCGCCGCCGCCCAGGTGGTCTTTCGCTCGGGGATCCCCATCACTCTGGCGCCACTCGATGTGACGGCCATGCTACAACTCGACGCCGCGCCTCGGAGCCGCATCTTCAATCAAAACACGCCGGTCACCAACTCCTTGGCCGCCCTCTATCACCTTTGGAACCGGGAAACGCCCATTCTCTTCGACCCCATGGCCGTGGCGCTCGTGCTCGACCCCACCCTTTGCCTAACCAAAGATCTCGCCGTCGATGTTGACGACAAAGGGTTTACACGTGTCGTTGATGGCAAGCCTGGCAATGCTACGGTCGGCATATCCACGAATCCCGCCAAGTTTTTCGAGTTCTATCTGGCCCGCGTGGCGGGGAAATAGGGAAACACCAAGCCACCGCTACTATACACAGCGTCTTAAGTAATACAGCATAATCTCCGTAACACGGGGTTTGGTTTCTTCCACACCTGCATCTGCTGGCTCACGGCTGCCGTCAGGTTTTCGAGCTTGGGAAAGTACTGG
>JBEKQO010000433.1:0-4581 GCA_049519635.1 Terriglobia bacterium | reverse complement strand
TGGCCAAGCCCCGTATGTGCGTCGGCAAATTAAGAAGTACTGGAAGCAAGTCGGCCCTCTTCTTGACCCCTCTGACGAAGAGAGCATTTAGAAATGACCGCAGCCTACCATATCGTGAGTGGCTGTACCCCTATTGGTTTGTGTTAAAATCTCCAGAGGAAGTGGGTAGAGATTCCTGCTTCAGTGGGAGGCTTCAATGAGGAAACTCATCGAATACCTAGTGACCCTCTTCGTCAAAACCCATGAACAGCGGGATAACCACAGGCCGGGTTGTCGGGATCAGATTTCTGATTGGCCCAGAAAAAAGGTGCAAGCGAAGATGTGGAAGCGCGGCAAGGTAAGGCTACTGGGGAGTCAGAGGCCAAGTCTGGCTCCCGCAATTCCCCCCTCAAAGCAACTTTCACTCATTACCCCTCGCCTCTGCGGCTCGCGCCGGTGTCAATGTCCCGGAGGCCGTCCTTCGTCAATCATCCTTCTCGCCCTTACATTCGCGGTCCCTGCGTTTGGGCAAACTAAGCAGGTCTATGTTGAAAAATCGTTCGGGGATGCCCGGTATATGTCGTTCATCGTCCACCGCCTTCCGTGTCTCCAAGCCGTCGATTCCCCCAAGGAAGCGGATTTCACCCTTCGGAAAAGAACCAGGAAGGCTGAGCCAACAGGGGACGATGTAACAACGTGCAGCAGCGGATTGGGCGGAAGCCATTGCTCAGGCGGCGGCGTAGAAACATCGACCACCTGCGGTCCCCTAGGTTGTGAATCTATCACCGCTCCCATCTACCATCGGATATTCCAACTTGTCGATAAGCGAGGCAATGTTGTGTGGGAGTGGATGGACCAATGGGGGGGACCGAAGGATTTCAGAGACTCGTTGGCCCATGAGGTGGGGTGCCCAGTCAACAAGAAGTATGAGAAGGCACTTGAGAAGGCACTTGAGAAGGCACATGCTGAGACAGAGGGACAGCCGAAATGATTTACGCCCCCCGCGCCTAGCGAGCGGGAAAAGCAAGCGGGTAGCGCAGAGTTGTTCCGTTTTTTGGAACTACTCTGCGGCTTTTATCCTTTTAAAACATCCTCAATACACTATTACCAATTTATGAAATGCAAAGTAGGGCAGACTACCCCCAACTCTGCGCTACCTGCTGAAACCATTTCGCCCGCGCCAGTCCGCCGGATAGGTTGATGATTCGGCCGTGCGTGATATTATCATAGTCTATGGCTGAGACGATTGCATTGGTGACGGGCGCGAACAAAGGAATCGGAAAGGAAATCTCCCGGCAACTCGCCGCTAAAGGCATCTTGGTGCTGATGGGCGCACGCGATCGCGAACGCGGAGAGCCGGGTAGCGCGGAGTTGTGCGCTCTCTGCACTACTCCGCGGCTCTCAATGCGGCCCAAACAAAGAGCCGCTTGGAGCAGGGGCGGCGCCGGTGTTACTTGCTGGCATTGCGGCTGCCGGGGGACTTGGTGAGGCGGCGGGTGGTGGCGGACAATCGCAGCAGCGAGCGGAGCGCCTGGCTGACCGCGGCAGAGCTTCGGAACACCTTGGCGACGTCCGGTTCCAAATAGATGGGCATGCTCAGTTCAGCGTCGGGCCGGTAGAACTTTCCGCGCTCGCCCTTGGAAAAATCATAATTCTTCTTCATGGCTGGGTTTCCTCATACTGCCTGGTTTCTCGCTTGTTCGCCTTCCGCGCTGAGATGATGCGGATTCTGCACTCCTCCGCCGTAATTTCTGAAAACGTGTGGATAAGAAGCAGGATGCTCCCGCGTCGATCCTTCCCTAGGGTCACCCAACGTTCCTCACCTTCGCTGTGTTCATCGTCACGAACGGTAACAGCCAGCGGGTCCAGAATGATCTCTCCTGCGCGATCAAAGGCGCTCCCGTGCTTTTTCAGGTTCTCCCTGGCTTTGCCCGGGTCCCACTCAAAAGTGTAGCGCAAGATTCACCCGCGAATGACAAGAATCAATGCCCACCTTGCAGAATTCTGCGATCCCCACCCACTATCCTCGCAATAGTAACAATTTTCAAGTCGGCAGGCGGGTGGCGAGGAGTCGTGCGCGTTTGGCATTACTCCGGGGCTCCGAGCGGAAAGGTATCTAGTGTTACGTTCTGGAATTAGGTTTACTTATACGGAACTCCCCAGGGGGGAAATGGTGTCAGAATCATTTTATTATTCGGAAAACACGATGCGGAACCGCGGGCGCACTGGAAATGGTTCCTGACACCATTTCGCCTCCATTTCCCCCCTGACAACATTTCCCCCTTTTCTCCCTTGCGGGGGTCGGTGACGGTGGAACAGTCCGCATAAATGGCGGGACTGCTGCCGGCGGAATAGGTGGTGCTGGTGGTGCTGCTGCCGCCAGTCCGCCGGATAGGTTGATGATTTGGCCGTGCGTGATATTATCGTCGTCTATGGCTGAGACGATTGCGTTGGTGACGGGCGCGAACAAAGGAATCGGAAAGGAAATCTCCCGGCAACTCGCCGCTAAAGGCATCTTGGTGTTGATGGGCGCACGCGATCGCGAACGCGGAGAGGCGGCAGCGTCAGATCTTCGCGCCCAGGGCCTTCCCGTCGAATTCATTCCGATCGACGTGACTTCTCAGCCCAGCGTGGACCGAGCCGCCGCCGAAGTGGAGAGCCGGCACGCGAGGCTGGACATCTTAGTGAACAATGCGGGAATCGCGCTCGATTGGTACCCCGGCTCGCAATTGACGGTCGAGGTGCTTCAGGATACGTTCGAAACCAACGTTTTCGGCGTCTTCCGCGTCACCAAGGCCCTGCTCCCGCTGCTTAGGAAATCCCAGCACGGCCGCATTGTCAACCTCTCCAGCGGACTGGGCTCTCTCACCCGTAACGCGGCCTCCGACGGCTCGCTAACCATCCAAAACATGTTGCTCGCGTATTGTTCGTCCAAAGCCGCGCTCAACATGATTACCATTCAGTTCGCTAAGGAGCTGAAAGACGCCGGAATCAAGGTGAACTCAGCCAACCCGGGGTTCACCGCGACGGATATGAATCAGCATCGCGGACCGAGGACCGTCGAACAAGGCGCCGCCACGCCAGTCCGCCTGGCGATGCTTCCTGACGACGGACCCACGGGCGGAGTTTTCAGCGACGCCGGCCCTGAGCCATGGTAACGGCAGAAAGAGAGAAAGGTGTCAGGTACCTTTTGACGAGGGAATCCGGAACGAGGGAAACCGGGACACCCTGTTTCCGATTTACCAACGTCATAGCTTCCGCCGCCCCTCGGGACTAGGGATTGGGAATTAGGGTCCTGTAACCACCCCTGTCGCGAACGCGCCGTCCCCCTTCCTTCACTGCGTTCAGGACAAGCTCTGAATCAGGAAGGCTGTAACCACCCCGCCGCTACGCGCCACCCCTCCTAAATCAGGAGGGGAGTCCGCCCGTCCGTCCGCCCTGGCAGCTTATGGCGCGGAGCATCCGCCGGTTTTCCTCTGGGGAAAAGTGTCAATGGGGAAAAGGGGTCAAGTACCTTTTTCGTTCAGGAATCATGCGCTAGAAGGGAGAAACGGAGGGAAATGGCGCCAGGGAAACGGTGCCACGTACCGTTCCCCTTCGGAAAGAAGGCGGAGATGGCGTGTGTTACTTCAGCGCTTCGTTAATTTCGATGTCCCGCTTGAGCACATCGGTCAACAGTTCCGACAAGCCCACACCCTTCTGCTCGGCCTTGGCGGAAAAGTACTGCCACACACTTTGCTCGATGGAGGCAGGCAGAAAGACCTTCGCGGCCGGGGGAATGTGGTGCAATCCCCGGACTCCCTTGCGGAAGTCGATTTCCTCGGGCATCTGATCGTCGTTGATGGTGGCCTCACTCATAGGTTTTCTTCGTAGAAGAGGATTTCGCTTCTTGATGCCTGGCGAGCCGAAATCAGCCGGATTTTCGTTATCGCCTGGTCGATTTCATGCCAGATATAAACGACGGAGAGAATCGCACCGTTAACCGCACAGCCGGCGGAAAACCAATGCTCTTCAGCTTCGCCATGCTCCAGATCGGCCACGCTGAGCAGTCGCGGGTCGGCAAATACGGACGAGGCAAGCTCAAAGCTCACACCGTGCTTACGGATGTTGGCGGCAGCCTTGCCCTCGTCCCATTCGAACTGAAATTGCCGGTCGCTCAATGCCGGATCCCGCGTGCCATGCAGAGGCCTTAACGGCACCCGTAAAGGATTTTAGCACAGTCCCTCTTCCCCTGTGCCTCCGCGCCTCCGCGCCTCCGTCGCCAGGTCCGTCCGCTGACGGCTGGTGTAAGGTTGGTCTTAGGGATTGGGTAGGTCGCCCCTTCAGGGCTCGGGGTTGATGGGGTTCCATTGACCCAGGCCGTTGGCCTGGGCTTGGTTAGATCGCCCCTTTGGGGCTCAAAAACCGGGGCTTCGTTATCTCGCCCCTTTGGGGCTCAAAAACCTGGGCTTCGTTATCTCGCCCCTTTGGGGCTCAAAAACCACGTCCGACTTGGCCCGGCTGGGGTTCGTTAGATTGCCTCGTTGGGACTCAAAGAAAACCTGCGCCTCGTTGAAGCGCCCTCCATTCGCTTCGCTCAGGGCGGGCTCTTGGGGCTCAAGG
>JBEKQO010000432.1:0-4583 GCA_049519635.1 Terriglobia bacterium | reverse complement strand
GGCCAATCCTTCCAACTGCGGGACAGCCACCCCCAAAAGAACCGGTCCGTGCTTCGCAGCCGAGGCCGCGGGCACTTGCGCTTGAATACTAAAAGCTGTTGACGAAGGGCAAGGTTCTCCTAGTCGATATCGCGGAGGTAAGCGGGCGAAACGAAAAGACGAAGCAGCGAACCAAGCAACGCGAACATGGCATTTAGCCTGGGGGCCGACACTTGAAATTGTCAATTGTTTTCAGCCTGATGTGGTTTTGGCGAAGGACAGGGTCATGGGAGGCTCAAGAATTGCTGCAAACTATCGGTCGCGTTCGCAATCGACCGTGCCAAGCTGAGCTTTGCTACGTTATGGGCAAATACACTGTTGATCACATCAAGTTCTGCAGACGATAAAGACTCCTGGGCCTGGACGACTTCCACATTGTCGGTCACGCCGGCCTCAAAGCGCTGTCGTGTCAGGTCAAGTGTTTCTCTTGTAACCAGAAGGTTTTTCCGGGCCACTTCCACTTGACTCGTTGCCGCGCGGAGATCAAGGAAGGCGTTCCGCACATCACTTTCCACCTGGCTCTTGAGGTCTTCGAATTCAGCTTGCCGCTGCGCCAAAGAAGCTTCCGCCTGTTTAATATCCCCTTCGGTACGGCCTCCCAGCCAAATCGGAAATTTGAGAGTGACGGCGGCCGTGAACGTTCAGTGGGAATTTGAGGGGTTTTCTCCTATTGCGCCGTAGTCGCCACTCACAGATAGCGCGGGCAGGCGCTCATCACGAGCGGCGGAAAGGGTGCGTTCAGCGGCACGGACCTGCGCCGCCGCCGCCAAAAGGTCGGCACGCTGCCCAAACGCCTGCTTGATCGCACCATCCAGGGTAATCGCCGGCGCAGCCTGGAAAGGCACGGCATCGGTAACATCGTATTCGTCGTTGGGCGGCAGCCCCGTCATTCGGGCCAAATTGATTTTTTGCTTGGCCATCTCGGTATCAAGTGAGATGACCCGTTGTTGCTGCGCCAGGGCTTCGACTTCGCTCCGGTCTGCGTCAACCTTGGCCGCCAATCCCACATGGAGCTTATCAAGAGCCTGCTGATAGAGAGCATTGGCGGTTTCGAATTGTGCGTGCGCGGACTTTACTCTTTCCTTGGTCGAAATCACCTGGAGGTAAGCACCGCACACCGCCAGAACCACCAGGTCCCGCGCATCGCGCGCGGCGAACTGAGCGGCGCGATAGACCTCATGTGAGGACCGGTAATTGTTCCACGCGGTCAGGTCGACAACCGATTGAGTCAGGCTGCCGCGCAAATCGAAGTAGTTAAACGGTCCCACGATCGACGGGAGGGCGAAGCCCGGCAGCTTGAAGTTGAATCCTTCCGCCGCGAGATCGGTCTGTTGGACGACCTCGGTGAGATAACCACTTAAATTGGGAAGCAGCGCGCTGCGTGCCACCTGACTTTGCCCTTGCGCTTGACGCGCAGCATGGGCGAGGCCCACCGCACCAAGGTTATAGTTGAGTCCTCGCTCGATGGCTTCGCGGAGAGAGAGCTTACCCGAAAACGGCATTTTCGCCGTACTCACTGTGCTTCCCGTATACGCTCCCTGGATCTGAATAGTAGGGTTAATTGTATTGACGCTGTTGGTCGTACCCGCAATCGGCGACTCCACCGTCGTCACCGGCCCGCTCTGGCCGGCGCGCCCGGAAAGGGGGAGTGGATTTGCACTCTGCACTGGGCTTCCCCCCGATGCGCCCTGGGCGAACGCGTAGGCAGCGACTACGAGAATCCCCAGGCAAAGGATTGCCGCAGTTCCGCCGATCCGAAAAATCGGCCCGGTCTTTGTCTTTTTATCGTTCATATCGGGTTCCCTCATTCCTAGCCCGGGTCATTCATGAATACGATGAGCGGAGTGCGGACTGAAGAACGTTTCACCCAGAGTTCACGGAGTGTTTTATCTTTGGAATTACCGAACCCCTTGATCACAGAGGGCACGGAGAACATCCCGGAACCTCTCCGTGGTCTCTGTGCCTTATCTCCGTGACCTCTGTGCGAAATTCCTTTCCTCCCTCAAGTACTCCAAGAAATTCATAAATAATCCGGGCCACGCGGTGCGACAATTTCGTGGCGACCACTACCCATCCCTAACTAAGCTGCTTGCGGAATCGCCAAACGCTGAGCGAGACAAATACCACCGTGAAAATCGTCAAGCCCAGGAAGTTCGGCCAAAGTTCCGTGATTCCACTTCCCTTCAGCGTGCATCCACGGGCGATGGTGGCGAAATGGTGAATCGGGTTCAGCACCGTAAGCGCCTGCAACCATTTCGGCATCGCTTCCACCGGATTCAGCGCTCCCGACAAAGAGGAAAGCGGTGGGTTTACGAAAAAGCTCGTCAGCAATGCTTGCTGAGCGGATTTGCTGAACGTGGCGATGACCGTGCCAATGCTGATTCCGGACAGGATGCACAGGGCGCCACCCAGGAGCAGAAGCAGAACGTTACCGTGGAAGGGAACTCCGAACGCCAGTTTGAGGACGCCGATGGCCACGAGCATCATCAGGGACAGTAGCAAGAATAGCGGCGTGATCTTGGCGATGATAATCTCGGAAGTAGTTGCCGGAGACATGAGCAACTGTTCGATCGTGCCGGCTTCCCGTTCGCGAACCATCGCTCCGGAGGCAACAATGGAACTGTTCAGGATCAGCAGCAAGCCGAGGACGCCCGTCACGATAAACCACGAATCAACCAGCCCCGGGTTGTAGAGAAACGCCGGCTGAAGTTGCACTTGACCGCGACGGACGATGTCCGATCCCGCAACCGGCTGCATGCGGATGTGCATTCCTTGCTTCCGCATTCCGGTGTTATAGCTTTGGATGATCCCTTCCGCATAGGCCTGGCTGATTGTGGCGGTATTGGCATTCATCGCGTTCAGAAGGAATTGAACGGTCGTCGGGCGTTCCCGCGCCAGGTCCCGCGCAAAGTCGTAAGGAACGACCATTCCTGCATCGACTTTGGATTGACTGACCGCATCTCCAAGTTGGTTGACCGCGGAGTAGTAGCCCGCCATGCGAAAGCTCTTGCTCTCGGTCAATGTCGCAATCAGCTCCCGGCTTTCGGGTGTCCGGCTATCGTCGACCACACCGAGACGAACGTTGGATACCGCCGCACTCAGCGCAAACCCTAATAGCACGAGCTGCAAGACAGGCGGAAGAATGAGAGTCATCACCAGTTTGCGGTCATGGCGAATCTCGCAGAACTCCTTCTTGATCAAGGCGCGAAGGCGATGATTGAACAGATTTTTGAAAAGCTTTCTCATGGTTTAGGCCTTCACCTGCATCCTTCTCATGCCAAACCAGGCAATCCCATAGAAGAGGGCTCCAATCGCCCCGATAATCAGGACCTTGTACCACACGGCGGGCCAACCGCCTCCCTGCAAAAGCGCGTCGCGGACGACCTCCATGTAGTACCGGCCCCAGATAAAGTTCGAAATCCAACGGATCCCGGCCGGTATGTTTTGGATGGGGAACATCAGACCGGAAAGCAAAAACACGAGCAGAAATCCGCCGAAAGCCACTACTTGCATGGCCGCAGCCTGGTTCGGAATCGTCGCCCCGATCATTATTCCAAACGACGCCACGCAAAAGGCATAGAGGATCGTCGAGACCACAAAGGGCGTCGGATCACCGGCAAAGCTCAGGCCAAAATAAGTGAACAGGAGTACCGACATGACGAGGCACTCCGCCAGCGCCACATCCATGAAGGCAAGAATTTTCCCCAGCAGGAACTCGTGCGCAGAGATGCTCGAGACGTAAACCTGCAGAATCGTCTTCTGCTCACCCTCTTTCGCCATGGCGAGCGCCGCGAGCAGAGGCGGGAACATGGAGAGGCCCAGCACGAATATTCCCGGGCCGTAGAACTTTTTCGAGGAGAGTCCCGGGTTGTACCACAGACGCATGGCGGTTTGCACGGGCCCTGCATCCATTCCGCCGGCCGTCTGCTGGTTGTACGCGCTGGTGATCTGGCTGGCGTATCCGGAGGCCAACTTGGCCGTGTTGGCATCCGAGGCGTCCACCATGATTTGGACAGGCGAGTTGACGCCCCGCGCCATGTCGCGCCCAAAGTGAAAAGGGATGATCAGCACGGCTCGCGCGGCATTGGAGGCCAGCGCCTCCTCGGCGGTTTTGTCCACCGGCCATGCGGCCACATGAAGCGTTATCGAAGCGCGGAAAGCGTCGATAAAATTACGGGACGCGCTTGACCCATCAAAGTCCTGCACGACAATGGGAAGTTCGTTTACCGTGAGCGAGAGGGCCGAACTCATCAGCAGAAGCAGGACAATGGGAAGGACCAGCGCCAGGGCCAGCGTACGCCAATCGCGAACAATCTGGGTTAACTCTTTGCGCGTTTGCGCAAGGATACGCCGCATACTTGCCCCTCTTTAGGGTCTGTCAAATAATAAGTGTAACAAGTTGAACCATTCTGTCGTATACTCCGGGCATGGTGGACGCGGAGCGTACCCGAGACAGATTTGGTTTGTTGTCGGTCTTTCTGGATGAACGGCTGCGACGGCTGGTGGCGGCAGCCGAGAGTGTAGCTCTGGGTTACGGCGGCGTT
>JBEKQO010000431.1:0-4592 GCA_049519635.1 Terriglobia bacterium | reverse complement strand
GAGTGCCGCGAACTCCACATTATGTTGATCGACGATGACATCGAGAACGTCTTTCCCAGTTCCTACGCCTGGTGGACAGCCACCGAGCGGAAGTGCTGGGGTGACGGGACCTCGGCCACCCGACGCACCGCGGAGAAGCCTGGCGGCCAGCCGTGGACCACCTGCGGGAGCGGATGCCCGGAGCTTGCCAGCGGGCAGTGCAAGCCGGGCGGAGACCTACGTTTTGTGCTGGCGGATTTCCCGCGGCTGGGGAGTGTCTGTCGCATCCACACGTGCTCTTACCGTTCCATTCGCCAGATTCACTCCGCCTTGCAGGAGATCCAGACTTTCACAGGTGGTCGGCTGGCCGGGATCACGGCCAAGCTGACGGTTCGCCCGGAGGAGGCCACGTACTTCGACCGCAAGGAGAAGAGGAAGAAGACTTCATCCATCTGGGCGCTGAGTCTCGAAGTCGAAGGCGACGACATGCGGAAACTTATCGCCAACCTGACGGAGAACGCCCGACTGTTCGCCGAGACTCGAAAGCTGCTCGGGTCGGGTGGCAAGGTCTTTGAGGTCATTGAAGACGAGCAAGAGCAGGCGCCGGAGGTTGCGGCTGAGTTCTACCCGGCGCCAGCGAATGGGCCTGTGGCTGCCGAAGGCGCTGCGGCAGGTTCTCCTGCCGATACAATTCCCGCGGCTACCGCGCCGCAGCCCACGATGAATCCTTCGCCCCCTGAAAACAGCACTGCCCCGGCTGGCGGGAACGGGTCTGGCAAGCCGACCGCCGACGGGGTCGCGTCGTCGAAGCCGATGACTAAAACTTCGTCCCCTGCAAACAACAGCGCCCCGACTGGGAGGAACGGATCTGCCAAGCCGATCGCCGAGGGGGCCACCCCAACACCCGGTAACAACAATGGTAACGGATCGGTCGCAGGTTCCGGGTTCAACCAACTCCGTAACGAATTCCTTACGGCCGCACGGCGCGTTGCCACGACCAAGAAGCAAGGCATCGGCGAAGTGGTGGAATGGGCAAGTGGCGGCGCGTTCAAGTACGGCGACGTCGGTCGCATGACGGAGGTCGATACGCCGAAGCTGAGAGCGGCCACTGAACTCATGGCGTCGGCCGTCGCCAGCACAGCTCGCTGATCGAGAGGCTTTCTTTTTCCCACGTTGAACCCCTGCCTCAACTCCCACCACTCCCTGGAGCGCTGGCTAATCCGTCGCGCTTTGGTCCGGCGCAAGGATGCCGGCGCTCCACCCCACCCATTTCGCTGTGCGGTGCATCGCAGACTTTAGCGGATGATCGACTGGGAAATTGCAGGTCAGGAGAGGCGTTATCTTGTGGCCCACTACCGCCAAATATGACAAAGAGAATCCATGAAGGGCAAACCGCGGAAGAACTGCTTGCTGTCCATCAAGTGCCAATTCCGTTTGCGGCAATACTTCTGTTAGAATCCGCGCCATAGGAGAGTTTCACCGGCGCGCATGAAAATCTGCCACACTTGCCAGCACGGCTACTCCGATGACGTTGAGTTCTGTCCGCGCGACGGCGCTCAGCTCACCGCCCAAGCCACGGAAACCGAGGCGCAGCTTGCCGTTCAACTCTCCCGCCGATTTCGCATTGTTCGCCGCCTAGGCGCGGGCGACATGAGTGCGGCCTTCCTGACCGAGCAGATCGCGGTGGGCAACCGTCTGGTGGCGCATTGACCACCCGAACGTGGTCAACATTCATGAATCCGGGCAGGCCGGTGACGGTACGTCCTACGTCGACATGGAGTTTGTGGAAAGTGAATCTCTCCTTCGAGCCCTCTTGCGGGGGGCGCGCCTATGAACCCAAGGGAAAAGGGAATTAACAGGGAGGCTCGGTCGGTCCGGCAGCCGAGCCTCTTGTCTTGGAAGCTCGGATTTGTTCTTGAACTCCGCGGCTTGTATACTCGGGACGCGGAGAAGAGCCGCAGAGTGACGGACCAACTCTGGGCTGTCCTGTGGGAAATGCTACCATCTTTGAGCGGCACCCAGAGTACCTTGACGTCCGTGCCGGTGCAGGATCGTGTGGGCCGTAAACTGCGGTGTGTGTAGGTCATCTACAACGGCAGATTCATGCCGTTGGGTCCCCACCTTTAGCTGCACGAAAGGGTCCGAAATTCGCCCACGAGCTTCAGAGCCAAATGCCGAAAACCGCGGGTCCGCGCTACCGTACTCTCGATTGGAGCCGTTCTAATGGATATCACTCTGGAGCAACGTCAAATTGAGATCCTCCATGGCATTCGCGAAGAACTTGCCAAAAGCTCTGAGTATTTGGATTTCGTGGTTACAAAACGAAAACAGGAGGGCAGCATTTGGAAGGTCTTTGTTGATATGCGGCAGGCGATCAGGGGTGGTCTTGACGAGTCTCTTGAGGGTGCCAAAGCCTGGTGGGCTGGACCGCCTAAGGGTGGTGCCGACGTCTTGTCGGTGGATGCGGAAAACGAGCAGATCAATCTCAGGTTTGCGACAACCGCCCCTCCTTCCTCAGGGAAGACAATAAGAATTTATCCTCCACGTTATCTCGAAGCGTTGCTGAACTGTTGGTCACGTGACGCATGGGGGAAGCATTGTCTTGAGTGGTTCGATAGGGTGATGACCTCCAACTCAATTGAGGGCAACGTCCCCTCGGCAGCTCCTTTCAGCCGGTGGCTTCGCAAAGGTCAGGCTAATTCATTCCATTTGCCGGGCTGGCTCGCTGGCTTTCTTTGGGGGCCGCCCGGCACCGGAAAGACCACGACGCTCGGTGCCATCCTGGCCCAGTACCTTGTTCAATTCCCGTCCTCGCGTATTCTGCTCCTCTCCACGACCAACTCAGCGGTTGACCTGGCGCTGATTGCCGTAGACAAGTGCCTTGAAGAACTATTGAAACAGAACCCAGCGTCGGCATCCGCAAGAAAGGGGTGCCTCAGAATTGGAAACCACTTCATTGCCAGCAACTACAAAGGGCGAGAGCACTTACTTCCGGTCAAAGACAAGTCACTTATTCGAATTCTAGTGCAGCTTGAAGCCCAGCGCCCTGATCCTGCCCATGTCCAGTCGTACGCTCGCTGGAAAGGGGAGGTCGAATTGGTGCGGAAAGCAATCCGGCTGCAGGCCGTGGGAGTTATGCAGAATGCCAGATTAGCAGCAATGACCACCACACGGGCCGCGTTTAGCTTTCAAGACCTTTACGATCTTCCACGTTATGACCTCGCCGTGTTTGATGAGGCGAGCCAAGTTGGCTTGGCGCACGCCATGGCGATTGCTCCGTTGGCGCGTCATGCGATTTACGCAGGTGACCCAAAACAGATTGCACCGATCGTCCAGTCCGATCGCACACTCGCGGAGTGGGCGCTGGGCCGGTCGATTTTCTACCACATGGACCCCGAAGCCAAGAGCGCCGCCTTTCTGAACGAACAGTCCCGCATGGCGGAGCCGATCTGTCGGATTGTGAGCAATCTATTCTACGGCGACCATCTCGTCGTGGCCGACGAATGTTCCAAGAGCCGGACTTGGACGAATGAGCGACGGTTGGAGAACCTTCCGGCCGTCGGCGGTGATCACATAAATGTCGTTGATATGGAGACCGAAGGAGACTGGTCTCTAAGGTATCACGGGCCAATCCGCTACGAATCCGCAGCGGTCGTCAATAATTTGGCGAATCAGCTGGGAAGGAACCCCAATAACGAGAAAGTACTTGTTTTGACTCCCTTCCGAGCGCAAAGGACATTCTTGCGGGCGTATCTCAGGAAAGCAGGGTGCAAGAATGTACTTGTAAGCACAGTCCATCGTGCCCAGGGCACTGAACAGCAGACGGTAGTTTTTGACCCGGTCGACGGGAGTAGCAAATTCCTACGCGGAGACGAAGCCGAGCGCATCGTAAACGTGGCAATTAGCCGCGCAAAGGCCAGATTTGTCATCCTCCTCTCAGCAGGTGACCGGCGAAACCCCCTATTCTCGCGAATTGGCGAGATGATCGAACAGGCGAAAAGGGATAGAAGTGCAGCACCATCCGCAGTTGGCGAAATGACCGAGCCCGCGAAAACGGAGAAAACCTCAGAACGACTTGGATGGTTCGCCGATTCGACCTCGTCCTGGATCATTAACGATTGCCGACTCCACATCACGCCTCATGCAATCGATGTTTACAAGGGCGGTCAGAAACTCCGTGTACGCGACGGAGAGCGTGCGGTCCGAAGGTTGCTTGGCGCATTCATGTCTGATGGAATGGCCCATTCCCTAAAACATCGTACGCCCAGCGAAATCGAATCCATTTTGAGTAGGAAGCTGCCCGCCACAGTCAAATGGCGGAGATTGGCCGCACCGGGCAACTGAATGCGGTGGTAGTGTTCATGGACGCATGAGGAAAGTTGCCCGGACCTATGTCCTCAGGTCAGCGGAGCCGAAGCAAAGATTTTGATGAGAGGTATAATGCATAGTGATTTGAACGCTAACAAGGGCCATGCCACGAAGCCAATCTCAACTAGTGTAGTGTCTCATAAATAGGTTTACAGATCATTCGTACTTCTTTTCCCTCGAGGAAGGGTGGATCCGGGTTTAAGCTGCTCCATCTTGATCCTTGCGCGTTCGATCTTCTCGATGAT
>JBEKQO010000430.1:0-6726 GCA_049519635.1 Terriglobia bacterium | reverse complement strand
GGAAACATACCGCAGAGCGTCCGAGGATGAACTCGTCGCGCTCTATGCCGAAATTGACTCTCTCACGGATGAAGCGCAAAACGCCCTCCGAGCTGAAATCAACACGCGTGGACTGAGCGACGAGCAGGTAGCCTCACAGATCGAAACATTGAAGCGGGATCAGGAAGAACAGAAGCAAATCCAGCTAGAAGCGAAGCGCAAGCGCCCCGTTCGCTGGCTCCTGATACTCGCTCAGATTGTGATTGTTTTCGCTATCGGCACGCTCGCAGCGTTGTTCTCTGACTACATCAACCTAAACCCCTCGCAGCGTGGCAGCACCGGGGAAATGATGGGCTACGGTGTGCTGTTAACTCTAGCCGCATCCCTGACGTGGTTTCGCGGGAAAATCTGGACCACGGTGATAGTGTGCTTCATTGTTGACGGCGCACTCCTAACCGTTGCGTTCATTTTTAGCCGCTAATCCCGACGAATCAAGTATCAGCCCTAACGCCCGTACAGCTTTCTGAAGCCGCGATAAGCCGCGTAGAAAGCCGCAATGAATGGGACGTAGATAAACGAGACGCCCATAAAGCCAGAACAGAACCGGCTTGAGAACGCCTCGATGCAGCGCCAACGATTCCAGTAAATCCAGAGAGTCACCAAAGCCCCAACTATCCCAGAAATCGTCTGCGTTCTTGCATCCACCTGCACATGCAGGGCAGACCTCATCCCCAATTCAACCAAATCCGAAATCGCTACCCACGATAAGGCAGCGGACAGGGTAACGTGGTACCAGGCGCTATAGCCTCCACGCCGCATGCGCAGGTATTCACCCCCTGAATCCCCGACGCGGACTATTGCGGCTTCTTTGCTTTGTCCCATCGCACCCCAGCGGCCTTCTGTGCCGCGATCCTTCGCTGCTCAGGCGTCATTGTAATCAAACGCCGCTTGCCGCCGATCATACCGCCTTTGCGCCCCATAGCCGACATGTAAGCGGAGAGGTCCTCTGGAACAGGCACGACTGGCATAGAATCTTCGGTAGAGCGTTCTACGACCCATTTGCCAAGCTGGTTCGGATCGCGCGGCCTCTTACCTTTAGCGACTGTCATAGAGCAATGATCCCACAAAACCGGATGCTAAAGCGTCCTGTGGAAAAGCAAACTGACCCAATACCGGAAGAGATTACAGGTTGACAGGATTTCCAATCGATATTATGCTTCAGCTAATATCTCTGCTTGTCGCGTGGTTGTAGGGTTTCAAGAGCATATGGCATTTATGCACCACATTTCGCTTGGCTGTCGCACCACCTGTTGTTGCTGATCCCATCGGCGGCGACAGGTAATTCCCCTGCGCAGGCACAATCGCACACCCACAATCGACAATCTGGCGCAGCAGGGGAATCCTTCCTTGCACGCGTTTTATTTATCGGTCCCTATCCATTGCCGACAGCAACTCATGACAGTACCTTTGCGGAGCTATCCCGGTTTGCGCAAGTTCGACGAGGCTGATCCGATGTCCCACATCCACACCCAATCCGCATCTCCAACAGCTTTGCCCGCGCGCTTTTTCCTGAACAGTGCGCGCTTCGGTTGTTGTCCTTCCTCCGCAAGCTAAGCGCACATCCGCGCTTTATCTCAAAGTCCTATCTTTCAGTGAACATCACATGCCGGAGGTGTATCCGGCGGCCATGAAGGTCTGTGCGTAACAACGGACCTTCCCTCGCCTTTTTCATCCTTCAGGAGGATTGAAATGATTTCAGTACGCAATGCATTCATCGCGCTGCTTTTGCTCATCCCGGCGGCATTGTTCGCACAGTCGTATCACGGAGAAGTGCGCGGGTTGGTAGCCGATCCCAGCGGTTCCGTTTTGATCGGCGCCAAAGTTACGCTCATTGACGAGTCCCGCAAACTTACGCAAGATACGGTATCCGACTCGTCGGGGCAGTATGCTTTTACGCGCGTGGATCCAAGCACCTATCAGATCGTGGTGGAGGCGGCGGGCTTCAAGCGTTTCAGCCGCGAGGGCATTGTGGTGGCTACGCAGCAGTCGGTCACGGTGGATGTTGCGCTGAGCGTCGGCGACATTGCACAGACTGTTCAAGTAACTGCCGACACGCCGCTGCTCGATTGCCCACATCGGCCAACAACGGCCGCAACCAATATACAGTCATCAACGTGTCGCAAAACGTGCTTCCGGTGATTCGCGGCTCCGGATCGATCGACCAGAGCGACATTTCGACGGTGTCGATTGCAGGAAGCCCGGAATCGACCAACCAGTACCTGGTGGATGGCATACCCATCACAGATACGGTAAATCGCCCGGTAATTATTCCAGCCTCGGAGGCCACGCAGGAACTCAAGGTGCATGTAACGACTTACGACGTGGAAGTGGGAAGAACGGGAGGCGGCGTTTACAACACCCTGCTGAAATCGGGCACGAACGCCGTTCACGGATCTCTTTACGGCGTAACCGCCCCCACCACGCTGACCGCCAATACCTTCTTCAACAACCGCAATGGCATTGCACGGCCCAATACGCCGAACGCTCTTTATGCGGTATCGCTGGGCGGCCCGGTTGTAATTCCGCGGGTTTATAACGGCACCAATCGAACATTTTTCTTCCTGGCCGATGAAGGCTTCTGGTCACGGGGCATACTGGCGCCTGCTTACTCGGTTCCAACGGATCTGGAACGGGCCGGAAACTTCTCGCAAAGCTATGTAATGTCCTCATCCGGAACTCCTGAACCCATCACCATCTACGATCCGGTGACCAGAACGCCGTTTTCCTACAACGGCGTGGAAAATGTGATTCCGCCGTCTCGCTTGAGTGCGGTTGGACAGGCGATTGTCAGCTATTACCCGCATGCGAATCTGAGCGGCCGGGCGTCGGGGGCGACGAACTATACGCTTCCGGCACCGGGGCCGGAAGACCGCAGCACGGAGTTCGTAGGCAAGATCGACGAGCAATTCTTCAAGTGGTGGACCGCGAATTTCTCCTATCTGCGCTATTTCTGCCTGATCCCGTTTGGCAATGCGCTGGGCACGGCGCCCGGTTCGGGCTCGATTACTTACAACCGCCATGTAGATGCAACGGTGTTGAACAACATTTTTACGCTCAACCCCACCACGGTGCTGAGCGTGCGGTTTGGCTTCAACCGTTTTCCGAACAACATCTATCCTTTGAGCACAGGCTTCGATCCGTCTACGTTGGGGCTGCCGGAATACAACTACCAGTTCAAGTTCTTCCCGGTGGTGACACCGACCAACTTTACCTCGCTGAGCGTATCGACGGCGACGATGGATCGCTGGTATTCGCGCAATCTGTTTACGCAGATCACCAAAGAAGAAGGACGGCACAGCCTGAAGTTCGGCATCGATTACCGCTCCATCGATCTGTCGTTTACCGATTATTCCAATGCGCCCGGCTCCTTCACGTTCACGGGTGCATTTACGGAGCAGCATCCCGGTGTCCCGGCTGGCGGGACGGCCGGAAGCGCTATCGCGGATATCCTTCTGGGATTGCCAGCCAGCGGCCAGATCGAGAAGTCGCAGCAGTTTTATCAATACATCCATTATTGGGGCACGTATCTACAGGACGAGTTCCGCGTCAGCAGGCGCCTGACGCTCAATGGCGGCCTGCGTTACGAGTACGAGACCGGACTTAAGGACTCAAACAACAACCTGGTGACGGGTTTCAATGAGACCGTGGCCAGCCCGCTGGCGTCGGTCGTTCCGGGAACCGTAGGCGGACTGGAATTTGCCGGGACCGGAGGCAAGAACGAGACCGGACAACTCTCCAAGCTGAAGTTCGCGCCCAGAGTTGGCTTTTCCTATGCGATCGACGCGAAAACAACGTTCCGGGGCGGCGGCGGCATCTTCTTCTCACCGTTGCGGTACGACGCCACGGCCGCACTGCAGACCGGATATACGACAGAGAACCAGTTGATCTCCAGCCAAGACAACGATCAAACCGTGGCGCCCGGATTCTCTTTGAGCAACCCATTCCCCTCTGGGCCAGAGGCGCCATCGGGAAGCGCGAGCGGTCTGCTGACCGGCATCGGCAACCCGATTGCGGCCTACGACAGCAACATCAAAACGCCGGTAATCTACCAATTCTCAACGGGTATTCAGCGGCAGTTGTCCAAGGACACCGTGCTGGAGGTCAATTTCGTAGGTTCGCGCGGCCATCATCTTCTGCCCTCGCCGCAGGGAGGCGGAAGCGCGTCGCCTTCCGGCGGCGGGCGCACCAACATCGATCAGCTCAATCCCAAGTATTATTCGCTGGGTGCCTCGGTGCTGAATGCCGCAACTGCCAATCCATACTACCAATCGGGCGGCTCGGGCCTGATCGGGCAGAAGACGGTTCCGTATCTGCAAACCCTTCTGCCGTATCCGCAGTTTGCATCGGTCAACGTGATTACGAATGATAGTGCGTCGAGCTATAACTCGATTTCGGCGCGCGTGGAAAAGCATTTTTCCAGCCGTCTTTCCTTCCTGGGTACGTACACATGGTCGCGCAACTATGACGGGTCGTACGAGACCTCCAGCCCGTCGGGAGGGTCCAACTACGGCCCGCAAAACATCTACGATCTGAAGTCGGAGTGGGGCCGCTCGTTTATCGACGTTCCGCACCGCGTGACCTTAGCCGGAACCTACCGGTTGCCGGTCGGCAAAGGAGAGTGGCTCTTGAACCGCGGCGGGTGGTTGGATCGGTTCGTTGGCGGATGGGAAGTGAACGCCGTTACCTACTACCAGAGCGGATTTCCGCTGGCCATCGTTCAAACCGACGTGAACAGCGTGCTGGGTGCGGCAGTGCAGCGGCCCAACATCAACCCCGGCATTCCACTGGCTACTGGCGGAAGCATCTACTCGCGCTTGTCGGGCTACATCAACCCCAGCGCGTTTACCGCGGTGCCGGAGTTCGCCTTCGGCAATGCCCCCAAGGCCACAACCTCCCTGCGCGCCCCGCGGTCGGGTGCGGGCAACTGGGACGCATCCCTGCACAAGAACATAGCGGTGCACGAGCGTCTGAATGTGGCGCTTCGAATCGATGCTCGAAATCTCTTCAACCACCCATGGTTCGGAGCGCCGGGCACCACGTTCGGCAGCTCCACCTTCGGACAAATCACATCCACCTACAACACGCCTCGCACTATTCAGGTGGGCGGGCGAATCACGTTCTGACCGGCGCTCCGGGGAGCCTCCGCATCGGCGTGGGCTCACTCGGGCACTTTCAGACCAAGAGGCAACTCCAAGAGGAGAAACAAATGATGAATCGACGCAGTTTTCTTTCGTCTACGGCTGCTGCTGCAGGGCTGCTGTTGTCTTCGCGGTCCCTTCTGTCAGCTCCGATCCGCTCCAAGCTATCGCATAAGGAAAGAGTGGACCGGGCACTCAGCGGGAAGGATGTCGACCGGCCTTCGTACACCTTCTATCACCACTTCAAACGTCCCACCGGACTGCTTGAGGCGCAGGATCACCTTAAGTTTCACCGCACATACAAGACCGACATCGTCAAAGTCATGAACGACTTCAATTATCCGCCATCGACAACGGGCAACTGGTGGGAACTGAAGCCGCTCGATAACCCCTATCCGGAGCAACTGGTGACGCTCGATGCGGTCCGGAGCGGACTGAATGGGGACGCGTATTTCATCGATACACTCTATGGCCCCTTCATGACCGCCCAGGGTCTGTATTTTGGGCAACCGAAATTCGCCGGCCTGCCCAGAACGGAAGAGGCTAGCGGAGCAAGACTGAAAGAGTTCACTCAGTTCCGTCTGGACAATCTCGATAAATGGCATGGCGCTCTCGAAGCTATCACGCAGTCCACCATCAACCACATCCAGAAAGCCAAGAAGACCGGGATCTCCGGGGCACTGGTGAGCGTGATGAACGCCTGGAGCCCGGCTGGGACCCTCGAGGATTATCACCAGAATACGCGTCCTTACGACAAACGTATCTTCGATGCTCTCGCCGACACCAAGCTGACGGTGCTGCATTTGCACAATCTGGAACGCCCATTCCTGAGCGAGTATACGGATTTCTCGTTTCCGATTCTGCAACATTCGATCGCGGGCAGCGGAATTCAGATCTCCGAGGTGCGCAAGCTGTATGGCCAAACGCTGTTGGCCGGCGTCGACGAACTCCACTATACAAAGCTGACCGAACCGGAGATTCACCAGCAGTGGACCGATGCCTGGAAGGCTGCGGGAGCCAAGTATATTGCGGGGCCCGGCTGCTCTGTACCGAATGACTCTACACCCAAGGAACTGGCGCGGTTTCCGCAGTCGCTCGGCATCGAATTGACGTGATCCCGCCCCACTGTAACAAAAAAGCAAAGACGTCGCGAGACTTCACTCCGCGGGTGGGGTGCCCGGAGATCTTCGGGAATCGGTTTTTCCCATCCCATCCTTCGAGCAAAGAGCGCTCGAAGGATGGGGCACCCGCTACGGGTTGATGGGTTATTTGGTGGTAGAGTCGGGGTCACAAGAACGATGCTTGATCGATGACGCGCATGTGGCGCGGATGATATCAAAAATTGCCTGTTTTGTTTCGCTTCCCCTGGACCGCTGTCTCCAATAAGTGAAGCGGATTCTGTGGCTTATCGGCGCATTGAGTATATAAAGTCGGCGCAAATTCTGCGATTTCCCTGTTTGCAGGGAATATCTGTGGGAGAGCGGTTCGCTCCAGACTGCGTCCACCGCCATTTCCTTTATCCGGCTACGTCTGAGGCAGCCCTCGTACC
>JBEKQO010000429.1:0-6542 GCA_049519635.1 Terriglobia bacterium | reverse complement strand
GCCAACGCCCCCGAAGAGCAATTACCAACAGCGCTGCAAGGCTCAGCGCCAGTCCCTCATAACGCAACAGCGGATTCATGACAATAACCGCGGGAAGCCAGGCCGGCAGCTTGCCGGTGTCAAGAAACAGCGCAAGGCCATAGACGCAGGCGGCCACCGCCGCTATGTGCAGACTGTGCTCAAGACCGCTGAATGCAACGCCGACGAGATTCAGGCAGATCGCCAGCAGCAGCAGCGCGGCCGCTTGCGCAACGATTCCAAACGTATCTTCGGCCAGGCGCAGATGCTCAAAGAGCCGCCACACGATAGTCAGGGTGGCAAATAGCGCCAGCCAGCAGAGGATCAGGGGCAGATAGGGATGGAGGGGAGTGCCGGATGCCGGCGCCAGCAAGAACGGAAACAGGAGGGAAGAGGCGGGCGCGGCATGCACGCCGGCATTGATTCCATAATTTCCGTGGCGTATCTGGTCGCTGAGCGCTAGAGCTATGTACGGATCGTCCATCGTATAGATGAAGGTGCCGCTGTTCAGCTTCAAAATGGAGAGAAACAGGCCTAGCAGGATAACTCCAGTCACAGCCAAAACAAGCAAGAAAGCTATCGCGGCGGCCCTTCTTCCATGCGGTTTCACGGCGCTGGCGCTTTCTTCTCCGGCCGAAGCATCGATTCCGGTTTCATGCATCTTATCGAGCCAGCCTCCGGCGCGCGGCCTCAATCCGGACAAACTGCCGATTCTCGCCACGGCTGCTTCCGTGGCTGCCATTTCGTTGAAGAATATCCGGCCGTTCGCTCATTGCAAGGGTAGCATGATCCAGGCTGCCGGCTTGCAGTCTCCTCCAATCCAGGGCCAGCCCGAAGGCGGCCTCCAAGTGCGGGAATCGGATCGGGATTCGCGAAGGAAGGCGCACCCCGTATTCGCGGCCGCTCAGCAACTGCGCAACCGCGCGGTCTCCGGCTATAAGAAGCTGGCCGCGGCAGGCCTCCTCTGCAAAGTGAAACCTATCCGGGAGGCTGGCGGATTCGATCGCCTCCATAGGGATTCCAGTATCCGCGCAGGACATGGGGTAGTGGTGCAGTTTGGTTTTCCACAGGGCTAGCGCGTTCGGGATGACAGTGGGATGATTGAAACATGAAGACCACTCCGAAGAAAGCCGCCTCTGTCCCCAAGCCGAAACCAGCCAAACGGAAACCGCGCGAGGACTTTAGCCAAGCCGCCGCGCGGATCGTGAGGGAAGCAACTGAGAGAGCCTAGCGAAAATCTTCCTCCGCTTCTGGGAAGGGCAATTCAAGCGTATTGCCGCGTCGGGGCAATACCTTATCCACCATTTTCACGAATCTGTTCCATCCAAAACCGCTATTCAAAGCCAGCCTTTGGAACATAACAATCGAGTGCATATGTTGAGCCAATAAAGGGTTCCCTACGTCATCGGTTAGCCATTGATGAAGTTTGTGCGGGCGTCTCCCTTTCTCGTTTGGCGGGCTTTTTCTAAGCAATTCGTCCAACAAACCCGGAGCGATCCGTTCGTAAACGAGGTCAGTGGTGTATTGAGCCACTACGCTGTAGCGGTTCTTACTCATGCCTGGCCAAGCCCATCCCTTGAGCTTGTAGATATTCTCATAGAATTCGTCTGGGAATTTCTTTGCCCATGCTGCGAGTTCTTTGCGAATGACTAATTCAAGGTAGGCTTGAAGAGCATTTTGAGGACGAACATTCTGATAGCCCGTTGCCTCATCGACAAGTGCAACTATGCCCGTCTCTGCAAGGGCCCTTGCCAGAATCTCGGCCTTTTGAGCTTTAGGAAGCTGTTGGTGCTGGAGCTTACCGGCCTGACGAGCCTGAAGCCATACATTGCAAACGGAGGCCAATATACTGGCGTCGTAGGCTCTCACAATCCTGCTTCCGTCCTCATAATCAATCGGCTTTAGGGGCCCTTCAAGTAAATCATTTGTTATGAACTCTTTGAGTTGCCCTGGGGCAAGAAAAACAGGCAGAAGGGCCCCGCCCTCCATAGCCTCCTTTTTCAGGCGTTTCGATGCTCCGCTCCTCGTGCCAAGAATAGCGTCCGTTATTCCCGACTCAGAGAGAACTCGCTGGATTCCATTGGGCCCCATCACGACAGCGCAAGGGATTTTAGACCCAGCAATACTTAGAACACTTTTGAAGCTCTCCAAAACATGAGGGGTAACGGCGTCGGCGACCCCTTTCGCCTTCCAACGAGCCCTTGCAGCTTGGCTAGCGATCTCCTTGCGCTTCTCTGGACTCAATACGTCGGCTCTTGCGAATCCACCTTTTGCCTTCCCGGAAATATCGTCTCCCATGCTTGCTCCTTTTGGAAAATAATGCTTGCAATCTTCCGTGCAAGCATTTATTATAAGGATGCTTGCAGAGGAAATCAAGATGAATCGACTGAGCACAGCAAAACAGGTCCAAGTCGTCTCCGCTCTTGTGGAAGGCGTATCGATCAATGCGACTTGCCGCATGACCGGCGTTGCCAAGCACACCGTATTAAACCTGCTTCGGGATTTGGGGTGCGCCGCCGCCGCCTTCCATGACTTCAAGGTTCGCGGCGTCCAGGTCCGCCGTCTCCAATGCGATGAGATTTGGGCGTTTGTTGGGGCGAAACAAAAGAACGCCAGTCCGGAGAAGAAAGCCGAAGGATGGGGAGATGCTTGGACTTGGACGGCTATCGACGCTGACACGAAACTGTGCGTTACGTTCCTCGTCGGCGGTCGTACTACGGGCTGGGCAACCGACTTCATGCTAGACTGCCGGGAACGCATAGTCGGCAAGCCTCAGATCACAACTGACGCTCACAAGCCCTATCTAAAGGCCGTAGAAGAGGCTTTCGGCGGCGATGCGGATTACGCGATGCTCCACAAGGTCTTTGGGGCATCTAACGAGCCGGAACACCGCTATTCTCCGGCAACCTGCATCGGCTGTGACATGAAGACGGTGAGCGGTGACCCAGACCCGGCGCACGTAAGTACCAGCTATGTTGAACGGCAGAATTTGACCATGAGAATGTCGATGCGCCGGTTTACGCGGTTGACGAACGGATTCAGCAAGAAACTTGAGAATCACGGCCATGCCGTCGCGCTCTATTTCATGCACTATAACTTCTGCCGCGTTCACAAGACGCTTCGAGTTACGCCAGCAATGGAAGCAGGTTTGTCAGACCACGTCTGGACGCTGGAAGAACTGGTATCACTTTTAGGGTTTTAGAGGTATTTTTAGGGTACGTACACCATATTTGTGGTTTTTCCCTTGATTTCAACCTGAAAAAGGGAAGATACTGAAATTGGTGTTCTCTGTGGAGGTTTTGACAAACACGAACGCCCCATCGGCTAGGATGAGGCGCTTGTGTAGAACCGGAAATCTCGGCGGTTGCTGGAGTGCTACGACCTGGATTAAAGATAGCCTGTAGCGCCCCCGCAGTCAAGCAAAAACTTCGTAGAGGGTATCCCTGCGTCCAACGGGCCGCAGGA
Organism: Terriglobia bacterium; assembly: GCA_049519635.1. GTDB lineage: Bacteria > Acidobacteriota > Terriglobia > UBA7540 > UBA7540 > Bog-366. The sequence goes on along the minus strand of JBEKQO010000429.1, from coordinate 3,059 downwards.
GTCCCGATGGCTATGGGTCTTGCCAGCTCGATGCCAAAGGGACGCATTTACCCATCAACATGGCCTGCGGGGGCCAAGAATTGGAGCCAAACCTATGTCAACCAAAGCGAGCATCAAATCAGCAATCGAATCAGCAGTTGGCACCAACTATTCAAGTTGGCGAATCGGAATTACAGACGACGGGGATACGCGTAAGAAGCAGTGGAAAGATGCAGGCGAGAATGTCGATTACTGGCGTTGCTGGCAAGCTGACTCTTCCCAAGACGCAAGAGACCTGGAGAGCTACTTCATCAACGAGAAGAGGATGAAGGGTGGAACTGGCGGCAATCTCTCTTCGCAGACCAAATACGTCTACATCTTCTAGGCGGGTTGGCGCGCAAGCTCTTCGGAGTTTCTCAGTTGTTTGAGGTATGCGCGCCAGGCCGTTTTCACAGTGGCCGCATCGTCGTAGACGATTGAGTGAATGGCATTGTGCGCCAGTAACCAGCGAGTCCTGTAGAGCGATTCTGGGTCTGGACGCTGCTTTTCTCTTTTCGTTTGCATTTTCACACACTCCATGCGATGATTCGCTTGAGAGTGTCGAACCGGAGACCCGCCCTGGCAGGCGGGTTTTCTATTTGCTGCCAGAATAGCATATAAAATTCAAACTGCACCACTACCGGACATGGCTATCGCTATGCGGCGGGCTTCTCACTGGCGTACTCTAGAGGATGGAAACGCTTCATTTGACCAGATTCGCGGGCTCTTCTTCAGGGCGTTTGCTGGAGGCGATGCGTGTGCCGGAGCTGGAAGAGCGCGAGGAGCGGTGGTGTACGCGCACTCATGGACCCAGGGCGAAGAACGGCAAGAAAGGCGCCTTCCAATTCCCGCAGGTGCCGTTGGGCGCAAATCTAGAGGAACCCTGGCATGAAGGTAAGTGTTGTCATTCCGGCCTACAATGCGGCGGCCTTTATTACTCGCTGCCTTCAGTCTGTCTTCGCGCAGACGTTGAAGCCGGAGGAGGTCATCGTCGTCGATGACGGCTCGACCGACAATACGGCGGCGCTGGCGGCGGAGCTGGGCGCGAAGGACCGACAATACGGCGGCGCTGGCGGCGGAGCTGGGCGCGAAGGTCATCAGCCAGCCGAATGGAGGGATAGCGGCGGCGAGGAACGCTGGGATTCGGAATGCCTGCGGCGACTGGATCGCTCTGCTGGACGCCGACGATTTGTGGGCGCCCACAAAACTGGAGCGCCAGCTTGCCTGCGTGCGCCCCGAGAACGTCCTTGTTTACACCGGCATCCGAATCTGCGACGACAATGGCGTTCGTGCGGAGCTGCCGGCAATCGACCCAATCTCGGCGAGGAAGGTTCTGCGTTGTTACAATCCAATATCCCCATCGACCGTACTCCTGAAACGCGAGGCTGTCCTCAGGATTGGAGGTTTCAGGGAAGGTATTTTGGCATGCGAGGATTGGGGGATGTGGGTGCGTCTGATGCCAGTGGGACAATTTGAAGCGGTGGTTGATCCGCTTACGGATTACTATGTGCATCCGACCAGCGTCAGCGCGAATCCGGACGCGATGATTCTGGGGACTCGCCAGATTCTCGATAAGACCCTTGTGGCCGATCTGCGGGGCTTCGATCGCTGGGCGTGGAGGCGCCGGATTCTCGCAACGCAGTTCTGTAGCGCCGGGTTGATCGCGCGGGACAACGGGCTCAAGAGCGAGTTGACCTACCTGTTTCGGTCGCTATGCATCTGGCCGTCTCCTTTTTATCAGCCAAAGCGCTTTGCCACGTTTGCGGTAAGCGTGAGAAACAAATTTCGCCGGCTTAGGCAAGTATTTTGACATAGTGCTGCGAATCCATAGCGCTGTCGAGGTGTGGGACGAGAAATGGGCTCATCGAAGAACCGTGCATCGCTAGTTACAAGAATCGGAGGATATAGTTTTGAAGATTGTTTGCTATGCGGATGACGAAAGGAGCAATTTCGGCGATGACCTGAATCGATGGTTGTGGGCCCGGCTTCTCGGCTTCCCCTTGGATGTCGATGACGGGAATCTTGTGCTGGGAATTGGCACAGTTATATCGCGCAGCCTAATTCCATTCGCAAAAAGATACATCGTGCTCAGCAGCGGCGCTGGCTACGACGCTCCGCCTTTGGACTTCGGAGGGCCGAAGTGGGAGGTTTTGTCGGTTCGCGGTCCATTGACAGCGGCGGCACTGAGTTTGCCGCCCGAAAAGGCAATTATCGACGGCGCGGCATTATTGCGGCTCCTTCCCGAGTGCGAGCCGTTGCCCGAGGCGCAACGCAAAGGCATTGTCTTCATGCCACACTACGATTCGCTGCCCGGCGGAAACTGGTTGCAGGTATGCGAGATGGCCGGCGTCGAGTTTCTCGATCCCTTAGCTGACAGCGAGCAGACGGTTCAGCGCATCCGTAAAGCAAGGCTCGTAATCGCCGACGCCATGCATGCTGCTATCGTGGCGGATGCGCTGCGTGTCCCCTGGATTCCTGTTGCCCTTTCACCGCAGCACAACACCTTCAAGTGGCTTGACTGGACCATGAGCTTGAACCTCCCTTATGAACCGGCCATGCTGCCGCCATCTACCTTATTAGAGTCTGTGCGGTACAGATCGCTTCGTTTGATTGGACCTAGGACCTCTTTTGAGGATCGAGATCCGTCGAAAGCGATTGAGCATTACGCGCGTTTCATGCGGCTCAAGTCCTGGAGATACTGGCCCCTGTGGAGACGGTGGGGTACGAGGATCGCCTACTCTATTCCTAAGCGGATCTGCACGGCGGCGGCGCTCACAGGATTCAAGAAAGAGCAGGACCAGGCGCGAACGCTTCGCGCGGCAGAGCAGTTGCGCCAAGTGGTGGAATTGCCTTCGTACCTCAGCAACGAACTTCTTTTCATGTCGAGGCTCGAACAGTTGGCGAACCTTCTTCCGAAGATAAGGCCGTGATCCAAAAGAGTGATGAGTGGTCGGTCAGGTGCGGTCCGCTAACTATGAACAGATGTTCGTCGGCCTGCAGGAACAACTTCCCGGGGGTGCCGGATGATCGACCTCAGGCGG
>JBEKQO010000428.1:0-4635 GCA_049519635.1 Terriglobia bacterium | reverse complement strand
CGGCGCCGAAATCGGCTTCTTCAGCGTGCTCCATACCTGGAGTCAGAAATTGGAGCTTCATCCCCATCTGCATTGTGTGGTTCCGGCCGGCGGTCTCTCCCCCGATCACCAGCGCTGGATCCCCTCGCGCTATCGCTTCTTTCTGCCCGTCAAGGTGTTGGGGCGAGTCTTCCGTGGCAAGTTTGTCGCCGCTCTCAAACGGGCCTTCGACGACGGCCAACTGGGCTTCTACGGGGACCTCAAGCTTTTGGCAAAAGCGAACGTGTTCGCTTCTTTCCTCCGCCCCCTCTTCCGTCACGACTGGGTGGTCTACTGCAAACCGCCCTTCGGTGGCCCCGAACACGTTCTCCGTTATCTCGGCCGCTACACCCACCGCGTGGCCATCTCCAATCACCGCCTGGTCTGCCTCGCGGGGAACCTAGTCACCTTTCGCTGGAGAGACTCCGCGCACGGCAACCAGCAGCGTCTGATGACCCTGGCGGTCGAGGAGTTCTTGCGCCGCTTCCTGCTCCACGTCCTTCCCCCGGGCTTCGTGCGCATCCGCCACTTCGGCTTTCTGGCCCACCGAAGGCGCGCGGCCCTCTTGCCACTTTGCTTCCAGCTCCTGGGACGACCGGCCGATTTACCACCCGTACCAGAACCCCAACCCGGGGAGGAAGAAGGCGGCTCGACCCACCCGCCCTCCACTTCCACGTGGGCCTGCCCCCAGTGCGGCGGCCCCATGATCATCCTGGAGCGACTAAGCGCGGCGGAAATGCGCCTGCGTTCTCCACCGCCCGCTCTCCCGAGGCTCTCATGATATACGCTATTCCCATCCGCTCACACCGCGTCCGCCCACCACGCGCCCGCTCTCGTGTGCCTGGTCACATGCGGTCAATCCATTCCTCCTCACCCGATCCCTGCACACGATCTCCAAGGGCTCACGGGTTGACGGCTAGCGCACGCGTTCTCGCCCGCAGACAGCCATTCCACTTTTCTCTCTATCCCACGGCGGGGCCACTGAACTCCATTCAAAACCCATAATTTGCCCGCGTCCGCCGCAAACACGGGCGGCTCCGTTCAAGTCGCTGTATCGAAAGCGCGCCGCGCAGCGTCTCTGCCACTCCGGAGACTGGTCCCGTCGGCGCGCTTCCGATACAGCCCTAAGACTTCCGCGGAGTCAGGGGTTGCAATTCGGCTAACTCTGTGACCAGGCGCGGTCGTCAAACGCCAACAAGACGGACTACACGTACGGTCTGTGCACTCCACCGGCAATTGAAAAAAGGCGAATATCAACGCATTTGACCCATGGGTTCGCAGAGGCGACGAGCATGGAAAAAAGCACGCTACGGCGGTAAGCGGAAGCTTTCCATAGTTTCGACAATCTGCGCTTTTTGTTCAGGCGAAGTCATTTGAGATGAGAATGGTGGGCTCGCCGAGCCTGCAGTTAACGACGTTGCCACAATGAGGCGGGTTAAAAAGAAGGCCCGAAGATGCGAATATGACACAACTGCAAACATAAAGGCAAAATACGTTGACAATCTTATTGACTGCATATTAAATAGCCGCGTTTAGAGACGATCTGTTCACCCTGACATGTGATTTGAACAACGAATAGAGAAGCCGTTCGCCACTTTCACGGCAAGAGCAAGGCCCCCGTTTAATTACCCACAGACAAAGGTCCCTGCCCAAGCCGTTAGGCCTGCGCAGGAGCGTAAATGTTGGAGGGAATCGCACCGCCCAAAGGGGGTGCTGCAGCCAGACTGATGATCCTGCTGTCGCTGCAGGGTTCTCGATGGGTGTCGCGCCTGCGTCGCGCTTTCCTTTCCGATTAGTTTTCTCGTCACGGCGGGCCTGCTCGACCGGTGCCGCGAATTTATTGACGAACCTGGTTATCAATCGACAGAACTCGATAATGGAGAATCCCGTTCAAAGGAGGCACTCAATGATTAAGTTGACCAAATTGTTCTTCCTCGGCACATGCTTTTATCTAGTGACAGCATTTCCAGCCATTGCCCAGAGCCCCACCCAGGGCGAACCGCTGAACATCCTATTCACGGGAAGACGGTTTGGGTATTTTCGAATGCCGCCGGTTCAGTCGGGAAAGAAGGGCGAGACCGACGACGGCTGCCCTAAGTCATTGCCGCTCAGCGATCTTGGCCAGCACCTGCGGGATTCCGTCGAGCCCTACAATTTCCAAGAACGGCTCTAGGTCGGCACAGGAGATAACTTTTCTCTCTATCTGCCGTCACGGATCTTCCAGTCGGCCCCGGCGACGCCGTCGAATGACCAGCACTTTGGCAAGGAATTCTTTGATTGGGACCAGGATGGCCAGAAGTGGGTGCCATCGCGGGACCTCGGCGTGAAGGTCATGGAACAGCTCAGAGATGGCCTGGAGATAGTCCCCACGGACAACGTGGGATGCCTTCTTTCCTACGTGGGGTACGACGCGATCGTTCCCGGCAGACACGACTTCTACTACGGGGCTGAGCGGTTGCTCGCGCTGGCCCGACTGATTGCCTCGCTGGATCGCCCCGAGGCATACTTGCGGCCGGTTCAAATGCTGGCTGCCAATCTCCTCATTAAGGCCTCCTGGACCAGCGGCCATAGCCCGATTCCGGAAAGTCAAAAGCGCCTGCCCTTCGAGAGCAAGCCAAGCACCACGCTTACCTTCGCTTTCCCCCAAGACGGAAAGGAAGTCCTGCCTTGGCTCTCCCACCTGGAAATAAAGCTCAAAACGCCTCACGAAGAAAAGCCGCCTAAAGTAACGCCGCCCGAACAAAGGCCGCAAGCGTATGAAGCCGTGTTGATCGGCCCCGAGCGGGACCTTGACGAAAGTGACTGGTCTGTTCCGCGGGGAAGCGATACGGTGGCCTTGACAACCTCAGGGGCCATGCGGTGTTGGGCCTCAAACGTATTCGCGTCTGGCAAGCCTCTCACTACTATAACGGTACAAGTTGCCGGGTCCTGCGGTACCCTTTTAGCAGTGCGGAAGCCGCTTCCGGCCGGGACACCCGAGCCACTGAAAGAAACCCAGGAGTCACTGGATTTCAGTTTGGCCTTGACCCCAATCAAGCCTTTGCAGCCGGGCTATTACAAGCTCTGCGTGTGGCAGGTTACTGGTCAATCGGCGAATCAACGGCCGGTTTGCAGCCGTTTCACCGTAGCCACCCCCTTTTTCCAATTTCCGTGGACGTTTACGGCTATGTCCGGCAGTATGCCCGAACTCCGGCATCAGAAAGGGCCGCTGCCTTATCTGGTAAAGACTGTGTGCTCCCCAGGCAGTGAGTCGCCATGCCCCGGAGCTACAAGACAGGTCGCGCTGCGTTGGCTTCGACAAGCTCAGATGGCGCCGGCGCCTGCCCTGCATTTACACGCGCGGGGAGATTGTAAAAGTGGTCGGAGCAGCCCGTCGGCTTCGCCAGTCGTACCCGCTTCGGCGGCTTTACTGAAAGCGCTCGCCAGCGCTGCGCGGGAGAATTTTGTAGGCCCCGGCCCGTGGAAGGTGTTGTTGCGAGTGCCGGGACAGATGCGGCCCAAAGTGGCCGAGGTGGCAGACCCGATAGATCTCTATCAGCATGTGGCCGTCTTGCGCCTGTCCCCGCACGTCCCCAGCTTCCTTCCCTAGCGGTTTGCGCTAAGCTCCTTTCTTTTCATAAACATCCTGGCAAGGCTCGCATAAGGCATTTGCTTTCATCGACATCCTGGCAAGGTGGAAATGCGACATTTCCTCTACACGTGTTTTCAACAACATCGCGAAACTAGGTCGCATATTTTAATTCCCCCTTTTTCCCGCCCTCCGACTCGACCTCGAAGATAAACGCTTTTAATTGAAGGAGATGTGATTTCACGGAAATGCCTCAAATTTCGCCGAAGTCCTTGTATTTTCATGCACATCGTGACAAAGCAGGGAAAACTTTCCCCGCCGGCGCCTCTCCCGCGGCGGCTTTCCTGCTCCCTTTTAGGCTAGCACATAGGCAACAAGTAGTGTCAACAAGATTCTGGCGGAATTTCCTGCGGGCAGGAAAAATACAGCCTCTCCGTCGTCAATTTCCTGCCGGTAGGAGAGGGGGTTGCGAGGTCCGGCGTCGAGGGCTGGCGTTGGCAATACTGGGAGTTTACTCCCGGCAGGTGAGGTGCGTTACAATAGAGAGAGAGGAAGATTCATGAGTAACCCCAAAGAACACGCGCACGCGCTGCTCGACATGCTGCCCGAAGAAAAGCTCACCGCCGTGGTCGGCTTGCTCGAAGTGATGGTGGAACCGCTGTTGCGTTCGCTGGCTTCCGCTCCGATAGAAGAGGAAGAGATCACACCTGACACTGCCGCCGCGCTCGAGCGCGCCCGCACTTCCCTCGCTCGTGGCGAAGGCATTCCCCACGAAGATATGCAGCGCGAGTTCGGTTCATGACCGAATCGATCTAAAGAACTCCACCGCCATCGACATCACCGCCGTCCGCCACCGCAAGGAAGCCTACCGCTGACCAGCGGCACGAGCGGGGTAGCGGGGTAGCGCAGAGGTGCGCGTTGTTGGCGCTCCTCTGCGGCTCTTGGCGCGCCCGTCACATTTCGTGTTTGATTGTTATTAACATCGTTGATGTTCCCATGTTAAGAACCGCGGAGGAAGCTGAACGGCGCTACCTCCGCGCTACCCCGCT
>JBEKQO010000427.1:0-4666 GCA_049519635.1 Terriglobia bacterium | reverse complement strand
CTAGTGTGGTGTCCCGGATAAGATTTGACAATGGCATGTTGCAAGGACCCCCTCACCCCCGGGCCCCTCGGTCGCCACGGCCACCGAGGGGAGGATGGATTTTATTGCCCTCGCCCCTTTGGCGGAGAGGGTGGCGCGCATCCGGCGTAATCGCCAGCCGGGGCGGGCCGGGTGAGGGGGTCTCGCCTATTGTCAATTCTTACGTGGGACACCACACTAGTCCGAGTTTCTCACCACGGGCCTGGAAGGGCGGGGGCTTACAGGCTGCGGAAAAACCCGTGGGCGCTCTCATTATCAACGCCAACCCTTATATTTCTGCTCGGCACCACCCTGGCGCTTGGCGCGCCACCCCTCCTCATCGGAGGAGGGGAGTTCTTTAACAACTCCCCTCCTGATTCAGGAGGGGTGGCGCCTTGGGCGGCGGGGTGGTTGTCCGCGGTGGGGGGCGCAGCCCGCACTGCCCCCGCCCTTCCAGACCTGTGGTGAGAAATCCGCGCGATGCGTATCGGAGTAGATACCGGCGGCACGTTTACGGACTGTGTGGTCTTGACCGCAGGGCAGGTCAAAGTCCTGAAGGTCTTTTCCACTCCCGCTGATGCCAGCAGCGCCATTGTTCAAGGCGTCCTGCGACTGGCCGGGGAGGAAAGCCTTGCCGGCAGCCGCAGGAACAAGCATCCGCGACCGCGAGGAAAGACCGCAGAGCCTTCAGTGCTGGAGGTCATTCACGGAACTACGGTCGGGACCAACAGCCTCTTAGAGCGGCGTGGCGCGCGCGTGGCGCTGATCACGACGGCGGGTTTTGAAGACCTCCTGGAAATTGGGCGTCAGGCGCGCCCGCGCCTCTACGATCTGAACGTGCAGCGGGAGCCGCCGCTGGCGCCGCGCGCGTGGCGCTTCGGCGTCAAGGAAAGAACCGCGGCCGACGGCCAGATCCTTCTCCCGGTCTCGGACGCGGAACTTCGCCGGTTGGTGCGCCGGGTAAGAAACTCCGGGGCGGATTCGCTGGCGCTATGCTTCCTGTTTGCATTCGCCAACCCCACCCACGAGCGGCGGGTGGCCGCGGCGCTCAAGAGCTTGGGTCTCCCGCTCTCCATCTCGAACGAAATTCTGCCGGAGTTCCGAGAGTTTGAACGTCTTTCCACCGTGGTCATCAATGCCTACCTTGCCCCGCGCATGGGCACGTACCTCCGCAGCCTGGAGCACCGGATGCGCGCCGAGCTTCGCCGCCATGCTGTCTCTTCGCGCGAGTCAGGGCACGCCGCATCGCTGCCGGCCTTTACCCACGGACGTATTTATGTGATGCAGTCGAACGGCGGCATTTCCACGGCGGCGTGCGCGGCGGCGCAACCCGTTCGCACCATCCTCTCCGGACCGGCGGGCGGCGTGGTGGCCTCCGCGTGGCTGGCGCAGCAAATCGGCCTCGAGCGGGCCATCAGCTTCGACATGGGTGGAACCTCCACCGACGTTTGTCTGCTGGAGGGTGCGCCGCGCACCACCAACGAAACTTCGCTCGCCGGTCTGCCTGTGGCTGTCCCCGTACTCGATGTGCATTCCGTGGGCGCGGGCGGTGGCTCACTGGCGCGGATTGACACGGGCGGCGCGCTGCGCGTGGGGCCGGAGAGCGCGGGCGCAAGCCCGGGACCGATTTGCTACGGACGCGGCGGCGCGGGGCTGACCGTGACCGACGCCAACCTGATTCTGGGGCGGCTCGACCCCGAGCATTTCTTGGGGGGAACGTTCCGGCTCGATGCGCACGCCGCCGAACTCGGATTTGAGAAATTCCTCGCGGGCCCGGCGCGCCATGCGGGCTTTGCCTCTGCGCCGGAACTCGCCGCCGGAATTTTGTCTGTCTCCAATGCCACTATGGAAAAAGCCCTGCGGGTCATCTCCGTTGAGCGCGGCTACGATCCGCGCGATTTCGCTCTCATCTGTTATGGTGGCGCGGGCGGACTGCACGCTGCCGATTTGGTGCGCGCCCTCGGTGTGCCGGCGGTCATCATTCCACAAAATCCCGGAGCCTTCTCGGCGTTGGGAATCCTGCTTTCCGATGTGGTCCGGGACATGTCACAGTCTGTTCTGTTATCCATGCCGGCCGGCGGGCAACCACAAATGCGCGCTCTGCTTCACCAGATCGATCGCCGCTTCGCGCGCCTTCATCGCAAGGCCCTTTCCGAACTTCGCCGTGAGGGGTTTGACGCCGATCGTGCACAGCCTTCACACCGCCTGGACCTGCGTTATCAGGGACAATCTTATGAATTGTCCGTCCCTTTCACCACCGGGTTTCGCCAGGATTTTCACCGTGAACACGCGAAGGCCTACGGCTATGCATATCCCGAGCGGCCGATGGAAATCGTCAACCTGCGCCTTCGCCTGGTGATTCCCACGCCAAAATCTCGCGCGCGAACAATGAAGTCCGGCCCGGCACGCCAAGCGCAGGAGGCTCGCATCAAAACCAAGCCCGTATGGTTGGGATCTAAACTACACTCCACGGGGATTTATGACCGCCAGCGGCTTGCCTCCGGCGCTCGGCTGCGCGGGCCTGCCGTGATCGTTGAGTACAGCGCGACAACCGTGGTACCGCCGGATTTCGCGTGCAAGGTCGATGAACACTTGAACTTGATATTGCGAAGCAACCGTAGCGCAGACCTCCGCCTTTAAGGTCTGCGGTTCTTACTTTGATTCCTGGGGGAGTGTTGGATTGCGCAGAGCAAAGCTCTGTGAATCGAAACGCAGGTTTGTGGCATTCGTTCGGTAAGAGCCGCGGACCCCAAAGTCGGGGGTCCGCGCTACGAGCTACGAGCCGATTTACCATGATGCGCGTTGACGCCGCCGAACTCGAAATCTTCAAAAACCTCTTCCACTCCACGGCGGAGGAGATGGGCGCCGCCCTGCGCCGCTCGGCCTTTTCACCCAACATCAAAGAGCGCCGCGATTATTCCTGCGCAGTTTTCGACGGACAGGCTCGCGTGGTGGCCATGGGCGATCACATGCCCGTGCATCTGGGTTCGATGCCAATGTCCGTCGCTGCCGCTTTGAACGCCCTGGAGCTGGGCCCCGGGGACATCGCTATGCTGAACGATCCGTACGCGGGGGGCACTCACCTGCCGGACATCACGCTCGCCATGCCTATCTGGGGTGAAAGAGCAGGGGCGAAGCGCCGCAAAATACCGCCGACGTTCTACGTTGCCAATCGCGCCCACCATGCCGACGTGGGCGGCGCCCAGCCCGCCTCCATGGGGCTCAACCAGGAAATTTATCAAGAAGGCATTCGAATTCCGCCCGTGGCGCTGGCGCGCGGAGGAAAGATGCAGAGAGATGTCCTTTCCATCCTCCTTGCCAACGTGCGGACGCCGCGGGAGCGCGAGGGCGATTTGATGGCCCAGGTCGCGGCTTGCCGATTGGGAGAGCGCCGCCTGCAAGAACTGCTGGATAGATATGGAGCGGCGCGGACCGGGTTCTACCTGGAGGCCTTGCAGTCATACTCCGCTCGGCTGATGAAAGAAGCGCTGGCAGAGATTCCGGCGGGCACGTACACCGCAGAAGATTTCCTCGACGACGACGGACAAAGCGCGGAGCCGGTCCGTCTGCGCGTGGCCATTAAGCTTCGCGGGGGGCGAGCCACGGTGGACTTCCAGGGTACCTCGCCACAATGCCCCGGCTGCGTGAACGCCGTTTTCGCCATTACTTACTCGGCGGTGTTTTATGTCTTCCGGTGTTTGCTGGGCGAGAATGTTCCCGCTTGCGCCGGCCTGATGGACCCCATCGAGGTGCGCGCGCCGCAAGGCAGTGTGGTGAACGCCCGGCCTCCGGCCGCCGTGGCCGCGGGCAACGTCGAAACGTCCCAGCGCATTGTGGACGTGCTGCTGCGGGCACTGGCTCAGGCGCTGCCGCAACGGATTCCCGCCGCCAGCTCCGGCACCATGAACAACCTTTCCTTCGGAGGGATGGATGCGCGCACCGGCGAGCCATTCGCTTATTATGAAACCATCGCCGGCGGCATGGGGGCGCGGCCTTCCGCCGACGGCCTGAGCGGCGTGCACACCCACATGACAAATTCGCTCAACACTCCCATTGAGGCGCTCGAATCCGCCTACCCGGTGCGTGTGCGGCGGTATTCGCTGCGCCGTGGGTCGGGGGGCGAGGGAAAGTTCCGGGGGGGCGAAGGTATCGTGCGCGAAATCGAGTTCCTTACCGAAGTCCGAGGTAGTATCCTTTCAGACCGCCGCCGGTTCAGCCCTTACGGCTTGGCGGGCGGTAAACCGGGACGGCCGGGAAAAAACCAATTGACCGTACAAGGCCGGAGGCGCAAGCTTCCCGGCAAAGCTGCCTTCAGCGTTCCCAGCGGCAGCGTGCTGAAGATCGAAACGCCAGGAGGCGGTGGATGGGGAAAGCGCTAGCGCGGGTTTTTTGTGCCCGGTAAGGGCAAAAACTGGTAGTCGGGGGTAACACTCCCGGAGGGGAGTTCGTATATTTGTTGCCGGCCACCAACTCCGCGCGCGTTGTGCCGGTAACCACCCCGACGCCTCCGGCGTCACCCCTCCTGAATCAGGAGGGGAGTGGTTAGAAGCTCCCCTCCTCGGATGAGGAGGGGTGGCGCCGGAAGCGCCGGGGTGGTGCTGAGGAACTTTAGGTAGCGCAAACCTTAAGGAGAAACTATGGACTCCGT
>JBEKQO010000426.1:0-4671 GCA_049519635.1 Terriglobia bacterium | reverse complement strand
CCCGCAGTTCGCTCAGGCCGTCGATGCGCATACTGTTTGACCACGGCACGCCGGCCCCGCTCATTCCGTTTCTTACAGGCCACAGCGTCACGAAGGCTAAGGACGCGGGGTGGGACCGGCTTGCGAACGGCGCTTTGCTCGACGCAGCGGAGGCAGCCGGTTTCGATCTGTTGGTGACCGCCGACAAGAACATGCGTTACCAGCAAAATTTAACGGACAGAAAAATCTCAATCGCCGTTCTCGGCAACGCACAATGGCCCGTTTTGCGCCGCTACGTTGAAAAGAGTTGTTACCGCCGTCAACGCGGCGACCCCCGGCAGCCTTGCCGAGGTTGAAATTCCTTACGAGTAGGCCCCGTGTTTTGCGCGGCCGCTGGATATCTGAAGCCCCTTTCCCCTGCCCTGCCGGTTTCGCGCAGGATCATCTTCCGCCCCGACGTGTCACGCGATATTCTGAAAAGAAGGAGGGCGGATGATGGCAACTCTGGACTGGTCGCAATGCCCCGCTGTGGAAAGCGTCCCCGGCAAGCGCAGTGGCGCATGGGTATTTCGGGGAACCCGGACGCCCGTTTCGACAGTGTTCGAGAACCTTCAGGATATGAGCGTTGACGAGTTGGTTGACGAGTTCGGCGTGACGCGGGAGCAGGTTCAAGCGGTTCTGCAATTCGCGGCGCACAGCACGGAAGCAGAGGCCGCGCGCCCGTAAATGCTGGTTCTTTTCGATAACGGTACCCCGCGCACTCTCGCCCGATATCTGATCGACCGCCACACGGTCACGGAAGCCCGCGCCCGAGGGTGGGAGGAGTTGGAAAACGGAGAGCTTTTGAACCAGGCAGAAGCCGCGGGGTTTGAAGTGCTGGTGACGACCGACAAAAACCTTCGTTATCAGCAGAACCTGACGGGCCGCAGGATTGCGATTGTCGTGCTCGGACAGGGTCGCTGGACACTCATCCAACCTCATGTAACGCAGGTTGTTGCCGCCGTCAATGCGGCGACACCCGGCAGCTTTGCCGAGGTAGAGATTCCTTACGGGTAGTTCGGTGCTTGTCTCGAAAAGGGTAAGATACGGAGATGCCCCGAAAGCGGAAAACCGATTTGGCGCATTCCCTTGCGCCCGTCCGAGACAAAGCCCAGAAAGGGGGCACCAGAATGCCGCAACGAGGAAAGACGATAGTCTACTTTGACAACTCGAATATATTCCACGGGCAGCACGAAGTTGGATGGCGGATCGACGCAGACAAGCTTCAGGCGGAATTGGCGAAGCGAGGAGAAATATGGCAGGTCTACTTTTTTGCGGCGGTTAGCGATCCTCCGCGCTACAGCCAGACGGCCTTCTACCGACGCCTGAAAGATGTCTTGCATTGGGAAACCGTAATTTTTCCGCTCGGCAGCAAAACGGTGAAATGCAACAAGTGTGGCGACGCGCGGCGCACACCGACCGAGAAGGGCGTTGACGTTGCCATTGCCACCAAGATGCTCACCCATGCGATTGACCGGGCGTTCGAAACCGCAGTCTTGGTATCTGGAGATAAAGATTATCTCGATACCGTCAGAACAATTAAAAACATGGGGCTTCGCGTGGAGATTGTGTCCTTTCGGCGTAGCCTCTCACAAGACTTGGCGGCAGAATCTTCTGCTCCCGTAATTTACCTCGACGACCTCCGGGCCACTATTGAACTTCCGATCCCAGATCGAGAAGCAGAAAGACTGGTCCAGCCGGACGAGTGATCGAGTGACCGCCCTTGTGTTTCGCAAAGGGTAGCCACTAACGCCCTGGGCGCGTATCTCACAAAGGGTAGGATTTGGAATGAACCAAGCGCCGCCCCGCGTATCATAATGCAAGTAAAGAAGGTTGATGCGCGGTTTACCTCGGGAGGAAAGCAAAGGTGGCATACACTCTAAGTCCCCGCGAGAAGGACGGTGCGGAAAAGCAGGTCAGGGAATTGGTTATTTACGCACGTCAATTCCGCGTCCCTTTGGATAGGTGGCCTGACGATATCGAGGCAAAGGCAAGTATCGACTTTGCTCCCAACGTGCCTTATTCCGAAACTGTTGAGGTCAATAGAGCATTTAAGGCGGAGGTTCGTAGACTCGCCTTGGGGTGGGTTGAGTATTATCGACGGCATCCTGAGATGCTGTATGGCCGATGATCGTAGCACGTATATTGCAAGCCCCGTGTCGCGCAAAGGGTAAGTTTCGGGACACGCAATTGACTATGTACGTGCGGCGCGCATCACCCAAAACCTCGAACCGAGGAGCGCTTCGAACAAGCCATGGAATACAGACTTCTGGGAGGCTCCGGCCTCAAAGTTTCCGCACTGAGTTTCGGCACCGCGACGTTTGGCGGGGCCAACGAATTTTTCAAGGGCTTCGGCGAAACCGAGGTCGAAGAGGCGCGGCGCCTGGTGGACATCTGCTTCGAGGCCGGCGTGAACCTGTTCGACACGGCCAACGGTTACTCCGATGGCCGCTCAGAAGAAATCCTGGGCAAGGCGCTCGGAGGCAAGCGCGACAAAGCACTCATCTCCACGAAGTCAGGTTTTCCATCGGGCCCGGGTCCGAACGACGAGGGCTCCTCACGGTTCCATCTGCGGCGCGCGCTTGAGGGCAGCCTGCGGCGGTTGGGTACAGACTACGTGGACATCTATCACCTGCACGGCTTCGACGCGCTGACTCCGATTGAAGAGGTGCAGGAGACGCTCGATACATTCGTACGCGAAGGCAAAGTGCGCTACATCGCCTGCTCGAATTTCTCGGGCTGGCACCTGATGAAGTCGCTGGCCACGGCAGACCGTTACGGCTGGACGCGCTTTGTGGCGCACCAGGTTTACTACTCGCTGCTCGGCCGCGAGTACGAATGGGAACTGATGCCGCTGGGGCTCGACCAGAAGGTGGGTGCGCTGATTTGGAGTCCGCTGGGCTGGGGACGCCTGACAGGCAAGATTCGCCGCGGACAGCCGCTGCCCGACGTGAGCCGTTTGCACACGATAGCCGATGCCGGGCCGACTGTGCCGGACGAGCATTTGTACCAGGTGGTCGATGCACTCGACGCGGCGGCCGCTGAGTCCGGCAAGACCGTGCCGCAGATTGCGCTCAACTGGCTTCTGCAACGGCCAACGATCTCATCCGTGATCATCGGTGCGCGCAACGAAGAGCAGTTGCGCCAGAATCTGGGAGCGTCCGGATGGAATTTGACCGCAGCGCAAGTGGCGGCTCTGGACAAGGCGAGCGCTGTCGAGCCGGTGTATCCTTACTGGCATCAGAGGAAGTTTTTCTCGGGACGAAATCCGATAAGTACGGGAAGCAGCCAATAGCGAGTGGAAGAGAGCAACGGAGCCACGGGCGCACACAAATTTTCTGTCAACCCCTCCCAACCCTCAAATTCCATTCAAACCTATAATTTTCAATGAGATAAAAACTTGCCTGACGATGCAGATTATTTCCCCGAAGTCGCTACACTTCTTGTAGAAGAAGGAAAAACGGACTCATTGCGCGGCCAAAGCTCGGCGCAGTTAACCCCGCTAAAGCCGCCAACGAAGCTAACCCATGATTCCTGAAGGCTTTAGATCTTAACTCCTTTGCTTTCAATGATTTATAGGTCCCCATTCAGAGGCTAACTGGTTTGGAATCAGGACTTTAGCCCAAATAGCAGGGGTAGGAGGCAGGGGTAGGGGGCAGGGGTGACGAATCGGTAACCTCCCCCCAACCCGGGGTGCGAGCGAGAACAGAAACGTAAGAGAGGGGCGGCTCAACCCCCGCATTCGGGTCTCTCGGCCAGAGTCCGCCGGGAGACGAAGCTGAGAGCTACCGGCTATAGGCTACAAGCTCGCTGCTAACTCCTGTCTTTTCTGATT
Organism: Terriglobia bacterium; assembly: GCA_049519635.1. Taxonomy (GTDB): domain Bacteria; phylum Acidobacteriota; class Terriglobia; order UBA7540; family UBA7540; genus Bog-366. The sequence goes on along the minus strand of JBEKQO010000426.1, from coordinate 818 downwards.
TTTGGCTGTAAGTGGACTGAAGTAGGATACTTATCGCAAATTGCGTCGGCTAAAGCGCTGAAAACAAGATACTTCTTTGCAGAAACGGTGGGGGGGATGGTCCTCGGTTCAATATGTCAAATCAGATATGCTCCCGGTCCGTATTCCACCGACCGTATCCCACACCCCGGGTGCGGGTTGGCGGGCTGGAGGCCGGCGGCGCCACTCTACTTCTCACTGGCTACCCGCTACGCCCTGTTTCCTGCGGGGGTTCGTTGAGATAGATGTCAACGTAGTCGAGATAGTTCTGTGCGTACTCGAGGATCAGAGCGCGGTCCTTGTCGGTAATTTCGCGGCGAAGTTTGGCTGGAACACCGGCCCACAGCGTGCGAGGGGGAACCACGGTATTCTCGGGAACCACGGAGCCGGCAGCGATGATACAACCCTCGCCGATGCGGCTGTTGTTGAGAACGCGCGCGCCCATGCCGATCACGCACATGTCTTCGACGATGCAGCCGTGAACGGTGGCATTGTGGCCGATGGTCACCCAGTCGCCCACGATGACGGGGTAGCGATTACGCTGGCCGTGGAGGACACTGCAGTCCTGCACGTTGGAGCAGGAGCCGACGCGGATGGAGTTCACGTCACCGCGCAGGACGGCGTTCATCCAGACCGAGGAACGCTCGCCCAACACCACGTCGCCGAGGATCTGCGCCGAGACGTCGATGTAGCAACTGGAGGGGATCTGGGGCGCGTGACCCCGATAGATTCGGATCATGAAAGGCTCTGGGGCGACCTCATAAAAAAGTGTAAATGTGCAGGGCGTGTAAAGGGCCAAT
>JBEKQO010000425.1:0-4680 GCA_049519635.1 Terriglobia bacterium | reverse complement strand
AGGTAAGCGGGCGAAATGAAAAGACGAAGCAGCGAACCAAGCAACGCGAACATGGCATTTAGCCTGGGGGCCGACACTTGAAATTGTCAATTGTTTTCAGCCTAATGTGGTTTCGGCGAAGGTAGCCCTGGACCGAGTGCATCAGTTCGATTGCCTGGCGGCGCTTGAGGCGGAAGAGTTCCTCCACGGCTGCCCGGGTAAGGAAGGGGTGAACGGCCATTTGGGGACCGGTCAAGTATTCCAGAATCTCGTTAACTCGCAGCAGCCAAGAGGGTTTGTTGGGCACGAAGGGATTTCTCCTTTACTCTATTGTGCCGCACAGTTGTGCGGAATGTAATAGTTTTTAGCTATTGATAATAGAAGTGTATGGCTATCCAGAATTTCCTGGTACTATACCCGCCATGTCTGATGATTCCCCGCAGCTTGGGCCGCTCCAGGGCAGGGAACTCGCCTTAAACGACGCCCTTTCGCGAGCCGAGGACCCTCTCCGCCAATCGCTGGCCCAAAATACCCGCCGCGCTTACGCTAGCGATTGGAGGGATTTCTCCGCCAGGTGCCAGGCGCATCACCGGGTGGATCTTCCCGCCCTGCCCGAAACCGTGGCGCTTTATTTGACCACGCTGGCGGAATCGCACAAGGTTTCGACCCTCACCCGGCGCATCTCGGCGATTTCCCAGGCGCACCAGGCCGCCGGATTCGACCCTCCCACTCAGGCGCCCGTGGTCCGGCAATTGATGAAAGGAATTCGCCGGACTCTCGGCACCGCCCAGACCGGCAAAAGCCCGGTCAAAGTGAGCACTTGCGCACCGTCACCGCCGGCCTCGATCCCGGTCGCGCTCTCGACGTTCGGGACCGGGCGCTGATGCTGGTGGGTTTCGCCGGGGCGTTCCGGCGGTCGGAGTTGGTCGGTTTGAATATCGAGGATTTGGAATTCAATGAGGACGGTTTGGTGGTGCACTTGAGGCGCTCCAAAACCGACCCGGAAGGGCAGGGAAGGAAGGTCGGGATTCCCTACGGTTTGGCGCCTGCCACCTGCCCGGTACGGGCGGTCGAAGCTTGGCTCCAGGTCCTCCAGAGCGCCGAAGGACGCCTTTTCCGCGCGGTCGACCGGCACGGACGGATCCACCCCACCCGCCTGATCCCCCAATCCGTAGCCTTGGTGGTCAAAAAGCTGATCGCCAAAGCGGGCATCCCCGGCGACTACGCCGGCCACTCCCTGCGCGCCGGCCGCGCCACCGCGGCGGCGACCGCCGGCGTTCCCGAACGCGCCATCATGGCCCAGACCGGCCACCGCTCCCTCGCCACCCTCTGCGCAAGTGCATCCGCGAGGGATCACTCTTCCTGGAAAATGCCGCGGCGAAAGTTGGACTGTAGAGCCGCGTGAGGGGAACGACGGGTGGACAAAAGATGGTGGGGCTAATTGCAGTATGCGGCAGGAATATTAAGACAGCACGAGCAGCAATTAGTCCCGCAGGGTGCTCACAGGAGAAGCAACTATGAAAGGTAGTCCCAGAACTGGACAAGCGAATCCCAAAACCGGACAGTGCCTGATACACTCTGGACCTCCTGGCTTCGTACTTGCTTGCTTTTAAAGGGTATATCTCTCGTTGAAACGGAGGGAAGATTGCCCGTAAGTATTCAGAGGTGCTCCTTATAATGCAACAGTTGTTGCAAGACGTTCGTTTTGGCCTACGCATGCTAGCCAAGAATCCCGGCTTCACGGCGGTGGGGGTGCTGACGCTCGCGCTCGGGATCGGTGCAAATGCCGCCATCTTCAGCGTTGTCAATGCTGTCCTGCTGAGGCCACTCGCCATGCAGGACCCCTCTCGTGTGGTGTACATCCAGGAAAAATGGCAAGGTATTTTCCCCAATCTTTCGGCCGGAAACTTCGCCGACTTACAGCGCCAAAGCACCTCGTTTACCAAGCTGTGCGCTTCAAATGACGCGAGTTTCAACCTGGCGACAGCGGAAGCCTCCGAACGCGTGCAGGGCGAAATGGCCACCGCGGACTGCTTTGCGACCGTTGGGGTTCAACCGATAGCCGGGCGCGTCTTCACCGCCAATGAGGACAGGCCGGGGCGCGGGCAAGTGGTCGTGATCAGCGAGCGGCTATGGCGGACGCGGCTGCACGCCGATCCGGCGATTTTGGGCCAGTCGATACAAATGAACGGCATGCCCTACACCGTGGTGGGAGTCATGCCGAAGACCTTCGATCCACTCCTGGAAAATGACGATGTCTGGGTTCCCGAGGCCTTCACGGGGCAACGTCTTGCCGATCACGATGACCATTATTTAAATGTCATGGGCCGGATTAAGCCTGGGATATCACTCGCGCAGGCGCAGTCGGAACTTAATGTGATCGCCTTGAGGTTGCAACAGCAATCCCCGATCGATGACAAGGACCGCGGCTTTCGCCTGATGCCACTTACCATGGCGCTGCTGGGCGATGAGCGGTCGATACTCCCCATGATGCTCGGCGCCGTCGGACTTGTGCTGCTGATTGCGTGCGCGAACATCGCCAATTTGCAATTGGCCCGCGCGCGTGCGCGGCAGAAGGAAATGGCGGTGCGGGCGGCTCTGGGCGCCTCGCCGCAACGCATTATCAGGCAGCTCTTGGCGGAAAGCGTTGTGCTGGGAGTCGCCGGCGGAATTGGGGGAGTTTTATTAGCGTTCTACGGAGTTTCTTGGATCGTCGCGAATGGCCCCGCCAGGATCCCGAGGCTGGAGTTGGCGAGCGTGGACGGAAGGACGCTCGGCTTTGCGTGTGCAGTTACCCTGTTCTCCAGCTTCCTATTCGGCCTCGCTCCCGCACTGCGCTCCGCATCCACCCGGTTGAGCGAAGCCTTCCAGGAAAGAGGCGCCAGTTCCGGTGGCAGTCGTGATCGCGTTCGAAGCGTGCTCGTGGCCGGGGAAGTTGCACTGGCCGTGATGTTGATGGCAGGGGCGGGACTGCTGATTCGCAGCGCTCTGCTCGTGTCGCATCTCGATCCCGGTTTTGATACCTCCAACCTCGTCGTCGGACGAGTCGGGCTCCCCGAAATCGGCTATCACGATCCGGCTGTTGCGCGGCAGACGTTTGACCGCATTATCACGGCGGCGGAAGCCTTGCCCGGGGCAGAGTCGGCCGCAGTAGTCTCTCGCGCTCCCCTGGCGGGCGGGGGCAGCAGCAACGGCCTGATTCCCGAAGGCAAGGCGCTCGATCCGACAAATGTCATCAACGCGGAATTTCAACTCGTCTCTGCCAGTTATCTCTCGACCGCACGCATACCTCTAAGGGCGGGGCGCGAATTCACTGTCCAGGACACACGCGATAAGACCTTCGTGACGATCGTCAACGAAACACTTGCCCGCACGGCTTGGCCCAACGAAAATCCGGTCGGCAAGCGCTTCGCGTGCTGCGAGGCCGGCCCTAAGGGACGCATGGATCCCGTGTGGCATGAAGTGGTCAGAGTTGTTGGAGACGTTCGCGCCTGGGGCCTCGATCGCCAGATACGGCCGGAGTTTTATCTTCCCATCGAGCAGGTGCCACCGAGTGCGTGGGACTGGATCGGGCGCACCATGGATTTGATGGTTCGCACGCGCGATGGCAGGTTTCCTGCGAGCGAGTTAAGAACGACGGTGGCATCAATCGCTCCCGGTGTGCCGATTTACCAGCTCTCGACGGAACGGCAGAAGATTTCCGGCACCCTCGAAGAATCGCACTTCGACACGTTCCTGCTTTCAGTTTTCGCAGCGATCGCGCTCTTACTGTCATCGGTTGGAATTTATGGAGTTCTCTCATACGTGGTGGCGCAGCGCACGCGCCACATAGGCATCCGCATGGCACTGGGCGCTACGCCGGCCCAGGTGATGAGAGACGTGCTCGGGTACGGCATCCGGTTGACAAGTGTGGGATTGGCGCTGGGGCTCGGCGGCGCAATAGCAGGCACCCGCGCTCTCTCCTCATTGCTTTATGGCGTCAGACCCCTTGATCCCCTAACGTTCGTTGCCGTGCCGTTGCTGCTGGTGGCGGTGGCAATGGCGGCATGTTACATCCCCGCCCGCCGGGCGACGAAGGTCGATCCCATGGTGGCATTGAGGTACGAGTGAATACCTTGATTCAAGACCTGAAGTACGGCCTGCGCATACTGGCCAAGAATCCCGGTTTCACCGTGGTGGCGGTATTAACGCAGGCGCCCGGCATTGGCCCCAACACAGTGTTCCCCTACTTCTCCGCGATCGCCTATCTGCTGATGGAGGCGCTCCGTCGGCTGGGCTTAAAGGGAACGGAGTTGGGGCAAGACAAGGGTGTCGTTTTTCCTTTATTCGTAGACTGGAGACCCCCGACCGCGCATCCTCTTCCTTAGAAGGTAGACAGGAGGAAGGCAAGTTTGCCCTTAAAGAGGTTCTTCCGCACTCTCGGTGCAACTGCAACGCGCCAGCCCAGGTTAAGCTATATCCAGCTCCGTCAGTTGCAGGATCCTGACGGGCAGGCCCACGACGCGCTCTTTCTTGATTTGCTCGAGCAGACCCAAGATCCTTTTTATCTGACAGATGCAACGTTTTGCTCGGCCTCGCTTGCACCGAAATTGCGCCAGAACCGATTCAAGTACAGCGCGACAGCCGACTGCCAATTCGGCCGGATCACTAACGTTCAGACCGATCCGCGCGCGATGCAGTTTGCCTTGAAATTTGTTTTCT
>JBEKQO010000424.1:0-4681 GCA_049519635.1 Terriglobia bacterium | reverse complement strand
GCTCGGCGCGCCACCCCTCCTCATCTGAGGAGGGGAGCGTTTTCAACAACTCCCCTCCTGATTCAGGAGGGGTGGCGCCTTGGGCGCCGGGGTGGTTGTACGCCGGGGATAGTTTTTCCGCAACCTGTTCAGCCCCGCCGTTGCAAGGCTCTGCTGATAATTTCCATGTCCCGCGCCCCGCCCTTCCGGCGGCCCTGTCCAAGCTTTCGGGGAAATGCGGGTTAGGTCCAATGCTGTTCACTAAAGCTGGCCGTTCCCCATTCGACCCCCTCACGTCAATAGTCCCTGATGGACTAAGGAAAAGCCGCGGACCTAGAAATCAGGTCCGCGCTACCCTTCTCGTCACTGCACGGTCACATTAACCGTAATGGAATGCGAATCGGCTCCACTTCCCGCATACACCAAGATCGGGTAGGCGCCCGCAGGCGTTGGCGTTGATGCGCCCGCGCCGCTAAGGGTGACGGTTTGGGGACTGCCGCTGGCGTTGTCGGCAACACTTACGGTTGCGTTGCGCGCTCCCGCCGCTGTGGGCGCGAACGTCACACTGATCGAGCAATTTGCTCCCGATAAGACACTGCTACCACAAGTATTTGTCTGGGCAAAATCCCCGGAATTCGTCCCGTTAAGCCCGATGCTCGTGATGCTCAGGCTGGCGTTACCGATGTTGGTTAGGGTCACGCTCATCGGCGTACTGGTGGCGCCCACATTCTGCGAGCCAAATGAAAGACTGGTAGCCGAAAGGCTTACCGCCGGCGTGGGAGCGGGAGTTGAGGTACCGCCACCACCTCCTCCCCCGCAGGCTACCCACACTCCCACCACGAGCAGCGCAGTCACAAACAATAAAGCTGCGGGGCGCTGCCGCATTGCGGGCGAACTCAGGAGCATCGCCAGAGCCAGCGACGCTGCCGACAACCAAAGCAGCCCGACCGGAAGGCGAAACCCCGGGGGGACTCTCCGTTGCAGAGCAGGCGGCGCACTGCCGCTACCCGTCGTGGTAATGGTCAGCGTGTCGGCGACTGCCAAAGCGCTGCTCAGGTTGACGGACGGTGACGTAAATTTGCACGTTGCCCCTGTTGGGCAGCCGCTCACAACGCTGAGGTTGACGGTACCGGTGAATCCGTATAGCGGAGCGACGCTGATGGTGGAGTTCCCCGTTTGCCCAGGCGCAGAAATGGTAATCGGAGAGGGATTCGCCGACACCGCGAAGTCGGTGACATTGACCGTGGTCCCCGCCGAGGTCGAGGGCGCATAATTGTTATCGCCTGGGTATTGTGCTACGACGCTTCCCGTGCCGGGAGGTAAATTCGCGACAAGGGCTGCCGATAGCGAAGCATAGGTTGAGCCGGCTGCTGTGCCGTAATCACCGCCAGTCGAGACGGTGGTGCTCCCATCTTGAATCTGTATATAACCTGTCGGCATGACGCCGTTACTCTGCGTATTGACGGTGACTGTAAAGCTAACGGTAGTTCCCGCCACAACGGACGACGGCAATCCTGTGAGCGTCGTCGTAGTCGGGGCTTTGGTAATCGTAATCGGAAGCGTGGGGGACGTGCTGGAGTTGTAGCTGTTGTCGCCCGCGTAGGTGGCCACGAAATTGTACAGCCCGGGAGTTTGCTGGATGGGCTGATCTTCCGCGTACCCCTGGCTGTTCAAGGTATAGCTCCCCGGGATTTTCCCCGGCGGGGGATTTTCCTCGGTGGGCGCCGGCGACACGGTTAAAGCTCCGGTTGGGCAAGGGTAAGAGATCAATCCTGTGGTCGCAGAAGCGCAGAGCTGGCCGCTGCTGTTGGTCACATCCGTGCGCAAAATGTAGGGAGATCCGTAAGGAACAGTTGTAACGCTATAACCGGGAGGCGCAGTGTTGCTGAGTGTCACCAGGCGGATTTCCGTTTGGCTGCTTTCCTTGTTTACGGTAACCAGGATTCCCGGGGTGGAATCGCTCGCCGCATAAGTTCCATTCCCCGCATAATGCGCCGTCACATTGTAAGCCCCCCCGGGGAGCATGATGGTTGAACCGGTAACGCCCCCGCCGCTAAGCGTAAAGGGACCGATGCCGGTAACATTGCTCAAGCTGCTGCCGGTTTGGGCGATGAGTGAAACATCGCCCGTGGGTGTACCGGAACCGGAACTGGGAGCGACGTTGACGGAGAAGTTGACCGGCTGTCCGTGCGTCAGCGTGATGGGATTAGTGGCGGGGCTCGTGGATAGGGAAAGGGTTGTGGCGGGCTGGGTAAAATTGGATTTCCAGTTCTTGACCAGATTCGCGACATTGACGGAGCCCAAACCCGTGGCCAAGTCATAGCCGGCGGTAGCAAGGTACGCAGCGGAAGCAGGGTTGCCATAAATCATAATGCCGTATTGGCCAGGAGCGGTGTTGCTACAGTTTAGCGTTCCCCCCTGGCAGATCACCGAGTTGTTCCCCACCGTCACGTCGTAGAAGACACAACTCGAATTTGTTACCGGAGCCGTACTCGAATTGCAGCTTGCACCGCTGCTTGCCGCCATCGGGTAGAGGACATAGTTCGCATTGCCCTGACGCTGGCCGGTCTTTTGGTTCACCAGCGCCATGATGCCGGCGAACACTTGTACCGACGCCGAGGTCCCCGAACCGCCTTGAAAATCCGTATAGGGAGAGTTCAGATCGCAGGAGGTGGAACTACCCCCGTTACTGGCGTTGGCGTCCATCTGGCAGGTTATATAGAAACTGAAATTCAGGCCGTTGCCCGCAAACAGGGACACGTCCGGGATATCGCGCGCGCCGTCATTGGGCACGCCATTTCCGCTCTGCCATGAAGGTTTGGAGTAGTTCCCACTACAGGTGACATTCGGAAACGTGCCCGAGGGATTGGTACAACTGCTGGGGCCGCCGCTGCCGGCAAGCAGATAGAGGCCATTATCGAGATAAGTGGAGGAAGGTGGTGGGGTGCAGCCGAGCAACCCGGAGGCCGCGCAGGAATCGTTCCACGTGCTCTCGGGGATGTAAGACTTGGCGGATGACTGTGACATGGGAGCGTTCGTCGAATTCCAATACGTGAACAGGTCGCTCGCGTCGTTAAAGTCCGTTCCACCCACGGCTACGTTGAAGGGCGTGGAAGCGAAGCCGCTCACGCCTAAGCCGTATTGGGCGGCCGTCTCACCGGCGTTCGCGCTGTCGCATCCCGCGGGGCCGGAATCTCCCGCCGCCATCAGAACGGTGATGCCCTGAGCGGCCGCCTGCTCCCAAAGAGTGGAATGGAACTGATTGCCGCCCGCGCCCAACTCCGCCTCACACGCACCGTAGCTTTCGCTCATGATGGGCGCCAGATCGTTATCAATGATGTAGAGGGCCGAGAGGTCGATGCCCGGCGTGGCTTCGGTCGATTCCGAGACCACGAAGTCAATGGTTGCCCCCTTGGCGACCGCCCCGGACCACTGGACGTCTAGGTCAGCTTCGGGCTCATCAAACGAGGATATCCCGGGGTCGGGGCCATTTAAAATGATGTTGGGCGGATTTACTGGAAGGTTGAACATTTGGCGGAAGTCCGCCACGTCCTGGGGATTGATATTGGTTTCGCCCACTACGGCAATAGTCTGCCCCGTGCCGTCGGTTCCAGCCGTCCAGAGCGGCGCCACATTGTAAATGGTGGAGAAATCCGCGGGGCCAACGGCGAAGATGTAGCAAGGGCCACTGCCACTACGACAACCAGCAGGAAAGGTGAACAGCGGCTGCACCTCGCCGGTTGCCTTTGATCGCGAAAAAGTGCCCAGGGTCCGGTATAAACGTTTTCTGGGAAAGTTATTGAGGGAAGCGAAGCCCGCCACCACCGGCGCCAGGGCGGCGGGGATCTGCGGGTCGCTCGTGTTGGCCCAGTGGTCCTCACCGTTCACCCGGAACTTGTGGATCTCCGTTCCCAGGACTTGCCGCACTAACCCCGCCGTGCCGGAAAACTCGATGACGGTGCGGCCTGCCGAAACCTTCGTCACCACAAAGCCCTGCGCCGCAAGCCAATCAGTGACTGCCTGAAGGTCGGAATCGGCAGGGCCAAATTGCTGCCCGAACTGCCCGGGCGCAAGCCATTGGTGAAACAGCGGAGAGGACTTCACCTGCTGGTCGTCAAGCAGTTGCCGCAGCGCGGCTTCCTGGTCCGCGCCGCGCTGCAAAACCAGCAATATTCGCTCCATCGGCAGGTCGTCGGGCGCTACGCCCTGGTCAAGTTCACGCCGCGCCAACGGGTGGACATTCCCGTGGAGAGTAACCAGGTCATGCATGTCCACAGGTTGCGTTACGCGAGCGCGAACCGTTTGGGCTTGCGCCAGCGACGTGAGTGAGGACAAGATCATCAATACAGATAATATAGCCGGAGAGATTAGCGGTGTGCGCATGATCTTCATACATCCTCAAGCGGGCTGACGGTGGGAGGTGACTACCTTGATGGAGACTCCTAAACCGCTCCATAAGCGTACGGAGTGTACACCCGCGCCGCCGGATTGCAAATCCTTTCCCCCACGGGTGCGACACCGTGTCCGGCGCCTAAACTCGCATTTCTCACCATGGTTGATGGGGCTTCTGGAAAAGCGGGGCTCAAGAGCTTGCGGAAAAACTCGAAAGCGCTGTCATTCTGAGTATCGACAGCCTTGCGGCTGCCCATGATAGGCGGAAACTCGGGCCGAGGAAGGGTAGCGCGGACCTGTTTTTTAGGTC
>JBEKQO010000423.1:0-4688 GCA_049519635.1 Terriglobia bacterium | reverse complement strand
CCAGGCGACCGCTGAGTATTTTGGCATCCTGCCTCCGGCCTCTTGGATGCCTCAACTCCCCGCCGCCTTCAGCGGACAGATCACGTGCTAATTGAACCGGACAGATGACATACTAACGACACGCCGCTCCGACATGGGTTACACAAATGAGCGTTTTCTTCTATAATGACTTGGAGGGGCGAAAGGCGTTCTGATGATTTTGGTCATCGACAACTACGATTCTTTTACCTACAACCTTGTTCAATATTTGGGAGAGATGGGTGCGGATCTTCAGGTGGTTCGGAATGACCAAACGACGGTGGAGGCGATTGCAAAGCAGGCTCCTGAGCGAATCGTCATCTCGCCCGGCCCGAAGACTCCTTCCGAAGCCGGGATCTGCCTCGACGTCATCACTGCCTTCGCCGGGCAGATACCGATCCTGGGGGTTTGCCTTGGCCATCAGGCCATCGGACAGGCTTTCGGGGGGCAGGTAATCCGCGCGCCGGAGTTGATGCACGGCAAGACCAGCCAAATCCAGCACGATGGCAAAACCATTTTCGAGGGACTGCCCAATCCCTTTCCTGCCACTCGATATCATTCGCTGATTGTGGCGCGCGAGTCCCTTCCGGATTGTCTGGAAGTCTCCGCTTGCACCTCCGGCGGCCTTATCATGGGGCTCCGCCACAGGGAAATGAAAGTGGAGGGGGTACAGTTTCACCCCGAGTCCATCCTGACCGGCGCAGGCAAGCAACTCCTCGGCAATTTTCTGCAATTGTGAAGCGCGGGCAGCGGAGTGCTCTCGGGGCCGGCATTTGAATTCTTGGCAATCATAACTGGAGGCGTGGTGGCTTCAAAATCTGTCTATGACGTCATCGTGGTCGGCTCAGGGGCGGCCGGCGGCATCGCCTCGTACGTCTTGGCGGCCAAAGGCCTGAACGTGCTCTGCCTGGAAGCTGGCCGCACGATCGATTCTGCGGTGGATTTCGAGCCCCACAAGATGCCCTATGATTGGCCCTACCGCGGTCACGGCAAGCCGGGGCAATACGGCAAACTTCCACAGGGCATGGGGTGGAAGATCGGTGAGTGGACTGACCATCTCTACACGATCCCGCAAGAGGACCCTTACGCGCTCGCGCCCGGCGCCAAGTTTACCTGGACGCGCCTGCGCGCCGTGGGCGGACGCACCAACGTCTGGGGCCGGTCCTGCGACCGCTTCGGGCCGCTCGACTTCAAACCCAAAAGTCTTCAGGACGGCTGGGGCGACGACTGGCCCGTTACCTACGACGACGTAGCTCCCTACTACGACCATGTCGAGAAACTCATCGGGGTGTCAGGGCTTTCCGAGGGAGTCTACAACTCACCCTGCGGCAAGAACCTTCTTCCCGCCTTCCATCCACGCTGCGGCGAGTTGCTGGTTAAGCGCGGTGCGGAGAAGCTCGGCATCAAGGTCATTCCCCTGCAACTGGCCGTGCTCAGCCAGAATTACGATGGTCGCCCTGAGTGCCACTACTGCGGCGCGTGCAACCATGGTTGTGATACGGGTTCGCGCTTCAGTTCGCCCGACGTGCTGGTGCCCAAGCTCGAGAAGTTCAAGAACTTCACGCTGCGTCCCAACTCCGTCGTCCACACCGTGCTGATGGACAAGGACACGGGAAAAGCTCGTGGGGTGACCTATATTGACGCCCAGAATCGGCAGGAATACGAAGCCTACGCGAAAGCCGTGGTGTTGGGCGCGTCGATGGTCGAGTCCATCCGCATCCTCTTCAATTCCCGCTATCGAGACTTTCCGCAGGGACTCGCTAACTCCAGCGGGACGCTGGGGAAATTCCTTACGGAACACGTGGCGTTCAATGAAATTCCCGGTTTCTTCCCTCAGCTCGCCGGGCGCCCCTCCACGAACGACGACGGACCCGGCGAATCCACTCTTTACATCCCGCGCTACTACTACGGCCACAAGGATCAGAAGAAATTCCGACGCGGCTTTCGCCTGATGTTCTACACCGGATGCGGTGAGGGGCCCGGGCACGGCGCCTCGCTCGCGGGATTCGGCTCCGCTTACAAGAAGCGCATCAAGGAACTCTATCCCGCGAACGTCTCCATCGGCGGCTATGGAGAAGGGCTGGCTTTCCCGTGGAACTACGTTGAAATCGATCCCGGCGGGCTCAAGGACCGTTACGGTATTCCGCAGGTGCGCTTCCACACCGACGCCGAATACGACCACGCCTTCGCGATTCGCGATTTTATGTACGGCGAGATGGAGAGAATTCTGAGGGCTGCGGGCGCCGAGATTCTGCCTTACCGGAAAGCGAACCCTTTTCCGCTCGGGGCCGTCACGCATGAGGCCGGCGGCGCGCGCATGGGCGATGACCCGAAGACCTCTGTGCTTGACGCGTGGAACCGTTGTCACGACCAGAAAAATTTGCTGGTCGTGGACGCCGCGTGTTTCGTCTCGCACCCGGAAAAGCACCCGACACTGACCCTCATGGCGCTCGCTTATCGCGCCGCCGATCACCTGGCGGAGGAATTCCGAACGGGAAGTGTTTAGGAGTCTGGGGTCCGTAGTCAAAGATGGAGAAGTCAAAAATTGCGGTCGTGGGGTTGAAATGACGAACGAAATCATCGGGCGAAGAAAAGCCCTCAAATACTTCAGCGTGCTCGCCGCCAGCGCCGCCGGGCAGGAATTCCTGGCCTCCTGGCTCCCCGCCGCGGACGGCGGCCATTCCCCGCACGCGCTTCATGGCGCAGGGCAGACGCCCGATCCTAACGCTGCCGCTTCCTTCACGCCGAGGTTTTTTTCGCCAGAGCAATACCCCACGGTCGAAATCCTTACGGAGCTGATTATCCCCACCGACGATCAGCCTGGAGCCAAGGAAGCGCAAGTCTCTCGCTACATCGATTTCGTCGTCTTCTCCGCCGCCGAGCATATGCCGCATTTGCAGCAGGAATGGAGCGAAGGACTTGCCAAACTGGAAGAATTGACCCAGCAGAAGTATGGCCACGCATTCCGCGAACTCTCCGCATCCCAGCAAGAAGCGCTGCTCACCGAAATGAGCCAGCCGGAATACGACCGCCAAGCAAGTCATCCGGGCTTCGCGTTTTATCGGCTGGTGAAGGATATGACCGTAGAAGGCTTTTACACGTCGAAGATCGGTCTGGTCGACGTGCTGGGGTATCAGGGCTGCACATACCTGACGGAGTTTCCAGGCTGCACGCACCCCGAACATCAATCGTAACGCGGCTGGGTTGACTCGTTAAGGCGTCGCGCCTGGTCACGGGCGGTGGCGCTGGGTAAATTCCACAAGAGACCGGAGTTTCGCATGCGCGGCGCCGGAGTCCAGCGCCTCTGCCGCACGCTCAGCGCCTTCGGCAAAGTTTTGCGCCTTTCCCGCCAAAGTGAATGCCGCAGCGGCATTCGCCAACACCACATCGCGATAGGGGCTGCGCTCACCTCCTAAGACACTCAGGAGCAGACGCGCGTTGGTCGCGGCGTCGCCGCCGTGCAGTTGTTCAATCGAGGCGCGCGGCAGGCGAAACTCTTCGGGGTGTACGTCGCGGGTCTCCACCCCATTGCCCGTGCTGGAAGAAAGCCGCGTCGGCCCTGTGGTGGTGATCTCATCAATGCCATCAGAACCCGCTACCACGTAGGCCCGCCGGGTTCCCACTGCCCGCAGCGTCTCCGCCATCATTTCCGTACGCGCCGCATCAAAAACCCCCACTAACTGGATCGTCGCCGCCAAGGGATTCGTAAGCGGGCCGAGAAGATTGAAAACACTCTTGGTCTTCAGGCTGCGCCGCGCGTTCATCACGTGCTTCATGGCAAGGTGCAGGCGAGGCGCCAGGAGGAAGACCATTCCGGTCTCGTCGAGGCATTGGGGTATTCTTTCCAGCGGCAAGTCCATCGCTACGCCCAGAGTTTCCAGCACATCGGCGCTTCCGCATCGGCTGGAAATCGAGCGGTTGCCGTGTTTGGCCACGCGCACCCCGGCCGCCGCTGCAACCAGTGCGGCCGCCGTTGAAACGTTAAACGTGCCTCGGCCGTCGCCACCTGTGCCACAGGTGTCAAGCAAAGGCTCCCGGTGCGCAATGCTTTCAACTCGCACTCCCACTGCAAGCAATGTGTCCGCGGCGTGAGCGCGCATCACCTCTGCAAATCCCACCAGTTCATCGGCTTGCTCGCCCTTGTCGCGCAGCGCGGCGAGGAACGCTACGATCTCCTCGTCAGGCACCGAGCCCGACAGGAGCAATTGCATTACATCACGAGCTTCATTCCGCGTGAGGTGCGTCTGCCCTTTGATGATTTCGATGGATTCCCGAATCGTCATAGTTTTCCGGTTGGTGCAGAGAGACTCATGAATGCGGCGCCAAAACTAGGATTTCTTCTTCCCTCGCCCCTTGAGGGAGAGGGGGAACTGCAAGGCGGACGGTGCCCCACGTTTTGCGGGCAGTGGGGGTGAGGGGGTCAAACGCCCATGCGCAGATCACAACTCCGCCAGTTCCAGTTACGTCCAATGATGTTGTTTCCCTTCGGGGGCAAGGCTGAGGGCCGTCCGTTTCAAACTGAGCCACGCCACCCCGAGTTCGCTTTCATGTTCTTAGCTTGTCAAGTTGTCCGGTTTTCATAGCAAGTGATCTGTCCGGTTTTGGTTTTTCTTCTCCTGCACAAATTTGAGGGCCACCGCCGCCGTCGTCGCTGTGGGAATGTGGGAATC
>JBEKQO010000422.1:0-4696 GCA_049519635.1 Terriglobia bacterium | reverse complement strand
CAACACCAACACAACGCTTGAGATAGTCGCGTATTGGCTCCTCGTACGGATCGCGCGATCGCGATGGAGCGCCGATATGGGCGAGGGTAACCTGCATGGTGAGGAGAATAACGCAAAACAGCGGTCGGGGAGCGCAATTCTCATGCTGCCATCTCTCTCAAAATCTGAAGCTTGGGTGCGGTATTCGGATAAATTAAAAGCCGTGATATGGAAAATCATAGGGACCAACCGTTTAGGGCGGGGGTCTAAGGTATGCGTGACACCTATTGGTGATGGACAACCCTTTTGTTTTCTATTAATACGCTGTAAGAGGGTGCAATGCTCAAAATGGCCCCCCGCGTGCAGGGTTAGGAATGAGGTTTTGTTCCCAGTTTCATTCTTGGCGTTTGAAGTTTGATTCGAAGCGCCGGGACATCTAGCCCTCACTTCTCGACATCATTTGGGTCGCTTTCCGGCATTTGGCGAGGCGAGTTGCCGTTTCACAAGAACGAAAGGAAGTCAGCAAGCCGACGCGACTTCCGGATTGAGAAGATAACGATTCAGCTCACTGTGGAGGATTCAGGATGCGGATTCCGCGGTTACATTCTGCAACGTTGGCGCTCACCCTTTTGGTGCTCATCGGTTCTCTCGCGTTTGTCAACGCTCCGGTTGCCATGGCCCAGGTAACCACGGCCGCGATTCACGGCACGGCCACCGATCCAAGCGGAGCGGTGGTTCCGGACGCCAAAGTGACGGCCCTGAACACTGCCACGGGGATTTCGACCGAAACAACTACGAACAAGAGTGGATATTTCATTTTTCCCGACCTCCAGGTGGGTGGCCCATACACGATCACCGTCGCCGCGTCCGGTTTTGAGAATTTTGCCTCTTCCGGCTTGATCCTGAATGTCAATGACAATCGAGAGGTCGACGGGAAGCTCAAGGTCGGTGCAGAAGCGCAGACCGTCGAAGTCTCAGCGGCCGCAGTGCAGGTGGAAACCTCCAACACGCAACTCGAGCAGCTCGCAACCGCGGATCAGCTTGAGGGAGTGCCGCTGGAAGGCCGCGATCCCGCAGGGTTGCAAAAGCTGGAGCCTGGGGTGGTCGAATCCTCGGACCGCTTCGGCTCCTTCTCCAGCAACGGGAACGAGACAACGCAGAACTCCTATCTTCTGGATGGCGTGGATATCAACGACCCCGCGCTGGAGGACGAAGGGATCCAGATTAATCCCGACGCACTCGCGGAAGAGAACATCGTCACCAGTACGATGAACCCCGAGTTCGCCCGCAACTCCGGCGCCGTCATCAACCAGATCCTCAAGGCAGGAACCAATCAGCTCCACGGCAGCGGCTTTGAGTTCTACCGCGACACATTCCTGACCAATGGCAACTACTTCACGGTACCGATAACGCCCGGCGGAACGACCCATCAGGACTTCCATCAGAATCTCTACGGCGGCACGCTGGGCGGACCGATCTTCAAGAACAAGCTCTTCTTCTTTGCCGCCTATCAGGGGCAACGCCAGCGGACCGCGGAAACCACCATTCAGACGACCATGGACAAGGATCAGCTACTCGGCAACTTCACGAATGATACGAACTACCTTTCGCAGGCCCCGAACAGCGCAGGCCTGAGCACCAACCCGATTCCGTTTGACATCACGACAAGCACCGGAACCTGCACCGCGGGAACGGCGTGGGCTGCGTGCTTTCCGAGTGGGACAGTCGACATTCCCACATCCGGGTGGAACAGCGTTGCCTCCAAGCTAATCACCAAATTCGTTTTGCCTGGGAATTTCGGCGCACCGGACGCGAATGGTCAACAAGATTACGCCAATTTCACTCCGCTCAATACTTACGCGTCCGATCAGGGGATTCTCCGCTTTGACTACACGCTCAGTGCGAAGGATTCCTTCTGGGCTTCGAGCGTATTCATGTCTAACCCTGCCACCTCCACCCTCACCTTCGGCGGCGGCAACTTCCCCGGCTTCCCCTCGGAAGAGGCCAGCCACTTCAAGCTCTTCTCCGCCGCGTGGACCCATACCTTTGGCGCCAATATGCTGAATGAACTCCGCGGCTCGTACTATCGGAACCCTTTCGCGGCGGTTGGAGTGGAAAAGATCGATCCGCCCAGCAACTATGGGTTCGCCATCACTCCGCAGGACCCCGCATCAGGCGTGCCGTACATCGCCGTGGGCAACTACTTCAACCTGGGCTTCAGCTTTGAAGGCCCTCAGCCGCGTCTCGACACCAACCTGAGCTACGCCGACAACTTCTCCTGGGTCAAGGGCAACCATACCCTCAAATTCGGCGCGCGATTTGAACAGTTCCGCGTCCACAACCCATTCGACGTCTATAACAACGGCGAATACGGATTCGAAGCCCAGGGAGCCTTTACATCCGGCGATCCCCTTATCGACTTCGCCCTTGGCATTCCAGACGACTTCGAGCAGACCAATAATGGCTTCATCAACGCTGTCGCCGAAGAGGAGTATGCGTATGCCCAGGATAACTGGAAGGTAAGCCCTGACTTTACGTTCAACTACGGCATTGGCTGGGATGTGGAGAAGCCCAACCAGAACCACCAGGATGGGAGCCTGGGTATTGTTTGCTGGGCGAACAGCACTACCGAGTCCACGGTATTCCCCGGTGCGTCTCCCGGGCTCGGCTTCCCCGGCGACCCCGGATGCAACGACGCCGGAGGACCGGTGGCGCATTACAACCGCTTCGGCCCCAAGGTCGGCTTTGCATGGTCGCCTACCGCAGGCCCGTCCGGGCTCATCGGCGCGCCGGGCGCGCATAGCTTCGCAATCCGCGCTGGCTTTGGCCTCTACTACAACCGCGACCAGGAAGAACAGTCCCTGCAAAACCTTGAAGATCCGCCCTTCCTTCAATACTCGTTGGGAGCAGCCGATGTGGGTGGAAGCCCTGCCTTCGCGAACCCGTATGCGGATGTTGCCGGCCGCCCTGGAGATTCTGAGCCCAACCAGGCCCCGTGGGCTCCAATAACAGCAAAGACACCAGCGGCGTCGATTAACTGGCTCGCCTACCTGGAAGAAGAGCTCGCGGTGTTCAGCAAGGGCTACTCCGTCCCTTACACCTACAACTACAACCTGAATATCCAACGATCCTTTGGGTCCAATTACGTGGCACAGGTGGGCTATGTGGGCTCGATCAGTCACCGGCTGGCCTCATGGTATGAGGGGGATCCGATCACTCCTGCCGGCCACACGGCTTGCCTGGCCAATCCCGCTTGCAAGGGAACCTCCCTTTACGATCGCTATTTCCCGCAGTACATGACCGATACGGCCAACTTCTCCGGCTATCCGTATTATTTGTCGATCGCGGACCAAACCACCGAAGGGAATTCAAACTACAACTCCCTGCAAGCCAGCCTTATCAAGGCCCCATCCCACGGACTGCAGTTCACCGCAGCCTACACCTACAGTCATGCACTGGACGATGGATCGGGGTATGAAAGCTCGACCGGCAGCGAGGGCCGCGTGCACAACTATACGGCTGGCTTTACCTACCTTAACTACGGCAGCTCGGACTATGATGCCCGGCAGCGCCTGTCCACTTCCTACGTGTACACCCTGCCTGCAGTGGGATTCATCAAGCGCAGCGTGATCGCCCGCGAAGCCCTCGGCGGGTGGGGCATTGGCGGCGTCACGGCTTTGCAAAGTGGATTCCCGGTCGGGATCAACATGGGCTCAAACCGCTCGCGCTGGTGCCAGGGCGACAGTTACTTCGGCTGCGGCGATGTTCCCGAATACTCTGGAGCGCCGATCCAGAAAATGAACATCAGAAGCGCGACGAATCAATATTTCAACACAACGCCCTTCTCCGCCGAGCCAATTGGAACGTTCGGGAACACACAGCGGAACTTTTTCCACGGACCGGGCTTCGATTACACGAACCTCGATTTGCGGAAGATCTTTTACTTCAGCTCGGACAACAGCAAGTACATCCAGCTGCGGCTGGAGGCTTTCAACGCCTTCAACCATGCCAACTTTGCGAACCCGGGTAACGACTTCAGCGCTCCCAACTTCGGCATTGTCACGAGCGTGGATGTATCTGCCGACCCGAATGGGGATCCGTCCCCTGGGCGCGCTGTCCAACTAGCCGGCAAGATTTTCTTCTAATCTTTCGGTTTCGAAGCCGGATTCAGACAAAAGGGTGTCCCGAACGGATGGGGCGCCCTTTCTGTTGCTCTCAGGGGCGCCGGATCGATCGCCCCAGTCGAGTCTGGCCGGTTAGCATAGCGGCCTGGGAATGCCGAGCATGGGAAAATCCAACAATATCGGCACAGTCGGGGCTGCCAATGAGCGGCAGTAGAATGCGGTTCGACGGGCCGTTATATCCGGTTTTTGCAAAATTGTGGTCGCATACTACTGAATTTCATATGTCGTTAACACTTTTGTGGGAGTTCACAGGCAGCAATGGCCTTTCTTTTCAGCTTGTTGAGCATCCGTGCGACTTTGGATTCAATTGGCATTTGAATTGCCTTAATAATCCCAGAGATTCTTGTCCACGTTTCTGGATTCGCATCCAGTGGGCGTTTACTTTGCCTGCGTGGGGAGTCGTGTAAGAATTTTGGATCGTCGTGCCGTTTTGCACGTTTAGATCAACCTGCGGGATCGGAATTGCTCAGTCGAGCGACCGAAAGCGCGCAACCTGGATGGCAAGGCCTTAGCCCAAGGCTTTTCGATTCGGA
>JBEKQO010000421.1:0-4742 GCA_049519635.1 Terriglobia bacterium | reverse complement strand
TCACCAGGTTTGGACGATGCATGGAAGGGCGGGGCTTCAGCCCCGCCGAAATCGCGGCTCCCGCCCTCTATTCCTCCCGCACCCCGCGCAGCTTGCGGCTGCAAGCTGCGCGGGGTGCGGGACTTGGAAATAATCAGGACGGCCTTGCACGGCGGGGCTAAAGCCCCGCCCTTCCAGAGTCGTGGTGAGAAATCCGGGTTAGCCCCGCCCTTCCAAAATCGGGGCGAAAAATGCGGGATAAAAAACAGGTCCGCGCTACACTTGCTCAATTGACCTGGCAAATGCGATGGAATGGTTGAATCCTTGAAAAACGGAAACCCCACAATCTCGAATGAAGCACCGAAGAAGCCCTCGGGCTACGGCGCGGGCGAGGCGCCGCGCTGGGCGGATTATTCCCGCTGTGTGCACTGCGGATTGTGCCTGAACGCCTGCCCCACATACCGCGAGCTGGGACTCGAAATCGACTCGCCGCGCGGCCGCATTTACCAGATGATCCAGGTGGAAAACGGGCGGCTGCCGCTGGGCGAAAGCTTTGTCCGTCACATTGAACTTTGCCTGGATTGCCGCGCTTGCGAAACGGCGTGCCCATCGGGCGTCGAGTATGGGAAGCTGGTGGAAGTGGCCCGGAGCCAGATCGAAAAGTATTATCACCGTCCGCCCCTCACAGCTCTGCTGCGCAAACTTTTTTACTACGAGATTTTGCCGCATCCTCGGCGGCTGCAATTCGTGGGGAAGCTCCTGCGTTTGTATCAGCGCTCGGGACTGGAAAAGCTGGTGCTTGGTTCGCGGGTGCTGAAACTGCTTCCCGGCCGCCTCGAGCAAGTGGCGCAACTCGCCCCGCGTATGGAGAAGCCGTTCTTTTACGAACGCCTGGGCACGACGGTTCCCGCGGAAGGGAAACGGCGCTACCGGGTGGCCTTATTCGCCGGGTGCATCGCCAATCTTTCCTTTGCCCGGCTGAATGACGCCACGGTGCGGGTGCTGGCGAAGAACGGGTGCGAGGTCGTGATCCCCCGTGACCAGGGATGTTGCGGCGCGCTGCACGTGCACGCCGGCATTCGCGGCATCGCGCGCGATTTGGCCAAGCGTAATATCCAGGCATTTCTGGCGGGCGGATACGACGCCGTTATTTCCAACGCCGCCGGCTGCGGCTCCGTCCTCAAAGAATATCCGCTGCTCTTTGAGGAAGAGGAACGGGAATTCCACGAACCGGCAAAGGCCTTTGTGGCGAAGATGCTCGACGTCACAGAATTCCTGGCGGGGATTGACTTGAACCGCGAACTGGGAATAATGAAGGTGCGGGCGACTTACCAGGACCCTTGCCATCTGGGGCATGCCCAGCGCATTCGGACCGCCCCGCGCAAGCTGTTGGCGGCCATTCCGGGACTGGAACTGATCGAACTGAAGGAAGCAGAAGTCTGCTGCGGCAGCGCGGGTGTTTACAACGTTGTCCACAACGAGATGTCGGACCGGTTGCTGGAAAGCAAAATGCGGCGCATCGACGAGACCCGGGCGGATTTGATTTTGACCGCCAATCCCGGTTGCATGTTGCAGCTCCGCGCGGGCGTGAAGCGCACGGGCGGTCAGCGGCGCGTGATGCACGTAATCGAATTGCTGGACGAAGCGTATAGAATTGTCGATTGACGATTGTCGATTTTCGATTGAACCCCGGAAGATCCCAGCTATCAGCGGCTCGTACCTGATTGGTAGGGAAAAGCCGCGGACCTAAAAAACAGGTCCGCGCTACACTTGCTCTTCGTGATGAAACTCAAACCTTACCACTATCGACAAACGAGGACTTTCAATCGACAATCGACAATCGGCAATCGACAATTAAAAAAGCGAGGTTCCCTTTATGTCCACGAAAGCAGGGGCGGACTTGAATAATGTACTGAAGCCGTTGGACGATCCCCAAACCCACCATCTGAATGACTACGATCCGCTCTACGCGTCGTTCCGTTGGGAAGATGCTTACCAGGAATTTGATTGGTCCAAGACGGGCAAGGTGAACATAGCGCACGAGGCCATCGACCGTCACCTGACGCGCGGCCGCCGCAACAAATTGGCGCTGATCTACACCGACAAAGAACACACCGAGCGGTTTACCTTCGAGGACATGTCGCTCCAGTCGAACCGTTTTGCCAACGTCCTGCGAAAGCTGGGCGTGGGGAAGGGCGACCGGGTGTTTGTGTTTCTGGGGCGGCGGCCGGAGCTTTATATTGCCATCCTTGGCATCCTGAAAATCGGCGCGATTCCCAGCCCGCTCTTTGAAGCTTTCATGGAAGACGCCGTGCGTGACCGCATGGCCAACGCCGAAGCCGTGGCTCTGGTGACATCGCCGGCGCTCGTGGAACGCGTACCGCAATACGATCTGCCTGCCCTCAAGCACATTATTCTGGTGGGCGCTTTGCCGAGCGAGCTGGCGGAGGGGCAGAAGAGTTACGAAGCGCTGATGGCAAAGGCCGACGACAAGACGGAGATTGAGTGGCTGACGCTCGATGACCCGCTCATCATGCACTACACCTCGGGTTCAACGGGAAAACCCAAGGGCGTGCTGCACGTGCAAAAGGCGATGCTGGGGCACATGATGACCGGCCGCTGGGTGCTCGACATGCGCGAAGACGATATCTATTGGTGCACCGCCGACCCCGGGTGGGTTACGGGAACGTCTTACGGGATTTTTGCGCCCTGGCTCAACGGCACCACCAACCTGATCCGTGGCGGCAGATTCAATGCCGCGGATTGGTATGAAACCATCCAGCGATTCCGGATCAACATCTGGTACAGCGCTCCCACGGCGTTCCGCATGCTGCTGGCAGCGGGGGAGGATGTGGCGCAGAGATTTGACCTTTCCAGCCTGCGGCACGTACTGAGTGTGGGTGAGCCGCTGAATCCCGAGGTTGTGTGGTGGGGGTGGAAAACCTACGGGCGGCGGATCCATGACAACTGGTGGATGACCGAGACAGGCCATATCCTAGTTTCGAATTATCCCGCTATGACGATCCGTCCCGGCTCCATGGGACGGCCCATTCCGGGGGTGTATGCCGCCATCGTCGATGATGAGGGAAAAGAATTACCGCCCAATACCCTCGGCAACCTGGTGATAAAGCCCGGGTGGCCCGGCATGATGAGGGATATTTGGAAGCAGCCGGAACGCTATGAGACCTATTTCCGCATTCCGGGTTGGTACGTTACAGGGGATAGCGCTTATAAAGATCCGGACGGCTACTTCTGGTTTCAGGGGCGAGTTGACGACCTGATCATCACGGCGGGCGAGAATGTGGGGCCGTTCGAAGTTGAAAGCTGTCTGGTGGAGCACCCAGCCGTGGCGGAGGCGGGCGTGATTGGAAAGCCCGATGCCATGCGCGGGCACATCATCAAGGCTTTCATTTCACTGCGCGAAGGCCATGTGCCCAGCGACGAGCTGAAGGACGAAATCCAGAAATTTGTACGGCAAAAGCTGGCCGCGCACGCGGCGCCACGGGAGATCGAATTCCGCGAGAAACTTCCTAAGACGCGCAGCGGAAAAATTATGCGCCGCGTTCTGAAAGCATGGGAACTCGGCTTGCCAACAGGCGACCTTTCCACGCTGGAAGACTGAACATCGATAGACAGAATTGGCAGGATAGGGAATAGAAGGAAGAACTACAAGAACAAACGGTGCACAGGTTGCAGAACCATGACCGTATTTTCGGCGACCAACAGTGAAGCCTGAAGGATTTGTTCTTCGATGCTCGAGCCGGAACATGCCGGGTTCGAGCGTTCCACCCGAGGTGAGGATTTCTAATAAGGATCAAAAGTATATTCAGTGTTCTTTATTCCCGCCGTTTTGTTCCGTGATTTATCCTGTCTATTCTGTCCATCCATGTATGTAAAGGACTTCAACCATGGAAAAACAGGAATTGAAGCACGAGCTTATCACCAGAACGGTGATTGGCTGCGCCTTTGAGGTCATCAATGAACTGGGTGCGGGCTTTCTGGAATCTGTCTATGAAAAGGCTTTGCTATTGGCACTGCGGCAAAAAGGCTTAGCTGCGCTGCCCCAACATCCGGCCAAGGTGATGTTCAGGGGTGAATGCGTCGGTGACTTTTATGCGGATATATTCATTGAGGAGAAGGTCATCGTCGAACTGAAAGCAGTCAAAGCGATCGCCCCCGAACACCAGGCACAGGTCATCAATTATTTGAACGCCACCGGAATCGAAGTGGGCTTGCTCATCAACTTCGGAAACCCCAAGCTCGAATATAAGCGCTTTACGAGAAGCAAGGACTACCAACATGGATAGACAGAATTGACAGGATGGCTTTCTGGGCTTTATCGGTCCACTGGAGAGTGTAACGATGGAGGTAGTGTTCCTGTTGTGGCACGTTCACGAAATCGAGCCCGGGAACGACGATGAGAAGTTGGTCGGTGTCTATCGAACCGAAGGCGACGCGAAGTCAGCGATAGACCGCCTCCGCAATAAACCCGGCTTTGTCGGCGCTCCAGACGGGTTTCAGATTTGTCTGTACGAATTGAATGTGGACCATTGGACGGAGGGCTACATTACAATCAAACCCGCCGACGATTAGCTTGTTGCAGGCCAAATATAGTCTTGATGATGGGAGGCCACCTTCCCTCTCTAGTGTGGTGTCCCGGATAAGATTTGACAATGGCATGTTGCAAGGACCCCCTCACCCCCGGGCCCCTCGGTCGCCACGGCCACCGAGGGGAGGATGGATTTTATTGCCCTCGCCCCTTT
>JBEKQO010000420.1:0-5825 GCA_049519635.1 Terriglobia bacterium | reverse complement strand
AGGTGTTTGCGCAATAAGGGGATGAACGGTACCCGGAAATCCTTGGAGATTTGCACATCAAGAGAAAAAAAGGTGGGCAGGCGGCGGCTGTTGGGGGGGCCCACGTAATTCTGCAAATCGTCGTAAATGGAAAAAGGGAAGCCCGAGTGCCAATCGAGCAGCGGGCTGACGATGACCTTCTGCGGCAGCTTGAAGCGCCCCCAGGTCACGACGCGGTCAGGGACGTTGGTCGGAAGCACGCCGAACAGGTTCGGTTCGATAACCGGCTGCTCGTAAGGAACGTAGACGGACGCCATGGTGTTCAGGTCGCCCCGTGCCTGGCTATTGACGTAGGAAATATTGAAATCCGCCTTGTCGGAAGGCCGCACGCGCAACGTGGCTTCAAACTCGTGGTAGCGCGATGCGCCCAGGTTCGAAAGCAGCAGCAATCCACTGGTGGGAGATAGGACTTCCGGGTTGACCGTGAACTCATTATAAGTGCGGCTGGACAGAAAACTGACGCGGGCGATGATGTCGGGGCGGATTTCCTGATCCAGTTCCGTGTTCCAGGTGATGTTGTAAGGGGTGCTTCCAAGCCGTGTGCCGGAGGGAACAATCTTGCGGCCATGATCGGCAAATTCCTCGTAATAGGGGAGGTAGACGGTGGGGGGGCCAAGCGCCACTTCGTTTGTACCGAAAAGGGTAACTTGCCGGGCGGGGTTTTGAGTGAAATCTCCGGCGAGAAGCGGCAAGCGATCATAGAAGACGCCGGCGCCGCCGCGGAAAATAGTCCTGCCTTTCTTGTCCGGCGAGAACACTGCGCCGGCGCGCGGCGAAATTGCCGAGCGTTCGCCCAGGGT
Source organism: Terriglobia bacterium (assembly GCA_049519635.1). GTDB lineage: Bacteria > Acidobacteriota > Terriglobia > UBA7540 > UBA7540 > Bog-366. Next base: position 4,986 of record JBEKQO010000420.1, on the reverse strand, counting down.
CTGGCTGGAAAACCGAAGTCCATAATCGATAGAAATGAAATTGTTAAAAATCCAGTGGTCTTCGGCAAAGGCGGCGCCTTCTGCATCGGAGGTGGTGAGTTGGCCGGCGGATCCAAAATCAATTTCGCCGGCCAGGGAGTTGTCAGCCCGCAGCAGTTGCACCGGGTGGGATAGGCTGGTTCCCTGATACGCACGGTGGACCACGTCGCCCCCCACCTTGAAGTCGTGCCCGCCGTGCCAGTGTTTGCGGGGGAAGAGGTAGCTTTCCTGCACTTCCTGCTGAGCGCTACTGCGCGTCCAAGCGTTGAAGAAGTTGCCCTCCCAGCCGGTGGGAGTTATCAGCAAGTCCTGCGCGCCCTGGCCGTGGGAGTAACTGTCAAAATCGGTGAATTGCGCCAGAGTGGTCAAAATCCCGCCGCCGGGGAACAGATAGTGATCGTGCCCCCCGATCGAGTAGCCGCTCTGGCCGTAGTCGGCGGATGCCGTTTCCGGAATAAGGCTATCGATGTTGTCGTACTGGCGCCGCTCGGGAAAGAATTTGACATTAACGCTGGCGAGGTGCTGGGAGGAAAAGGTGTAATAGAAATCCGAGAACGAAGTCCACCCCTCCTTGCGGGTTTGGTTGTTGGGCCAAGCCAACCCCCGGACGGACTGGGCGGAATAGCCGTAGGTGAAGGCTTCGGAAAAGGTGAGCTTGTCCCCCAGCAAGGGCCCCGAGAAGTAAATGCGCGGGGAATCGTCTTGAATTCCCACCAGGTGTCCGGTCTCGAAGCGCGGTGTGGGCACAAAATCATTCAACTCATAATCCCAGCGGCTTGAGGGTGCTTTGGTTTGGAGGGTGGTAAGCCCGCCGGAAAAACGCCCGTACTCGGCCTGGTAGGCGCTCTTGAAAACGTCCACCGATTCCACCGCGTCGATGGGAACGTCAATGGAGAAACTGCCGGTCACGGGATCAACGGTTTCGGCAGAATCCACCAGCAGGGTTCCTTGGTTCTCCACCGCGCCCTTGATGGAGATCCTGCCATCCGGGGTGCGAAGTACACCCGGAATCATCGGTAACGCGGCTTTGAATTTCTGCACGACGAGGGGCAGGGAATGGAGTTGCTCGCTGGTAAGGGTCGCGGGCGGAGCCGCCTGTTGCTCCACGGCCTTGGGGGCTTGAGCGGTGACTTCCACCCTCTGGTGAATGACAACCTCGGTAGGAAGCTCAATCTGGAGGGTGGGGGGGGCCTCGCTTGCGGTAACCGGGATGTCCGGCTTAGAGACCGGCTCGTAACCCACCGCGGCGCAGGTCACGCGGTAGGTTCCTGGGATCAGCCCGGTAAACTCGAAAGTCCCTCGATCCCCAGTAGTTACGGGACGCCCCTGCTCGGGCATAGTCCGACCCCGCAAGGTGCAGACCGCGCCAGAAATGGGCGCGCTGTTCTGGTCTACAACTTCCCCGCGAAGCGTCTGGGTGTCAGGAAGGGCCCCTTGAGCGGCGAATGGGATGCCCAAGACTAGCAATAGAGCCAAGCCGACACGCTTTAAGCGTGGCCAATATCGAGACATCAATTACTTTAGATGCGCTGAGTTCCGGCGCGTCAACAAGCAATTATACTTTGAGTTGCCGCCATGACGCCACCACGAATCTCCACCACGCTGGGCACCGTCAAAGTCCAATGGGGTTGAAAGTGACCCCGCACCTGCCCTTCTCCGTCGGGCACCCTCTCCCCTGGGAGAGGGCTGTGATTTTGATTTCTCTCCCTCTCCCTCGGGGAGAGGGGGGACGGCAAGGCGGGGGGTGAGGGGTTTCTGCGCGGGTGATGCTTTCATGGCCATGGGGGGTGTGCGACGCCCGAGAGCTTGACGGAACCTTGCTCCACCACGAATTTCATAACGGCAGGGGATCATAGCATTTTTGCGGTTAACACAGCGCCCAGAATTTGCTTGAGGCGGACTTTTCGAGCGAAATGGGCCCCTCCCGCCCCGGAAGCTGCGAAAAAATAAACAATCTCACGCCAAGACGCCAAGGCGCAAAGACCCGCATTGAACAACGGTTTTGTTCTCTTTGCGCCCGCTTCGGCTTTGCGCCTTGGCGTGAAATGCTCTTGCCTTTCCCGTGATTTTTTCACAGCTTCCCCGGCGTTGAGGCAGACAGGACCCTGTTCTGAGCCACGGGACCCATGCAACGAAAAATGGTTAGGTGGAACCCCTCGATGGGTGTATAGTAGGGAGCTTTCAATGCTAAAGGGAATTTCCAAATCAAATGTTTAACGGCTATTTTGAGGGGAAACGAATTCTCGTCACGGGAGTCGCCGGAGTGAAGGGGACGTGGCTCGCTCTGGCGCTTTTGGATGCCGGCGCCGAAGTATTGGGGCTTGATCTGAGGCTGCCGGACCAGGATTCGAATTTCGCGGCCAGTAGCCTCCGCGGCCGAATAAGCTTCACGCAGGGAGATGTCACCGATCTTCCCCTCATGCAGCAGCTCGTGGGACAAGCCGACGGCATCTTTCACCTCGCGGCAATGGCGCTGGTGCGCGACGCGTATCGCAATCCGCTCGAGGCCTATCGCACGAATACTCTCGGGCCGGCGACGATCCTTGAGGCGCTTCGGCTGTCCGCCGCACCGAAGCGAGCGGTCTTCGTTACCACCGACAAGGTTTACAAGCCCAAGAGCGGTGAATTGTGGGTTGAAACTGATCCGCTCGGGGCGAGTGGCCCCTATGCCGTTTCTAAGGCGTGTGCAGAGTTCATCATTGCTGACTACCAACGCAGTTATCTGTCTTCGAGCGGAAGTCTCATTGGAGTCGCCCGCGCAGGTAACGTCCTCATCGGTGGCGATTGGCATTCGTCCCGAAGGACTCAAGGTGCGGGCAGGATTTTTGTCGACTGCTTTGAATCGTTAGCGGAAAACCGTGCTCCGGAGATATACAGCCCGAACTTCACGCGGCCATACACGTATGGGCTAGATATCCTGTCGGGTTATATGACCCTGATGAGTATGCTCGCTTCCGACGGAATAGCCGGGGAGGCCTTCAACTTCGGCCCGTATGAGCAGCACGGTGTACCCAACGCTTTACTCGCAACCAAAATATGCGAGCTCTGGGGTGGAAACATCATGTGGCGGAGTGGCCCCCAACGTGACGAGCCTTTCGATTACCAATCCTTGGCCTTCGACAAGAGTAGTCAACGCCTTCATTGGCGCCCAGCCTTTACGCTTTATGAATCGGTCCGGTCAACAACGCGTTGGTATAAAGAGTGGATGCGTCAAGGCGGCTCCGCAGGGGAAAGATCCATGTATGAATTCAATCGCGAACTGCTAAGGGAGCACCGAATCGCCGCCAATAATCTCGGAATCGCCTGGGCAGTTGGAGAAACCGCTAGGAATCTTGAGGCCGAGAAGGTGGTGTAGACGAGTCAGGTTTTCCGGCAGCGAGTTTGGCTTGTTGAGGCCAGAAAGTCGGCTCTCCGCATTTGCCTCTGCGGACTCACCTCGAGATTGTCCTGCCACCAGTAAAACAGACCCTCCTTCGCTCACCGCTGCCGTTAAAACTTCCGCAGGCTGGCGTAGACCCCTGTTCTTGGGGGGTCTGCGATTTTCCGCAGGGACCTGGGGGAGCTGCAAGCACTATAAGAGCAATGACGAGTGACGAGAAACGCGGTCCGAAGTCCAGGATCTGATGCCAGGCGGCGCGGACCTCTGCGGTGATGAGTCCAGATGTAAAGGCGGCTTTGTGCCTCCATCTGGCGAGGTAAACTCCCCGCTATAGCAGACGGACCCACGGCGCAACACGCTACGCAACTTGCCGCACACCGGAAATTCGCTCACCCAGAGGCGCGAGAAGCGCCGCCCGGCCAACTTGCGCACCCCAAAGGGGCCCGTGACCAGAAACGAGCGAAAGCTAAAGTCCGAAGGCGGAAAGACCGGCAGCGCAGCGTCGGGTGCCGCGCTGATGACTCGGAGGGAAAAATCGCGTCGGCAAGAGGCATGGCGGGTTGCCAATTTGTCCGTGAAAATCGAGCGGGAAGCCTGCCTCCAAGAAAATGTCAAAATGAAGGTCGACCCCGATGGGTTATTGAAAACAAAAGGCGAATAAAACGACAAAATGTCAGAAGCCGATGAGTTGTTGAGAATAAACAGTTTAACTTTTCGGCCGATGAGTTGTTGAAAATGCAAGAGATAGCTTGATTTAAGCGCCCCAAAACCACGAAGGAACCCCTCCAATTCCCTCCAAGCCGATAACTTCCAGAAAATAAGCAACTTGTATGAGCGCAGAAACCGCTCAGCCCTCGCTATCCCGATGAGTTGCTGAAAACGCGGGGTTTAATCGCCTTGCCCGCACCACCTCTGAATTCCTGTCCAGCCCCATCCCGGCGCCGGGCGCGCCACCCCTCCTGAATCATGAGGGAGTTGTAGAAAATGCTCCCCTCCTCAGATGAGGAGGAGTGGCGCCTTGCGCGCCGGGGCGGTTGTCCGCAGGGGCACCTTTCCGCCGCCTGTTTCGCCCCGGCCTTCCGCCCACCCCCTTCGCGTACCCAAGCGTGATGAGATATCTGGCCTAGTGGCGATTGACCAGCGGCAAGACACAGGAATATCCGGCGGAGAATGTGCCGGGGCGCCGTCCCTCGGCAATTGGCCCGGCCGCCCACACTTCCCCACCTCGGTTATCGGTAGGCCGGCGCCCGAAGATGAGACCACAAACCGGCTGGCGATTTTGGCCATCACCCCATGGTCCGATGCCGCAATCGCAAATACACGAACGAGTGACCAGTGACAAGAAAAAGGCAAGGTCCGAAGGCGGAACGGCGGGCAGGGCGAGATCCTTCGATGCTGCTCAGGATGACTGCGAAGCGAGTTATATCGAATGGTGCAAAACGGGGCTGCCGACGGCCCACCCTCCCCCCGCGTGACACACTTCAGGAGCAGTGGCGAGTGACGAGTAACCAATCACAGGCAACGGGCAAGGTCCAAGCGCGGACAAGCGGGCCGCGCCGACTGACAAA
>JBEKQO010000419.1:0-4872 GCA_049519635.1 Terriglobia bacterium | reverse complement strand
GCCTGAACGGGCCAAAATCGCCCTGTGACAAAAGGGGCCCGAAAACCCACCCGCTAACCGCAACAAAACAATCGGCCGGATCTGAGCGATCCGGACGTCCCAAAAGGTATGGGTTGGGTCACTGCCCGCTGCCAGACCAATTAAGCAGATTAACGCCTGGAACTAGGGGAATGCGGGCCCAGTTAGGCGAGTGAGTTGGCGATTTTTGCAACGTTCAAGGACTCCCTGGGCTACATCGGCGTTTTTCGTCACTGATCCTGTCAGCTGTCTGTAGACTACTCATTCGGAATGACTTTCTGCGAATTTCGGTCCTCGGAAATGGAGATTCATCATTGCTATCTTTTGGCGTTCAGATTCTTGACTACCGCATCTCCGGCGCGGTCTGGTTTCAGGTTAATGTGGCCGTTGAACGACGCTTATTGACGCATCCCAATCCGCGTGTCTGAGCGCCAAATTGGGGGTTTCACCTTAACAGGAAGAATTCGTATTAACTGCTGCGCAACGGGTGTAAAATTCCGTGAAGTTGCCAGATTTGAAGTGAACGTACTGCGAATCGCTTGCGTCTCTGGCGGATTTCGGGCCAATGCCGTGACCGAGGTCACCTGTTCGCAGGCTGGTTCGGTCCCAACTGAAATTTGAATCGCACTGTCTCCCCCCGGTGCGGGTAGGGAGACAGCGATGAAGAACGTCTTTGGCACAATCTTTCTATTCACCATTCTCGTGCTGATTTGCCAGGCGGCTAACCAGGCGCAGGCGGCCTATGGAATCGGTCCGCCTCCCAGACCGGGAGCGGAGCGGTACTCCCGCATCTTGTCGGATATTGCGCAGAGCGGTCCCGACCTGACTCATTGGCAGGCACAAAGGGCCATCCTCGCCGGCATGCTGCTCTCAGCCGAGGGCGATTCCACCAGCTTCCGCTTCAGTCCGGATAGCTTTGAATTCAACGCGGCCTTGTACCGGCGCAATCAATTTCAGCACTGCACGGTCAACCTGAAGACGCTGCCGCGGGTCGTCGCCAGGCGCGGCTTTGGGGGCGTGTGGCGATTGAAGGATGAGGCTGGCAAAGACCTTCCCGAGCCGCTGGACAAGCTGGCTTGGTATGCGGATCAACAGACCGTCGAGCTGGTCGCCAGCGCACTCAACCATCTGCGCGAGACAGCCGCCGCACAGGATGAAGCGCAGCGTGATTTCCCCCAGCAGGCGGCAACCTGGCGGGCGCTTCCCACCAAGCCTCCGGTTCCTGAGGCGGTCAGGGGGCAGCGCTTGCTCGCCGAGACCGCCCTCAACGACAAAAAAGCAGCCCAGGCTTTATATCACTATGAGCGGGGCGTGGAGCTTGATCCTGTTTGGTCCGAGGGCCGCTTCAACGCCGCCCTGGTCGCCGCGGAGCTGGAGTTTTACGACGAGGCGGTCGAGCAGATGCGCGCCTATGTTGCGCTGGCCCCCGACGCGAACGACGCGCAGGAGGCACGCGACCACATCGTGATCTGGCAGGACAAGGCCACGCAGAAACCCGCGGAGAGCTCCGAAGAGCAGCCTCAAGCGCAGCCGCAGCGTCGAGGTAATTTGGGGGGATTTGGCAGATTGGGAGGGGCGACGGGAACGCGGTAGCGGAATACGCCTGTGTCATCTGCCTGTTCAAGCAAGGCAAGGAGACCGAAATGAGTTCGAGTAGTTGGAAGGCATTCGCATTCAGTCTGGTATTAATTCTTCTCTTCGTCGCACCACTTGTCATGGGCCAGCAGGCGGCAACTCCAGCGATGTCCGTCTGCAAGGCGCGCCGGACGATTGTGACAGAGCTAAAACAAGATGTGAACACATGTCATGGTTCTGGCCCATATTTGCAATCACTGCCCTCCGGTGTTGCGTTCAGAGTTGGAGAACTTGAGTTCCAGGCCGAGCCCTGTATGTACAGGAAACTCTTTCCTCCAGGTATTTTCCGAGTCGAATTGAAGACTCTAGCTGAAGTCACCAGCGATGGCAGCAGGCTACTCGTCGACGGCAAGGACCCGTTATGGGGAAGATGCAAATTTTGTACCGAAAGTGATATCAAAAAGAATCTATCCGACTCCAGCATTCTCGGCTACATATCTTTCAGAAGCAACCCGGATCCAAAAGCTCTTCGTGGGGACTGGGCTTTTGAGAATGCCCAAGCCTTCGCAACTGCCATGAACACCTTGCGGCTCTACGCTCGCACGTTTGATCCCTCTCACGATGGAGCCCCTGCGTGTTTCGCCGACAATGAGGAACACACCCGTATTTGGGTAGAGTTTCAGAGGCGGGCGGCTGCATGGCGTGCGCTTCCCGTCAAGCCGTCCATCTCCGATGACGTCAAACAGCATCGTTTACTGGCCGAAGATTCCTACCAGCAGAAGCAGTTCGAGACCGCCGCTGCGGAATATGAAGCGGGATTGGAGATCGATCCGCTATGGGCGCAAGGCCACTTCAACGCCGCAGTGATCTACGGAGAACTCAAGGACTACGACGACGCCATCTGGCACATGCGCTGCTATTTGGAGTTGATGCCCGATGCACCAGATTCCCAGCAGTCCCGCGATCAGATGCTGCTCCGGCAGGGCAAGGCCAAGCAGCAAGCTGCTGCGCAATCGAACAAACCGATGACGGCAGAAATGTTGTGGTTCGCGCAATCAGCATGATTTCATAAAAAGGAGACCGAAATGAGGTACAGCAGATGGAAGGCATTCGCATTTGTAACGGTGTTGATTTTTCTCGCCGCCGCGCGGGTGGCTCTAGCCCAGGGAACGGCAGCTCCGGCGATGTCCGTCTGCCAGGCGCGGCAGGCCGTTAAGTTTGCTCTCGAGCGGGTGGCGCCGGCCGCGGTCGGAGGATTGACATTTGATTCCACGCCTTCCGGTATCGCGTTCAATACAGGGCAGCTTGAGTTTTCAGCGAGTCCTTTTAGTTACAGGAGTCAATTCCCTTCCGGTGTCTACAAGGTCGATCTCAAGAGTCTTGGAGAGGTCACGGCCAACCGCCAGTCAAACGGCGTGTATTGCGATCTTAGAGTTGACGGCAAAGTGCCTGGTCTGGGGCATGGAGTATTGGGCGCTACCTTACGGAACACCTCGAGTTCCAGCGTTTTGGGGTTTGTGGAGTGGTATTCGAATGCCGACGGGGGCGAGTCTTCCTATCAGAATTGCCAGGCCTTCGCCGAGGGCATGAATACGTTGCGGCTCTACGCCCGCACGTACGATGCCTCTCGCGACCTGGCTTCCGCCTGCCTGGCTGACAAGGACGAGCTTCGCCGCAGGCAGGATCAACGAGCAAGAATCTTTGCAGAGTTCCAGCCGAAAGCAGCCGCATGGAGCGCGCTCGCCACGAAGCCTCCTATTTCCGATGACGTCAAACAGCATCGCTTGCTGGCTGAAGATGCCTACCAGGAAAAACAATTCGAAACTGCCGTCTCGGAGTACGAAGCGGGTTTAGCAATCGATCCGCTGTGGGCGCAAGGCCACTTCAACGCCGCCCTGATTTATGGCGAGCTCAAGGATTACGACGACGCCGTCTGGCACATGCGCTGTTATCTGGAGCTGATGCCCAACGCTCCCGACGCCCAAGAAGCCCGCGACCAGATGCTGCTCTGGCAGGGTAAGGCCAAGCAGCTGGCGGCTGCGCAATAGAACAAACCGGCGGCAATAATGTCATGGTTCGCGCAAACACAAACATTGCATTGAAGGGAAACCGAAATGAGCTACAGCAATTGGAAGGCGTTCGCATTTGTAGCTGCACTGATTCTCGCTGTGTCACCGGCGGTCGTTGCTGTGCCCAAAAAGCCGCCAGCACAACAGACTGCAGCACAGAAGATGTCCGTCTGCCAAGCTCGCAGGACGGTTGTAGAAGAGCTACAGCAGGTGGTTACAGGTATTACATTCTTAGAGTCGCAGCCCTCCGGCATTGCATTTCGGATTGGAGAGCTTGAGTTTCAAGCCGAGCCGCAGCGGTTCAAGAAGGAATTTCCTAAAGGAACCTACAGAATCGATCTGAAGAACCTTGGCGCAGTCACCCTTGATTCTTATGGAGGCTTGCTCATCAATGGCGAATGGCCCCTCTTGAAGAAGAACCGATCCAACAGTAGCGGCATTATCGGCTTTTTGGGTTGGCAAGAGCCAGGTCGGCCACGGTCGGATTTCAAAGAGGATAGAAATGCGTCCCAGGCTTTCGCCAACGCCTTGAACACGTTGCGACTTTACGCTCGCACTTACGATCCTTCTCGCGACCTGCCTCCAATTTGTTACGCCGACAAAGAGGAACAAGTCCGCATCTGGGCTGACTTTCAGAAGAGGGTTGCGGCATGGCGCGCGCTTCCTGCCCGGCCTGCGCTTTCCGACGCGGTGCGGAAACAGCTACTACTGGCCGAGGATGCCGTCAATCAGAAGCAATTTGGAGCTGCCGCCGCGGCCTACGACGCCGGGACGGAAATCGATCCGATGTGGCCGGAGGGTCACTTCAACGCCGCTGCCATATACGGCGAGCTCAAGGATTACGACGACGCCGTTTGGCACATGCGCTGCTATCTGGAGCTGATGCCTAACGCTCCGGACGCGCAAAACGCCCGCGATCAGATGCTCCTCTGGCAGGCAGAAGCCGAGCAACAGGTGACTGCGCCGGCAAGACAGGTTGAGCCCGCTAACACCAATCCGACAGCCGGGCATTCGCGGAGGTCGGCGCATTAGAAGAAGCTGGCAACATGGAATCTTACGGTCAGACTCAATCGCAATTGTGCTAGAGGGAGACTGAATTGGGTTGCAAAAATTGGCAGGTATTCGCATCTGCAAACCGGAGGATAGTTGCATGAGCCGTATGGTAAGAAGTTTCAGAATCGCTGCCGCATTGCTGGTTGTATTCGCGCCT
>JBEKQO010000418.1:0-4875 GCA_049519635.1 Terriglobia bacterium | reverse complement strand
TCGCATCCACCGCCACCGCCTAGCCGCCGCTCATAATCGGCCTGCGGCTCGAGCGCGATGCCCAGGCGTTCAACGCCGGCCGGATTACCGGCTTCATTGAACCGCACTCGGGCAATTCCGATGCGCGAGTAATTGCCCCGCGCCACCAGTCGCGGGAAAAGGTAGAGTTGGCCATCAGGGCCACGAGCGGCCGCCGGATTCAGGACGCCCTCAACCTCCAGAGGATTCCCAGGCTCCGGCTCCATCAGCATTCCCAGGCGCTGCAATGCAAACCCGGTCATCAACTCTTCTCGAAGGCTCATGACTTGTGATCACCGTCCAAACAGGCAATGATGGTTTCGGTCACCCGTTTGGTCTCTTGCGGGTCACGAACGGGGATCGAAGCAACCCCGGCTTCTTCCGCGGGATAGTCGTTCCCTCCCACAAACAAGGCATCGCCGATGTAGATCATCTCTTTCAGTGAAATGCCCAGGAGGTCGCGAAGCTTTCTGATGCCGTAAGCTTTATCGATGCCTGGCCTGGTGATATCAATGGAAGTCGCGCCGCCGATGCGAATAGAAAACTCGGGAATATAGGTGTCAAGGAGGGCTTTGATCTTTTTTCGTTTGGCGTAATCAGGATCCCATTTGTCCTTTTCTTCGAGCGGAGCCTGCTGCCCAAGTGCGGAATAAGTGACCTGGCTTCCCCGGTCTTCAATATCCTCTCCCCAGGTCTTTTCCACCTTGAAGCCCGCGGCTGCCAACGCCTTTCTTAGAGAGCTGCGGATCTTCTCTCGTTGATCCTCGGTGAAATCTTCTTCATAGAGCTTTTTCCAGTCCCCCGAGTATTGGTAAAACTTTGTTCCACAGGTGGGAAGAAGGGAGAGATTTGCCAGGCGTTCGTCATGGGGAAGATGGGATAGCAGTTGTGTTTCAAACTGTGGCCAATTGCCTCCGGAAATTACCGCCACCTTGATGACACCGAGAAGGTCATGCAGCAGCGCTGCCATTTCGGCATCAAGAGACGATTTGCTTTCCGCCAGCGTACCGTCCAAATCATAAACAATTAGTTTTTTCACCTACCCTCCAGCTTTGAGTTCTTGCGATTACAATCGACGCTTCCGGCACTCACCGCATCCGGTTGTGGTCCCGCTGTAAACGATTTCGGTATTGCGATTTCCAGTAAGGTCACGGCGTTGTGCGGGTGAAATGCACACGCGCCGACCTCTGCCGGCAAGAGTCATACTTCGCCTTTGCCGATGACATATGTTGAGCCGCTGTGCTCCAGTTGCCCAGCGCCTTCAAGGCAAACCAGCATCCGAGGCTCACCCTTGGCGCCGGCAGTAAACGGCAATTCGCCGTGCAGTCGCCACAACCGGAAAAATTCACAGTTAAAGAGTCGCTCGCGGTCCACCGGCGTCCTTGCCTCGATCATAGGAGACACCAGGCCCGCCGACCCATTCTTGTAATCAATGCAGGCAAGCGCCTGATCGACTTCGAGGTCTCGCGGCTTACCGGTTTTCGAGTCAACATGTCCCCAGTCGTACAGACGGAACGTAACGTCACTATTCTGTTGAATTTCAAACACCACGACGTCGTCGCCCAGGGTGTGAACTGTACCCGCTGGTATAAAAACACTGTCGCCGGGCTTCGGGGTGAAGTAGGCCAGGCTATCAGCCACCGTGCCTTTGGTCACGGCTTGGCGCTGGTTTTCGGGAGTGGTGCCAGGCTCCAAGCCGGAATAAATCCGGCTTGTTGTCGTTGCTTCCAGCACTACCCATGCTTCGGTCTTTGCGGTCTCGCCCGCGGGCAGCAAGTCGGTATTCGCTGCCGTGGGGTGCACCTGGACCGAAAGCATTTCATGGGCGTCGAGGAACTTCAGCGGGAGGGGGAATCGGCGGAAATGATGGGCCAGATTCCCCATCAATTCTTCCGAAAACTGCTCCCGCAACTCACCGATGGTCCGTCCATTGAGCGGTCCATTGGCAACGTGGCTCATATGGTCATCACGGTCGCTCAGTATCCACGCTTCGCCGATCGGGCCGTCGCCCGGAAGTGGCGCGCTGAGGAGGTCCGCAAAACGCCGGCCGCCCCAAAGCCGATACTCATAAATCGGTGCGAATCGTAAGGGATACAAAGATATTTGACTCATGATATGCTTCTTTAATCTTTTCCGCTTCTGACTAGCGTTCGTTGGCAGCCGTTTGCGCGTGCGCCGTATTCTTAAAGGTCGCGCCTTCACTGGCAATGATTCCTCGGTCGTTAAAACTCACGGTATTCTGTTATCTTCCAACTGGGCCTGACAGCGACTGCTGCGCTCGCCGGTGAGGCCGGAACGCCAGGTCGTCGCTCATCACATAGATAACCATGGCCGAAAGCATCAGAGTCAATGCTACCCAGAACTTCCAATCATGATGCGCGCGTGTCCAGTAAGGACGTTGGCCCTGATGATCGCCATTGTGATCCTGCTCGCCATGGTGGCGGTGACTGCGCTTATTCTCACTCATTGGCACCCTGCCTTCTCGATACCGTCCCGAATGACTCCGGGCGGCGTTGTTGATGTTCGGCTCCATCCAGTCCGAATCTCCAACAAGTTTTGGCGGCTCCGGGCCTTATGCGGCAGAGTCGCCAGCGACCAGCGTTCTCGCGGTGTCGAGAAGCTTTTGCGCGTTCATTGGGGATTGCTCCATTTCCAGTTCCGGATTTCTGGCAGGTCTTCGCCGTGTTTGTCGATGTAATGCTTGTGCTCGATGAGCTTGTCCTCCATCTGCTGCTTCAGGTAGGCGCCCTTGGAGCCCAAATTCGGCAGGCGGTCAATCACGTCATGCACCAGGTGGAACCGGTCCAGGTCGTTCTGCACCCTCATGTCAAAGGCCGTCGTGATGGTGCCCTCTTCCTTATAGCCGCGGACGTGCAGGTTGCGGTTGGTCCGGGCGTAGGTCAGCCGGTGGACCAGCCAGGGGTATCCATGGAAGCCAAAAACAATGGGCTTATCTTTGGTGAAAAGCGAATCGTAAGCCGACTCGCTCAGTCCGTGCGGGTGCTCGCTCTTGGGCTGCAGCTTCATCAGATCGACAACATTGATCACCCGGATTTTCAGGTTGGGCATATTCTGTCGAAGAATCGAAACGGCGGCAAGAATCTCAAGCGTGGGCGTGTCTCCGCAGCAGGCCATCACCACGTCCGGCTCGCCGTCCTGGTCGTTGCTGGCCCATTGCCAGATGCCAATTCCTTCCGTGCAATGCACCACCGCGGCGTCCATACCCAGCCATTGCGGAAGGGCGTGTTTTCCAGCCACCACCACGTTGACGTAATGCCGGCTGCGCAGGCAGTGATCGAATACCGACAGCAGACAATTGGCGTCGGGTGGCAGGTAAACGCGTACGATATCGGCTTTCTTGTTGATGACATGGTCGAGGAAACCCGGGTCCTGGTGCGTGAAGCCGTTGTGATCCTGTTGCCAGACGTGCGAGGCGAGCAGATAGTTGAGCGAGGCGATCTTCCGGCGCCATGGCAGTTCCAAGGTTACCTTCAGCCACTTGGCGTGCTGGCTGAACATCGAATCGACGATGCGAATGAAGGCCTCGTAACTGTTGAACAACCCATGTCGTCCTGTGAGCAAATACCCTTCCAACCAACCCTCGCACTGGTGCTCGCTGAGCATCGAGTCCAGCACGCGTCCGGCGGGCGCGAGAAATTCGTCATTTTCAACTTTCCGGGCGTCCCACTGGCGGTTGGTGACTTCAAAAACCGCGCCCAGGAGATTCGAGAGGGTCTCATCGGGGCCGAAGACCCGGAAATTATGTTGATCCTGATTCAGCTTGGACACGTCACGGAGGAACTTACCCAAGACGAGCGTATCCTGGCCATCAACCGCGCCGGGCGAAGGCACCTTCACAGCGTGCGCGTGAAAGTCCGGCATACGCAGGTCGCGCAGCAGAATGCCGCCGTTGGCGTGGGGATTCGAGCCCATCCGCCGGTCGCCCTTCGGCGCCAGCTCGGCCAATTCCGGCATGAGCCGGCCATTTTCGTCGAACAGTTCCTGCGCCTTGTAGCTCTTCATCCAGCTTTCGAGCTGCTTGACATGATCGGGATGCTCGGAATCCACCAGGAGCGGAACCTGATGCGCCCGGAAGGTGCCCTCGATTTGCAGGCCATCGACGACTTTCGGTCCCGTCCAGCCCTTGGGTGACCGCAGGACGATCATCGGCCAGCGCTGCCGAGTAGTATCGTTCTTGGTCCGTGCATTGCTTTGAATCTCCTGAATGTCCTCGATGGCCTTATCCAGTGTGGTCGCCATCAGTTGGTGCATCATTTCCGGTTCATCGCCTTCCACAAAGTGAGGGGTCCAACCGCAACCCCGCAGAAACTGCTCCAATTCCTCATGCTCAATGCGGGCCAGCACGGTCGGGTTACTGATCTTGTAGCCATTGAGGTGCAGGATCGGAAGCACGGCCCCATCATGAATGGGGTTGAGAAACTTGTTGGATTGCCAGGCGGTCGCGAGCGGGCCCGTTTCCGCTTCACCATCACCGACAACGCAAGCGACGATCAGACCAGGATTGTCAAACGCTGCCCCAAAGGCATGGCTGATCGAGTATCCCAGTTCGCCGCCTTCGTGGATCGACCCCGGCGTGGTCGGCGCCACGTGGCTGGAAATCCCACCCGGGAATGAGAATTGCGTGAACAGCTTTTTCAGCCCGGCTTCGTTTTGGCTGACGTTCGGATAAATCTCACTCCAAGTGCCTTCGAGGTAGACGTTGCCCACAATCGCTGGGCCCCCGTGGCCGGGACCGGCAATGTAGAACATGTCCAGGTCATACTTCTTGATGACCCGGTTCAAATGCACGTAGATGAAATTCTGGCCTGGCGTGGTGCCCCAATGTCCAACCACCAG
>JBEKQO010000417.1:0-4978 GCA_049519635.1 Terriglobia bacterium | reverse complement strand
TGATTCAGGAGGGGTAGCGCGCCGAGCGCCGGGGTGGTAGTTCACGGTGGGGTGTTTTCCGCAGCCTCTAAAGCCCCGCCCTTCCGGCAGCCGCATCCAAGCGCGGTGAGAAATGGGCGTTAAAGATCTATGGGAGGTTATAGATGTTATTCGCCATTTTGACTCGCCTTCGGGTGGGATTCGCTTTAGCCTTCTTCATCCTAACATTTTGTGGAAAGCTCTCCGCCCGCCAGGAGTTCGACGTGGTTGTATACGGCGCGACGCCCGCGGGCGTGATGGCGGCGGTGGCGGCGGCCCGCCAGGGGCTCTCCGTGGCCCTGCTTGAGCCCACGGCGCAAATCGGTGGCATGGCGACCGGCGGTTTAAGCCGCACGGACGTGGGCAGGGAGGAGGTCATTGGCGGGCTGCCTTTGGAGTTTTATTGGCGCGCCGGGCGGTACTACAACATGGACCGGCACGGTCAACCGGTCTCCTGGTACCCGGAACCGCACGTTGCTTTAGCCATCATGAAGCAAATGCTGGATGCGAGCCACGTAACCATCCTCCTGCGGCAGCGTTTGGCGGAGGGGCGGGGTGCCATCAGAAGCGGTACTCGCATCACGGAGGTTTCCCTGGAGAACGGGGCGTCGTTCAAGGCCAAGGTTTTCATTGATGCCACCTATGAGGGCGATCTGATGGCCCAGACGGGAGTCTCATACACCTGGGGGCGCGAGGGCATCTCGCAATATGGTGAGCCGCTGGCCGGCGTGCGCGCG
Source organism: Terriglobia bacterium (assembly GCA_049519635.1). Classification (GTDB taxonomy): domain Bacteria; phylum Acidobacteriota; class Terriglobia; order UBA7540; family UBA7540; genus Bog-366. Next base: position 4,223 of record JBEKQO010000417.1, on the reverse strand, counting down.
GAGACCCCAGGCCATCAATTCCAAGTCCAACTTTCGCCCTATGATGCCAACGGTAAACTTCTGCCGGAGATTCAAGCCGGCCCTGTGGGCGTACCGGGCTCCGCCGATAAAAAAGTGCAGGCGTACAACTTCCGGCTCTGTTTTTCCTCGGACCCGGCAGACCAAGCCCCTTTCCCCCAACCCCAGGGATACAGCCCCCAGCGCTATGATTTGCTGGCGCGATTGTTGAAGGCGCGCACCGAACAGGAAGGCCGCGCCCCAGCGCTGACGTCAGTGCTTTCGATTGCGAATCTTCCCACCAACAAAGCGGACGTGAACAACAATGGAGCCTTCTCCACCGATTACTTGGGGGGAAGCTGGGCGTACCCGGAGGCAGGTTACGCTGAGCGGGAGAAAATCTGGCAAGCGCATTACGACTACACCGCAGGGTTTCTATACTTCCTGGCGCATGATCCGCAGGTTCCGAAACCGTTGCAGAACGAAATGAATCAGTGGGGGCTGGCTAAGGATGAATTCATCGATACGGCGAACTGGCCGCCGCAACTCTACGTTCGCGAGGCGCGCCGAATGATCGGTGAGTATGTGATGACTCAGAAGGATGTCCAGACCGAGGTTTCGAAACCCGACCCCATTGGCATGGGCTCCTACGGCATTGATTCCCACAACATCCAGCGCGTGGTCAGCAAGGAGGGCTTCGTTACGAACGAGGGGGACACGGAGGTTCCGTCCCAAGCATACCAGATTCCCTACCGGATCCTCGTACCCAAACGCCAGGAAGTTCAAAACTTGCTGGTTCCCGTCTGCGTCTCTGCCAGCCACGTTGCGTACGGAACTCTTCGCATTGAGCCGCAGTACATGATCATGGGACAGGCGGCGGGAGTGGCCGCAAAGCTGGCGATTGCGAACCATCAAGCGGTTCAGGACATCGACACGACGGAATTGAAGAAGAGATTAAAGGAACAGGGGGCAGTAATGGAGTACGTTCCATCGAGCCAGGCGCCGGTCCTGGAGTTATTGCAAAAAATGCTTTCGCCGAATCTCGTGCCCTGACCGGAGGCTCTCAATCCACGACGTGATCGGGCCACGGGAATAATCGGGAAGGCTCGGGAACGGCGGGGCTAAAGAGGCCGCGGAAAAACTCGCCGGGATTGTCATTCTGAGAACGGTAGCGCGGACCTGTTGTTTAGGTCCGCAGCTTTTCTTTGTCCATCGGGGACGAGCCGCGGACCTAAAAAACAGGTCCGCGCTACCCTCCCTCGGCCCGAGTTTCCGCCTATCATGGGCAGTCGCAAGGCTGTCGATCCTCAGAACGACAGCAAACGGCCTCAGGATGACAGCACGGGAGGATCTTTCCACACAGCCTGTTTAGCTTGGCCTCGCCGTCCAGAGAGCAGCGCTATGATGCGCCTTCCGCCCCCGCTTGGCGGTATCCGAACAGCGCCCGTTGCTTGATGACTTCTGCGGCTTGCGGGGGCAGGTACTGCTCCCAGCCGGGAGTGCCCTTTTGAATCTTGGCCAGGACTTCCTCAGGAAAGACATTGAGTTGGCTCAGATTGAAGTTCTCAATGGCCTCGATCCAACCTCTTTCGCGCAGGTAATCCAGCAGGTGTTGTAGATGCGGTTCGACTTCCAACGTGGCGGAAGTTGCCACATTGCCGGCGCGGTCCCGTGTGGGGTAGACATACGTGCGCACATTTCCTTGGAACAAACGTCCTAATCCTTCCAGGATGCCACCCGGCAGGACGGTGTAGTACTGCTCGCCGAACACCGCGCGCAGAGTGGGCAGACCCATGACGAATCCCAACCAATGTTGCGTGTGGCGCCGAAGTAAGCTGGTGACGCTGTCGAAACGCCTAAAGTTTGACACCATCACGGTTTTACCGAGGGCGCCCAGCATATCGGCGCGATCGAGAAAGTCGCGACGGTCGATCCCGGGTCCCGTGCCCAGGTCCTGTAGTGTCATCCCCATAAGGACTACCGGGTCCCCATTCACGCCCGGAAGTTTCTTAAAGCGGTCCACCGAACCGTTCAACATATCGATCCCGACATTGGTAATCGGACGGAACCTGCCACGAAAGACGAAGACGGGTTGCTTGTAGAGCACCTCCGCCGGCTGCACCACCTCTCCCTGCGCGGTGAACATCGTGGCGTCCGTCAAGCCTAACTCCACCAATTGCAAACTCGCCAGGCGGTTGTCAACCTTATCAAAGACCGACCCGGAGAATTTGATCATGTCGATTTCCACGCGCTGCCGGCTGAGCCCCTCCATCAGCGTTTTCATCAGGGCTTCGGGTTGTTGCTCATGGAAAGCCCCATAGACCAGGTTGACGCCCAGGACACCCACGGCCTCCTGTTCGCCCACAGGCGCCTGGTCAAGCAGGTTGACGTGAATGATGATCTGAGAAAAGGGCGCCCTCGGCTGTGCCTGGAAGCGCATGCCCATCCAGCCTTGTCCGTCCTGATTGCGCGTGCGGCTGCGCGTGGCAACTGTGTCCGCAAAGACGAAAAACCCACTCCGGTCGCCGCGCACCGGGCCCAGGCGCTCTATCAACTGCGCCCATTCGCGGTTCAACATCGACTCCAGGCGGGCTCGGCTGACGTAATGATCGGTGGGGCCGTAAAGGATGTCGCTGATCACCATATCGTACGCCGACATAGACTTGGCCACGGTAGCGGAGGCATGGCCCACGTGGAAAAACCACCGCGCCACCTCCTGGCCCGCGCCGATTTCGGCAAAGGTTCCGAACTTCGCGGCATCCAGGTTGATGGCAAGGGCCTTCTCCTGCGTCGTCATCACGGGCGGAGAGATCGCTTGCGGGCCCGCGGTCTGATCTATTCCCATTTTTGTGTTTTCAACCCCAATTCATTGACGTCAGGAGAACAGCGCTCGGGAATTGTACCGGAAGGCAAAAAGCCGCAGAATAATCTCGCGGGGCGCGGAATAACTCGGCGCCAGGGATTAGCGGTTGATGAATCCACCCCTCCCCGGCAGAGTGGTCATCCGTGCTTCGTCGCGGCCGTATCGGGTAGGCTTCCTCGCGCCTGGGTATTCCGCTTCCAATCTTCCAGGTAAGGTCCGGCGATGTCCTTCGCCCGTTGGCGCAAAGGATTCATTTCCTCGGCCGAGAGCTGCTTGAACTGCTGGGCAACGCGGACGTCGTCCTCCAACTGGCCGACGGTGGTGCAGCCTATGGCTACACAGTCTACCGGGAGGCTCAGGGTATAGCTCAGGCATTCCCGCACGCTGAAGGATTGCAGAAGTTTGGCGTTGCCCAGGCTTTTCATGCCCTGAATGCCCATGCCGCGCTGGTCGGCGACGGGCAGGACCAGCTTTTCGAAGCTCAAATAGCCGGGATCAGCCACATTCATCGGCATCAGGATAGAATCGAACTGGTCATAAGCTTTGAGCATCGCCAGGTGAACGTGCGGATCGTGGTGGCCGGTAAAACCGATAAAACGGCATTTCCCGGCTTTTTTCGCCGCCTCGAAAGCCTCAATAGCACCCCCGGGACCGAATATCTGGTCGACTTCCTCCTGCTCACCCACCTGGTGGATCTGCCAAAGGTCCAGGTAGTCCGTGCGCAACCGCTTCAAAGAGAGATTCAGTTCCGCTTCGGCGCCTGCCTTGGTCCGGTTGTTCGCTTTGGTCGTCAGAAATATTTGCTTCCGAAAAGGCGGGAGCACCGCTCCGTAAACTTCCTCGGATTTTCCGTCCCAGTAGTCAACGGAATTGTCGAAATAGTTGATCCCCAGGTCATAGGCGCGCAGCGTAATCGCCTTAGCTTCCTCGAACGAGATCAGGGGAAAACGCCCGCCCGCCTGGCCGATCACAGTGAGCTTTTCACCCGTTTTCCCAAAGATTCGCTGCGGAATATCTCCGGCCTTGGGCTTTGGCGGTTTCAGTCCATAGGCGGTTGCAGCCAGTCCCGCAAATGCTCCACCAAAAAAAGTTCTCCGTTTCATACCGTCCTCCATCGCTTGTTGATCTTTTTTCGTGTCGCCCAGCCTATGACAAGAACACCGAAAATAATACTTCCTTGAGTCGCTAAAACTCAATCGCTTTTTGAAATTAAGAATCTGAAGCTCGGTGCTGGGGGCCAGGTGCTAGTGTGGTGTCCCACGTAAGAATTGACAATAGGCGAGACCCCCTCACCCGGCCCGCCCCGGCTGGCGATTACGCCGGATGCGCGCCACCCTCTCCCCCAAAGGGGCGAGGGCAATAA
>JBEKQO010000416.1:0-5001 GCA_049519635.1 Terriglobia bacterium | reverse complement strand
CGCCGCGGCTGCGGGACAATCCCCAGGTCCAACAGGAAGCGGGCCGTCTGCTACTCGAGGCGGTCGCGACTCGTACGATTGACGCGATCGGCTCCGATGGCGATCATCCGGTCTTTCTGCCTTCGCTCAACATCACCCTGAATGTATTTCAGCCGAATGCTGACACGACCTACCGCAGCGCCAAGATCACTCCCGGTGGCTCGTACCGGTTACGCGGGGAGCGTGGATCGTTGCGCGTATTCAAATTGGGGCAATTCGGTCCCACTCCTGACAAGGCGAGCTCGGGCATTTCCGCCCAAGCGTACAACGACTTCAACACGCTCCATGTTGACGAAGCGGGAAAGTTTGATGTGGTCCTCAGTCCTACCCGGCCAGCTGGATATAGCGGCGAATGGTGGGAACTCAAACCCGGTGTAGCTTCACTGCTGCTTCGGCAAGTGGACTTCGATTGGGCACATGAACACGATCCCAGTATCTCAATTGAGCGGCTGGACAAACCAGTAAGGCGTCCACGCACCGATGCCGCCGAACTGGAGGAGAGACTTCGCGGTCTGGCCACGCAAATTGGCAACACCGCTTTCTTTTTGGTTGACCATGTGGAGGGCTTGCGGCGCAATGGCTATATCAACCGTTTGCATGAATTTGACGTCTCCCATCTCGGCGGATTGGTGGGCCAGTTCTACTATGAAGGCGCCTATGAACTCTCTCCGGATGAGGCACTGATCCTGGAAGCGAAGGTCCCCGACAAGTGCTCCTACTGGTCCGTGATTCTGACCAACGCCATTTATGAGACCACCGACTGGTACAATAACCAAAGCAGCTTGAACGGCGCGCAGGCGCGAGTCGACAGCGATGGTGTGTTCCGGGCGGTGATCTCCGCCCAAGACCCGGGCGTGGCCAACTGGCTTGACACTGCCGGCTATTCGAGCGGGGCGATCCAGGGGCGCTGGAACGAATGCAGTTCCACCCCGATCCCCTCCTTGCGGAAGGTTGCGTTGGCGGATGTTCGCCGTCTGCTACCGGCCGAGACACCTCCTGTGACGCCCGAGCAGCGTGAGCGAGCCGTGCGCGAACGGCGCGCTCAGCTACAACAGAGACCGCTGTGGTAATGGGCGACTACTAGACTGCAGCTCCGGACGCGCCACGCTTCCGCCCCTGTTAGCAAACCGTGGTAAGAAACCCCGGCCGCCATGCCATGAAGACACGCATCACGATTCTCGTAGTCTCGCTGCTTCCTTTTCTTTCTGTTGCCACCCACGCCGCCGAATTGCGCATTTCGGGGAGAGTGACCGACCCGCAAGGAAAGACGCTGGCTGGCGCAAACGTGCAACTAACCCGGAAGCTGACAGGAACCACGGAGGGGGTGAAAAGCAACAATAAAGGGCGCTTTCAGTTTCAGGTGATTGCACACGTAGATTACCTGCTACGCGCTGATGCGGCCGGGTTCCAGCAGGCTTCGAAAACTGTCACTCCGATTCCTGGTGCAACGACATTCGACCTTCAACTGCTGAGCCTGGCTGTCCATAGCGAATCTATTACGGTGACGGCCCGGGTGGCGGAAACCTCCATCACTTCGCCTGATCCAGGAGAGACTGTTTTCGTTCGGCAGGAATTGCTGGACGCCAATCCCGGGCGTCCCGGAGTACCGGTGTCCATCCCCGGGATGCCTATTGAAACCGCATCGGGCGGAATCAAAGCACCCCAGTACTTTGTTCCCGGCGTCGCTGGGGACCACGGGGAACCGATTGCACAATACATCGCGGTCGGCACGTACCTCGTGCCCAACAACCTTTCCGCCAACGCCCACGGCAACGGGTATGCTGATCCGAACATTCTGGCGCCACAGGTTATTGACAGCGTTCAAGTGGATGGCGGCGCGTTCAACGTGCTGGAAGGGAATCATTCACTGAACTTGGCGGCTGCGTATGGCCTCCGTCCGAGGATCGATCCGTTTCTCACGGTTACTTCAGACTTTCGCGATATCGACGTGACCGCGGGATTCGCTCCGTCCAATCCGGAAACACACGCGTGGCTCATGATGGAAGCGGCATACGGGAATGGGTTTCTCCAGCGCTGGGAGCATCGCGAGCAATACACGCTGAATGGGCTTCGGGCTTACGAATTCGGGGCGCATAAATTGACTTTGATGGGGATCGGGTATTACGGGTTCTCTTACGATCCGGGGCTTGCGCCCATCGAAGCGCCGGACCTTCACGATAACATTGATCCGCGCCAGAAAGACGAGACCCACACAGCGGAACTTATCGCCAACGATGAGTGGAAGCCAAGTCTCTCGCAGCAACTGCGGTTCTCCGGATTCTTTCGCACCTACAACCTCGCGCTCTTTTCCAATTTCGGCCAGCAGGCCTCGAACGTCGAGACGCCGCTGGCGCAACAACTCATCCGGCAGAGCGAATTTCGCACGGTCGAAGGGGCCAGCGCGTCTTACATCCATCGTCTGAGTAAGTACATTTCGTTTCTCGCGGGAATCGATTTTGACCGCGACGCTCCACGGCGGGACGATCTGGATCGATACAATCAATCGACAGATTTCGATGTTTATGGACCCTTCCAGAAGATCACTTCCAACAACATTACGATCAATGACGCAGCGCCTTACGCGGCACTGAGCGGGGAAGTCGCGCGGCACCTTCGGTATTATCTGGGTTTCCGGCGCGACGAGATTGGCTTCAACAATCATGACCTTCTCACCCCGATCAATTCGTTTGACCACATCTCGGGTGTGAACAACCCCAAGGCTACGCTCTCTTATGTGCCGAGCGGGGGATCGTGGTTGCCGACAGCCGCGCTGAGTTGGGGGGAGTCTTTCTTTACCAATGATCCCCGCATTGGCATAGGAGAAGGCCGGGGGACTCTTGTCGAAAGGGCGCACTCCTACCAACTGGTAGTCGACAAGCTGGTGAGGAAAACGAGTCTCCGTCTGACGATGGGCCATGTGACCACTGATGCCACTTTCGGGAAGATCGATCCTGACACTGGCTTGCAAGAAGATGAGGGACCGGGGCGCTTGCGATTTCTCACGGCGCTGCTTCGGCAGCGGTTCAACTTCGGGATGTTGCAAGCTTCCCTGTCGAAAGCCGACGCTCGCGACTCGTTGACGGGTTTGCCCACACCAGAGGCGCCGCGCACGATCTTCGATGCCTTGGGAACGATTGATCGGTTACCGTTGCGCCTTCAGGCAAGAAGCGAATTCGAATATGTGGGGCGTAAGCCGCTTGGAGATGGTTTCATTTCAGTGCCTGTCAAGGAACTCCGGATGGGAGTCATGCGTAGCATGCTCGGCCAGCGCTTTGATGTTGGGCTCAACCTGATGCTGGCGAATGGCTACACCGGGCAGACAACCGAGACGCTCGCTTTGCCGGACGAAACCACACCCTTTGAACGAGTGGTGGGAGTACGGCTGGCATCCTACGTTGGAATTTCCATTTCCTATCACTTTCAATCGGGCAAGAAGTGAAGGCATTGCGGCGCCGGAAGCCTGGGGCAGAGTTAAGCAGGGGATAGTGCAGGGAGACCGTAGGCCGCCATTCTGTGAGTCTCAGTGCTCCCGGATGTTCTCCGGGGTTGGGAGAGGTTATGGAGGAAAACGTGAAGGCCTTGCTGGTGCAGGTTCGGCCCGGTCCCTTGGAAGCTCTCCAGTTGGCGCTGATGGAACAGTCAGTTGAAATTCGTACAGTTAAGAATTGCGGAGAAGCGGAACAAGTTCTCTGCTCTGACTGGTCTCCCCATATGGTGTTTACCGATGTCGAGCTAGCCGATGGCGATTGGGCCGATGTTCTCACGCTGGCATCAAATGCCGCTGCCCCCGTCAGCGTCATCGTTGTGGCCCGTTTTATCAACATGAAACTCTACATCCAAGCTATTGAGCGCGGAGCCTTCGACTTTATCGTCCCTCCTTTTGCCCGGTTGGAGCTCCAGCATGTTGTCCGAATCGCGACAGAGAACGCTCTTGCCCGGCGTGGTAAGTTGGCATCGTCCGAATTAACGGTGGGACCTCTTGCTGTGCGGCAGGGCACGGAACGTAAGGATGAGCATGCCACCCAGGGTGTCTGACAACTTTACGCGGCAGAGTACGACAGTAGGGTTAAGGGTTTCCGTCCAGCGCCCACAGAACTCTTCTTGTCTTGTTCTAATTCGCACGTCGCCATCTGCGGATGGGGACACCGCCGGCTAGATCGCAACTCTGCGTTGACCTCGCCCAGCGCGTATGCGCAAAAGGGCAGCGACGAGGGCGTCGATGTCCTCGCAGGTGTTGTACATGGCAAGCGTGGCGCGGACTGTGCTCTCCAGCCCAAAGCGGCGCAGGATAGGCTGGGCGCAGTGGTGGCCGGCGCGCACCGCAATCCCCTCTTCATCCAGCGCTTTGCCCACATCCTCGGTGCGAAATCCATCGAGAACAAAGGAAAGCACGCCGGCTTTCTCATGCGCCGTGCCGATGATGTGCAGACCTGGGACGGTGGCGAGTCCGGCCGTGGCGTAAGCCAGCAGTTCGTGCTCATAGCGGCTCACGTTCTCGATTCCGACCTGGCTGAGATAATCCAGCGCGGCTCCCAACCCCACGGCGTCGGCGATGCTGCCGGTACCCGCCTCGAAACGTGCCGGCGCCACGTTGTAGGTGGTCTTCTCGAAGGTGACATCCAGGATCATGTTGCCGCCGCCTTGCCACGGTGGAGTGGTGTCAAACAGATCGCCTTTGGCATAGACCACGCCGATGCCGGTGGGGGCAAAGACCTTGTGACCGGAGAAAACGAAGAAGTCGCATTCAAGCGTCTGAACATCCTCCCGCATGTGCGCCACCGATTGGGCGCCGTCAATCAGAACACGCGCGCCGTGGCGGTGAGCCATCTCGACCATCTCACGCGCCGGGGTAATGGTTCCCAGGGCGTTGGAAACGTGGCTGAAGGCCACGATGCGGGTGCGCAGGTTGAGCAATTTTTCGTATTCGTCCAGCTTCACTTGGCCGCGATCGTCCACCGGAGC
>JBEKQO010000415.1:0-9730 GCA_049519635.1 Terriglobia bacterium | reverse complement strand
CCTGCCCGAAGGCTCAAATCTTACATCCCACTCAGAACTTCCCGAATTTTCTTGCGTAACGCCGCGGGTGAGAAGGGTTTCTGGATGAACGGCATTTCGTGGCTCAGCACACCGTGGTGCACAACGGCATCGTCTGTATACCCGGACATGTAGAGAACTTTGATGCCGGGACGCAAGGAGGTAAGCTTCTCTGCCACCAAGGGACCGGACAATTGCGGCATCACCACATCGGTCAACAGCAAATGAACAGGCCCGTCATATTCTGCGCATGTTGCCAGGGCGCTTGCAGCCCCGTCCGTTACCAGGACTTTGTATCCAACCGATTCCAGGGCCGTGCGAACCAGCGACCGGACCCCTTCCTCGTCTTCGACCACCAGGATCGTTTCCGACCCCGAGGCTGCAGCCGTTTCCGGCTTCGCATGCCCCTCCGCCGCCGGAATCTCGCTCACGGCGGGAAGGTATATTTTGAAGACGGTGCCCTGACCAAGCTCGCTATACACCCAGATAATCCCCTCTGATTGTTGGACAATGCCGTAAACAGTTGCCAGTCCCAGGCCCGTCCCCTTGCCCTTTTCCTTGGTGGTGAAGAAGGGTTCGAAAATACGCGCCTTCGTCTCGTCCGTCATCCCCACCCCGGTATCACTGACCGTCAACATCACATGGGGGCCGGGCTTGGCCCTGACGTGGCTGCGAGTGAAAGTATGGTCCAGCTCAACGTTGCTGGTTTCAATCGTGAGAGTTCCTCCTGAGGGCATGGCGTCGCGGGCGTTTACGGCCAGGTTCATAATGACTTGTTCGATCTGCCCCGGGTCCGCCTTCACCCGCCCCAACGAGCGGTCAAGAACTGTACGCAGCTCGACGTCTTCCCCGATCAGCCGCCTTAACATTTTCTCCACATTGGAAACCACACCATTCAGGTCGAGTACTTGAGGGGCCAGTACTTGGCGGCGGCTAAAAGCCAAAAGTTGGCGGGTGAGTGATGCGGCGCGTTCCCCGGCATTCTTAATCTCATTAAGGAAAGCGCCCGGCTTAATTTCAGACGCGGGCGTTTCCAGGAGGAGCTCGGTATATCCGTTGATTATGGTCAGGAGGTTGTTGAAATCGTGGGCGACGCCACCTGCCAACCTACCCACCGCCTCCATCTTCGCCGCATGGTGAAGTTGTTCTTCCATGGACTTGCGCTCTGTTACATCCTGCTTCGTAGCAATAAAGTGGGTAATTTCGCCGCGCGCCTCACGGATCGGGGTGATATTCACTTCTTCCGTGTAGAGCTTCCCGTCTTTCCGCCGGTTAATAATTTCGCCATGCCAGATTTCTCCTTTAAGAATGGTCGCCCAAAGCTGCTGGTAAAACGCCCGGTCTTGTTTGTCCGATTTCAATATCCTGGGGCTCTGCCCCAGAGCCTCCTCGCGACCATACCCGGTGATCCAGGTAAAAGCCGGGTTGACATATTCGATGACTCCCTTGGTATCGGTAATCATGACGGCTTCTGCGGACTGCTCGATGGCGGTTACCAGGCGAATATGCTCGGCTTCCGACCGTTTGCGCTCGGTGATATCGCGAAAGTACCAGATTCGGCCATAAAGGTTCCCGGTGGAATCCTTTAGAGGAGAAGAGTATCGGTCAAAGACCCTCCCATTTTTGAGCTGAAGTTCATCCCGCGATTTTTCCGTCTCGTGGGCGTTAAGAAAATGCACCCTTTCTATGAAGGTATCAGGGGCCTTGACCTGCGCTTGTACGTGCTCGATCAATTTCTTGTCATCCTTTGTATTGATCGCTTCCTCAGGGGAGCTCCACATTTTAGTAAATTGGCGATTGACCAGCAGGATGTGATCCGTCAAGTCCACAACCAGGATCCCGTCGATCGTGGTCTCCGACTGTGCCTCCAGCACCGCCGTTTTGAATAATAGCTCGTTTTCCGCCCGCTTGCGCTCGGTGATGTCCTGCACGACACACGCTGCCCGATCGATGCCATGGGGGCCTTCGATGGGATAGTACGAAGCGAAGAGGTCCCTTTCCCCCAGCTCGGGATATACAAACTTCATTTCGAAGCGGACGAGGTTGCCCTGGAAGCACTCATCCAGCTTCTTCTTGACAACCTTTTCAAAAAACTCCTCGCCCAATACTTCTGAAACAGAATGCCCTACCACCTCTCCTCGTTCCAATCCGCGCTGGACCAGGAAGGCGCGGTTTGCCAGGAGGTAGCGGTATTCCCTGTTAACAACCGCGATCATCTCGTCTGAGCCTTCGACGACCTTTTGGTATTCTTGCAATATAGCCTCGGCCCGCTTACGTTCGGTGATGTCGCGCCCGATAACCGATACCCCGGTAACAAAACCCGTGTCATCCTTAAGGGGTGAAAGGGTCAACAACACTTGCAGTAACGATCCGTCCTTCCGCAAGTGCTCGCTCTCGTAGTGGATGAGGGGTTCGCCGCGAAGGAGTTTCTCGTGGTTGGCGGCCAAGCGGCCCCGACGCTCCTCAGGGATTAAGATACTAAGAGGTTTTCCCTTGATTTCCTCAGCCGCGTAACCATAAATCCGTTCCGCGCCGGCGTTCCAGGTGGCGATCAGCCATTCGCGCGTAACGCTGAATATGGCATCATCGGAAGAATTCACGATGAGTGCCAGGCGTGAATTCTCGATTTCCGCCCGCTTGCGCTCGGTGATGTCTTGTACCATACCCACGGCGCACACCGGGCGTCCGTCCCTGTCCTTTACCAATGAGACAGTCAACAACCCCCACACCACCCCGCCACCCTTCTTGAGAAAGCGTTTTTCCATCGCGTACTTCTCTTGTTTCCCAGCCACCAATTCGCTGTAGAGCCGCCAGTCCAACTCCCGATCGCCAGGGTGGGTATACTCCGTGAAGGCCATGCGGCTCAGTTCTTCCTCGCTATAGCCGAGCATCTGCCGGAGGGCCGGGTTTGACTTGATGGGACGCCCTTGCATATCCACCAAAGCCATGCCGATCCCGGCATTCTCGAAGGTCGCGCGAAAACGCTCCTCGCTCTCACGCCGCGACTCCTCCGCCCGCTTGCGCTCGGTGATGTCGTGCACAACAGCGAAGCTGTATTCCTTCCCGGCGAACTTCACGCGGTTCGCAGTTATCGCTACGGGGAAAACCTTCCCCTGTTTGGTTTGGTGCTGGGTTTCAAAAGTTATCGAGCCGCAAGATTTGAGTTCTTCCCAGAATGCCTCCCAGGCTTCTTTCCGGAAAAGCGGATCAATATCCGGGATCGACAGGGAAAGAAGCTCCTCACGGGAACGTCCTAAAGAGCGGCAGGCAGCCTCGTTGACGCGGATGATACGGCCTTGTGAGTCGACCCAAAAAATACCGTCCGAGGCATGCTCCATGGAGAATTGCGTTAGCCGAAGTTCCTTTTCCACCAGCTTAGGTTCGGTAATGTCGCGCGCGATGGCCGATACCCCCGTAACAAACCCCGCATCATCCTTAATGGGAGAAAGGGTCAGCGATACGAGAAGTCTAGATCCGTCCTTCCGCGTGTTCTCCGCCTCGTAATGGATAAGCGCTTCGCCCCGAAAGAGCTTTTCTTCGTTGCCGGCCAACTCGCCCCGACCTTCTTCAGGGATAAAGATCGAAAAGTGTTTTCCTTTGATCTCCTCTGCCGCGTAACCATACATACGTTCCGCGCCGGCATTCCAGGTGGCGATGAGATTTTCACGTGTTGTACTAAAAATAGCGTCATCGGAGGAATTCACAATGATCGCCAGGCGTGTACACTCAGTTTCCGCCCGCTTGCGCTCCGTGATATCGATGAGGGTGCCGTCGATGGTCTGGGTGCCGCTTGCGGCATGGGTCATGAGGCTGAGGTTACCCAGCAGCCAGACGGGACTACCGTCCTGGCGTCGCAGCCGCCTCTCAAAGTTTGTGAGCTGCCCTTCAAGCTGAAGCTTCTCCAGGAAATCGGCGCGATCTTCGTCCGAATAGTAAAAGTCCTGTACGTGGCGATTCAGGACTTCCTGAGGCGAGTCGAAGCCGAGGATGTTGGCCATCGCCTCGTTGCAATCCAAGATTCGTCCCTCCAGGGTGGTCCGGAAAAAGCCGGCCAGGTTGCGTTCGAACAGCGTGCGGTACCGCTCTTCGGATTCGCGCAGCGATTCCTCCGCTAGCTTGCGCTCCTTTCGCAGCCTTCTCTCCTCCAGCGCCCGCTGGACTGCGCTCGGAAGTCGCGCCGGCCGGTCCTTGAGAACAAAATCCGCCGCGCCCTGCTTGAGGCATTCCACCGCGGCTTCGTCCCCCAGGGAACCCGTGATCACGATGAGGGGAATATCCTTTCCCGAGTCCTTCAGAATTTCCAAGGCAGCGAACACCGTCCAATTGTGGAGGTTGAAATCGGCCAGAATCACATCGTACTCGGTCTTTTTCAAGCTTTCCCGGAAAATTTCCGCCGAGTCCGTGACCTCGAATTGCACCCTGAACCCCCCGCCCTCGAGTACGCTCGCCGCCAGCTTCGCGTCGCGCGGGTAATCTCCCAAGATGAGAACCCGCAGGGGGGGCGGAGAGGAGTTCACTCCATCAGGCCTCGTAGTGTCCGTCATCCGGGTGTCCTTTCATCGGCGAAAAGTCTTAAGGGGTGGAGGCGTGTTTGCCGGCACTTGAGCCGTGGGTTGCCTGGCGCGAATCCCCTGGCGGCCGATTCCCCCGTGGGTTGGCCTGGTTGGGTGGAGAAGAGAAGAAATTATCTCGCGCGGCGAAGCGATGGCACCACTCCCGGGCCTGCCCGCATTTTTCCCCTGGACTATGAAGGTGGCCGTCAGAAAACGGTAACTCAAAGGCGCCCTGAGACTGCGAGGTGGGGAGGGAAAAGCGAGAGTGCTAAGAAGGACGGCAAAAAATCTTACGAAGTGAGCGGCGGAATTTCTTTCAGCCGGGTCGGGCATGGAAGCGAGGCCCGCTGGCTATGCGGGGTCTGGCAAGGGATGGGTTCACCGCCATGAAGCCAAGCGCGCCGAGACCCGGCAATTCGTCCCAGAGAAAGTTTACTTTATTCTAACCGCGCATCAAGGGTCAAGTGCTAATTTCTTAGGATATTTAGTAAAATCCAATCAGTTCGGCAGTGAATAGTCATTATACTATTATGCACCTATGAGCAGGCTTCATTGATCATGAAATTGCTCGGGCTTCATTCCCTGCCCCCCTGTTCCTCCTTTGTTGGGGTGGGATGCTTAACCACCTGGCATCCGGAGTCGGAAGTCCATCTTCACCCTCAAGGGGGCGGGGGCTTTAAATTCGATTCACCACCCCCCCTCTTCCGGTCATTCCGCCATGGGGAACCACCTGGGATAGTTGTAAAACTTATGCTGGCTATAAAAACAATTCATTTAACACGCATGCGCAGAGTGGAGGATAATAGGCAGTGATTCTCTTTTTGGGGATCTGTCTCTTGGGGGTGCAAGAGACGCTTGGATGTTCCTGATTCTGTTACCGTTAGCTACAAGCAAAGCTTGCTCGGAGAGCGAGGAGGAATTAAAACGGCGGGCCCTTGGGACGGCTCCGCTCCTCTACCTCCTTGCCTGCCGGCAGCGCCGGCGCTCTTCCGCCTTTCAAAAGGCAAAGGTGAAACGCAGGAAATATCATTCTGCCGCTGTATGCGCGGATTGACAGAGCCGCCGTGTCCAAATGGATTGTTTGAATCCCCGCGCCTCTCTTGGGATAAAATTGACGGCGTAGCGCGCTGGCGGGAAATTGTGCTCTCAGTCGAAGCTCCCTCCCGCAAGCTCGGGGGGAAGAAAGCGTCAGCAAGCTGCGCGGGGTGCGGGACTTGGAAATAATCAGGACGGCCTTGCCACGGCGGGGCTAAACAGGCTGCGGAAAAACGCTCCACCGGGGACAACCACCCTGGCGCTCGGCGCGCCACCCCTCCTCATCTGAGGAGGGGAGCATTTTAAAACAACTCCCCTCCTGAATCAGGAGGGGTGGCGCGCCGTGCGCCGGGGAGGTGCTGAAGTGCTAGCGCCAAGCGCCACAGCGTTTTCCGCAGCCTGTAAAGCCCCACCCTTCCAAAGTCGTGGTGAGAAATCCGGGCTAGGGATTTAATATGAGCGACGAATGTACCGTTCCAGGTTTACCGAAGCGGCAAGGTCTTTACGATCCACGTAATGAACATGACGCATGTGGCATCGGCTTTGTGGCCAACATCTCCGGCGAAAAATCCCATGACATCATCCTGAAGGGGATCGAGATCCTGATCAATCTGGCGCACCGGGGGGCCTGCGGGTGCGATCCCCAAACCGGCGACGGCTCCGGCGTGTTGATCCAAATTCCGCACGCATTCTTTGAGGGCGAATGTTCCCGGTTAGGTTTTCCTCTGCCTTCGCCCGGCGAATATGGCGTGGGCATGGTTTTCCTTCCCGTGGAACCCCATGAGCGCATGTCGTGCGAGGCCATCCTGGAAGAGATTGTGCGCGACGAAGGCTTGACCGTGCTGGGTTGGCGCGACACGCCGGTGAATGCCAACACCATTGGGCGCTTGGCCCGGAGCACGCAGCCGTACATCGAGCAGGTTTTCATCAAGCGCGCGTACGGCATGGACGAAAATGCACTGGAACGTAAGCTCTACGTCATCCGCAAACGCGCGGAAAAGGAAGTGGGCTGCGCCGATTTGCGGGAGAAGAGTTTCTTCTACATTCCCTCGCTTTCCTGCCGGACGATTGTTTACAAAGGTCTTCTGCTCGCGCCCCAGATTGCCAACTTTTACCGGGAGCTATCGAATTCCGAAGTGCGGAGCGGCCTTTGTCTGGTCCATCAGCGCTTCTCCACCAACACCTTCCCCACCTGGAATCTCGCCCATCCGTACCGCTACATTTGCCACAACGGGGAAATCAACACCCTGCGCGGAAATGTGAACTGGATGCAGGCGCGCACTTCCGTGCTGTCCTCCCCTCTCTTTGGCGACGACATGAAGAAGCTTGAGCCCATCATCGCGCCGGGCGGAAGCGATTCGGCGAACCTGGACAACGCCGTCGAATTATTGTTCCTGGCGGGGCGCAGCCTTCCGCACGTCATGGAGATGCTCATTCCCCAGGCCTGGCTGAACGATCCCACCATGCCCGACGACGTCAAGGCGTTTTACGAATATCACGCCTCGTTGATGGAGCCTTGGGACGGTCCGGCCGCCGTGGCCTTCACCGATGGCCGCATGATCGGCGCCAAGCTGGACCGCAATGGATTGCGGCCCGGCCGCTTCGTGGTGACCAATCGTGGCTTGGTGATCATGGCTTCGGAGGCCGGGGTGTTGCCGGTTGATCCGGAAGAGGTTCGCTTCAAGGGCCGCCTCGAACCCGGGCGCATGCTGCTGGTGGATACGGAAAAAGGGCGCATCATCCCCGACGAGGAAATTAAGAGGCAATTGGCGGCGCGCCAGCCTTATGCCCAGTGGCTGAAGGAAAACCAGGTCACGCTGAAGCATTTGGCGGACCCCACGCGCGTGCAGGCCAACGACCGCTCCACCATCCTGATGCGGCAGCGCGCCTTCGGCTATACCGACGAAGACCTGAAGACCATCATGCTCCCCATGGCCACCAACGGTGAGGAACCGGTGGGCTCAATGGGAACCGACACGCCCCTCGCCTGTCTTTCCGACAAGCCCCAACTGCTCTTCAACTATTTCAAGCAGATGTTTGCGCAGGTCACCAACCCGGCCATTGATCCCATTCGCGAAGACCTGGTGATGTCGCTTTACGATTACATTGGGCGCGAAGGAAACATCCTGGACGAGACGCCGCAACTCTGCCACACGCTGAAGAAGCGGCATCCCATTGTGACCAACTGGAACCTGGAAAAACTCCGCCGCGTGAGCTGGGGAGATTTCCTGGCTACTACGCTGCCCATGCTTTTTCGTGTGGACGGAGGCGAGAAGCGCTTGCAGGAGGCCATTGACAGCCTCTGCCGCCGCGCCTCGCTGGCGATTAAATCCGGTTACACCCTGTTGATCCTTTCTGACCGCGGTGTGGATGAGGAATATGCGCCGATACCGGCGCTCCTGGCGCTTTCCGCCGTACACAATCACCTGGTCCGCGAAAGGACCCGGAATCAGGTGGCCCTGATTGTGGAGACGGGGGAGCCCCGGGAAGTGATGCACATCGCCTTGCTGGTGGGCTATGGCGCCAGCGCCATCAATCCCTATCTCGCCATCGAGACGCTCGAGGACCTCCACGCCAAGGGTTATTTCCCCCGTGAATACACTATCAAAAAGGTGCTGAAGAATTACATCAAGGCCGTTGATAAGGGCTTGCTGAAAGTCCTTTCCAAGATGGGGATATCCACTCTCCAGAGTTACTGCGGGGCGCAGATTTTCGAGGCCGTCGGGTTGAACAAATCGCTGGTAGAGCGGTACTTCACGGGCACATCGTCGCGAATTGAAGGCGTGGGGCTGGAAGTTCTGGCGCGCGAGGCCCTGATGCGGCACAAGTTTGCCATGCAGCCGGCGGCGGAATCCGATAGCGAACTCGAGATCGGAGGAAGCTACCAATACCGCGTGCGCGGTGAAAACCACATCCTGAACCCGCTCACCATCAGCAAACTTCAGCACGCGGTGAGGCAATCGAGCTTCCCCACCTTCCAGGAATTCGCCCGCATTGCCAACGAGCAGAGCCGGAACCTCTACACGCTGCGTGGCCTCTTGGACCTTAATCCCGCCGGTCCGCCCGTACCCCTTGAGGATGTGGAACCGGCCGCGGAGATTGTGAAGCGCTTCGCCACCGGCGCCATGTCCTTCGGGTCCATCAGCAAAGAGGCGCACGAAACGCTGGCCATCGCCATGAACCGCATCGGCGGGCGCTCCAACACCGGCGAGGGGGGCGAAGATGCAGCGCGCTTCAAACGCGACGCCAACGGCGATTGGCGGCGCAGCGCCATTAAGCAGGTGCAACTTCCCGGCCACAAGGTGGATGAGGTCATCGCCCGCGTGCGGCACTCGATTGCCGGCGTGGGGCTGATCTCGCCGCCGCCGCACCATGATATTTATTCCATTGAGGACCTGGCGCAGCTCATCTACGACCTCAAGAACGTGAATCCTCAGGCCAGGATCTCCGTCAAGCTGGTGGCCGAATCGGGCGTGGGGACCGTGGCGGCGGGAGTGGCCAAGGCTCATGCCGACGTCATCCTCATCAGTGGTTATGATGGCGGCACCGGCGCCTCCCCCATCTCCTCCATTCGCCACGCGGGAATCCCCTGGGAGCTCGGTCTCTCCGAAACGCAGCAGACGCTGGTGATGAACGATCTGCGCAGCCGCGTTCGCCTGCAAGTGGATGGGAAGCTCCAGACCGGCCGTGACGTGGCCATTGCCGCCATGCTGAGGGCGGAGGAATTTGGTTTCGCTACCCTGCCGCTCATTTCCATGGGCTGCATCATGATGCGCAAGTGCCACCTGAATACCTGTCCGGTGGGCGTCGCGACGCAGGACCCTTTATTGCGCAGGAAATTCCAGGGTCAGCCCGAACACGTGATCAATTTCTTGTTTTATATCGCGGAAGACCTGCGGCAGATCATGGCGCAACTCGGCTTCCGCAAGCTCGAGGAAATGGTGGGCCGCGTGGATTGCCTTACGCAACGCCCCGACATTGACCACTGGAAAGCCAGTGGCTTGGATCTTTCCGCCGTGCTTTACAACCCTCACGTGCCCACCCGCGTGGGACGCCACTGCACCATCAAGCAGGAGCATGGGTTGGAGCAATCTCTCGACTACCAGTTGATCG
The DNA here is from genome assembly GCA_049519635.1 of Terriglobia bacterium. Lineage (GTDB taxonomy): Bacteria > Acidobacteriota > Terriglobia > UBA7540 > UBA7540 > Bog-366. The sequence goes on along the minus strand of JBEKQO010000415.1, from coordinate 11 downwards.
GCCACTCGCGC
>JBEKQO010000414.1:0-5086 GCA_049519635.1 Terriglobia bacterium | reverse complement strand
AAGGGAAAAGGACGAATGGCATACGGTAGTTATCCGCAGTACGATCCTGCCAGGGACCATGTGCCAGACCGTCATCCCGGCCTTGGAGCAGTCTTCAGGAAAGACGGCGGGCGTCGATTTCGGCGTTTGCCACAACCCCGAGTTCCTGCGCGAAGGTTCAGCGGTGAAAGATTTCCATTGCCCTCCCAAGACGGTAATCGGCGAATTGGACCCAGCCAGCGGCGATCTGTTGGTTCAACTCTACGCGGCGATCCCCGGCCCCTTGATTCGGACGGACTTGAAAACCGCGGAGATGGTGAAGTATAGCGACAACAGTTGGCATGCCCTGAAGATCGGATTCGCTAATGAAATCGGCAATCTCTGCAAGTCTTTCGACATCGACGCGCACGAAGTCATGAAGATTTTCTGCCAGGATCAGAAACTCAACATCTCTCCGGCCTATCTTTTGCCGGGCTTCGCCTTCGGCGGATCCTGCCTGCCCAAGGATCTCCGCGCTCTGGCCTACCGGGCCAAGATGCAAGATTTGGAACTGCCCATTATCAATTCGATTCTGCTCAGCAATGAAATGCAGGTCGCCCGCGGACTGCAGTTGATCATGGACCAGGGCCACAAACGCGTCGGAGTATTAGGGTTCAGCTTCAAAGCCGGAACCGACGATCTTCGAGAGAGTCCCGTGATCGAAGTGACTGAGCGCCTGCTCGGCAAAGGTTATGACTTGCGTATTTACGATAAGAACGTGAACTTTGCCAGCTTGGTAGGCGCGAATAGAGACTTCATTCTGAACCGTATTCCGCACATATCGAAGCTCATGGTCGCCGGCATCGATGACGTTTTAGGCCACGCGCAAACAGTAGTGATCGGCAACCAGGATCCCGAGTTTGGAAGTGTCCCCGACCGGCTTCGCGACGATCAAGTCCTGGTCGACTTCGTACGAGTGAACGGCCGCCGCAGCGAAGTTGGCAAATATGATGGCATTTGTTGGTAGGCTGCTTTTACATCATTATGAGTACGCTCGCTGATCGCCGCCCGCTGATTCAGAACAGAAGCAAGGTTGTGAAGGCGCAGCTTTACGAGTCGATTTCCCGGCTGGCAAACTGGCTGGAGAAAAACGACTATCGCGGCTATGACACCTTCGACGGCTTGAATGCGAGGTTCGTTCGTCCGTTCACGTTCGAAACCAAGTTCCTGCGCACGGTCCTGCAGCAAGGAGTGCGCCGCTTTCCGATCAACCTGCGCCCTTTCCTGGGCGTTCGCAAAAGCCAGTCCACCAAAGGCATGGGCTTCCTGGCTCGGGGATTTTTGCGTATGCACGAAGCCACCGGTGACCGGGCTTGGCGGGGTAAAGCCGAGTTCGCCCTGCAGTGGCTTCAGGAAAACCAGTCGCCTGGATACAGCGGCGCGTGTTGGGGGAACCACTTCGATTATCAGTCGCGAAGTTCCTACGTGCCCAAAGGCCTGCCGTCGGTGGTGTGGACCTCGCTCATCGGCCACGCGTTTCTGGATGCCTATGATTATTTCGGGAACGATAGCTACTTAAGCGTCGCGATTAGTTCTTGCGAGCATATACTCCGCGACTTAAATAAGTTCCAGGACGGGGATGCTCTTTGTATAGGTTATTTCCCGGGTCAGAGTCTTCGAGTTCATAACGCCAATACGCTTGGCGCAAGCCTACTGGCGCGCGCCTACTCGTTCACCCGCAAGGAATCCTACCGGGCGCTCGCTACGAGGTCGATCCAATACACCGCACAGTATCAGCGAGAAGACTCCTCCTGGCATTATGGCGAAGCACCTAATCTTCACTGGGTCGACAGCTTTCATACAGGATACGTCCTGGATTGCTTTAAGCACTACATCCAGAGCACGGGCGACCAGACGTTTGACAAGAGCATGATGAGCGGTTACCAGTATTGGAAGAACACCTTCTTCCTTGAAGATGGAACCCCGCGCTACTACAATCACAAGACGCTTCCTCTCGACATCCAGTGCTGTTCACAAGCGATCGATACGCTCGTTTTGTTCAACGACCGCGATCCGGACAATTTGTCCCTGGCTCTAAAAGTCGCAATGTGGACGATAGAAAAGATGCAGGATCCCAGCGGCTATTTCTACTATCGCCGTTACTCACGATGGCTGGTTAATAAAACGCCCACGCTGCATTGGGGACAAGCCACCATGTTTTGCGCGCTGGCTGGACTTTACAACCTGTTATAAAGTAATGCTTCCCATCGTGAAACAAAGAGTCCTCATTATCGTGGAGAACTTGCCCGTCCCTTTCGACATGCGTGTTTGGAAGGAGGCCTCGGCACTCCAAAACGCCGGGTATAGCGTTACCGTCTTGTGCCCGCGGGGCAAGGGTTATGAGCGTAAGCATGAAGTCATCGACGGGATTCACATTTACCGGCACCCTTTACCAAGGGAGGGAAACATTCCCGTTGGATATGTGCTGGAGTATGCCTCCGCGTTGTTTTGGGAATTCATCTACACCTGGTGGATTTATATGCGCAGAGGATTCGATGTCATTCAGGGCTGTAATCCCCCGGACGACATCTTCCTGATTGCCCTTCCCTTCAAGCTCTTGGGAGTCAAATATATATTCGACCATCATGATGCGAACCCAGAGCTGTATCTGTCAAAATATGGTAACCGCGGATTCTTCTATCGCATACAAGTGTGGCTGGAAAAGCTGACCTTCCGGGTTAGCGATGTCGTGATGGCCACCAACGGCAGTTATAGAGACCTTGCCATCGCACGGGGCGGTCTCGATCCTCAAGACGTATTCATTGTCCGTAACGGGCCCGATTTGAAGACCTTCCGGCCTGTGGCTTCAAACCCCTCTCTCAAGCACGGCAAGAGTTACCTGATTGGATATGTGGGAACAATGAGCATCCAGGATGGATTGGATATTCTCCTGGACGTAGCGTTACACGTAAAGAATCTGGGGCGTCACGACGTTTATTTCATCTGTGTCGGCGGGGGGCCCGGACTTCCCGGCCTCCTGAAGATGGCTGAAGAGAAGGGGCTTGGCGATACGGTCAACTTCACTGGCAGGATTCCCGACCACCAGCTGCTTGAGATCCTTTCAACAGCCGATGTCTGTGTCAATCCCGACAGGCCTTGCGAGATGAACAACCTGTCCACAATGATCAAAATCATGGAGTACATGGCGTTAGGCAAACCCATTGTTCAATTCGATCTCAAGGAGGGCAGAGTTAGCGCCGAGGAAGCTTCCCTCTATGCCAACACTGAAAATCCAGTACCGGACTTCGCCGCCAAAATCCTTTGGTTACTAGACACCCCCCCCGAAAGAGAACGCATGGGCGCAATCGGCCGCCAGAGGGTTGAACGAGAACTGGCTTGGCGCTACTCCGTTAAGAATCTGCTCGCAGCGTACGATAGGGCCTTCAGCAAAGGGGCAAAGCCTTTTAACGCGCGTAGACGTGCTCAAGCAGAGCGGTCAGCTACGGTACCTCCTCTCGAACTGCATTCCGTTCCGCATGACGGCGCAAAGAGTGCGGCGGGCGCTTCCAGACAAACATAGAAGCGCATTCCCGCGGTTGTGACCCGCGGCTTCGACCAAATCTCGGGATACTAATACACTTGGCACTGAGCAACATCTACGCGCTCGATCCTCTTAGCGACCCGCGCTGGGCAACACTTGTACAGGAGCACCCAAACGCTTCGATTTTCCATACGGTCGGTTGGTTAGGCGCGCTGAAAAGAACCTACGGCTACGAGCCCGTTGTCTTTACGACCTCTCGACCTGGCGTGGCGCTCGCGAATGGCCTTGTTTTCTGCAGGATTGATACTTGGCCGTACGGCCGCCGATTAGTATCCTTGCCATTTTCTGATCACTGCACTCCTTTGGTAACCGATATCGAGGACTGGAGTCACCTTCTAGTCGGCCTTCAGCAGAACTGCAAGAGCGAACGCCGGCGCTATATCGAAATCCGGTCTTCGCATCTTTATTCGCCCGAATCGGTAGTCTTTAGGAAAGCTGGCTTATTCTGGTCTCACAAGTTGGACCTGCGTCCCGATCTTAGTGCCTTGTTTCGCGGTTTCCATAAGGACTGTATTCAACGGAAGATCCAGCGAGCTGCGCGAGAAGACTTGATCTGCTCGGAAGGCACGTCGGATGCATTGCTTGACCAGTTTTACCGCCTCCTCTTGGTGACGCGTCTGAGGCACCGGGTGCCCCCACAGCCCACCCATTGGTTTCGAAACTTAATTGATTGCTTGGGCGGTAACATCACAATTCGTATCGCTTCAAAGGATGATCGACCCATAGCCGGCATGCTTTGTCTAACCCACAAGCGAGTGCTCGTTTACAAATACGGCGTGTCCGATCACAAGTTCAACAATCTAGGCGGCACTCAGCTTTTGCTTTGGAAAACAATTCAGGATGCCAAGAGGGATGGGTTCCAAGACTTGGATATGGGCCGCTGTGATCGTGGCAACTCGGGACTGGCGATTTTCAAACAGCGCTGGGCTGCCGTACAGTTCCCTTTAAGTTACTGGAGATACCCTCCGCGCAATCTTCAAGCTTCACGCTCGTTCGCCATGCGCTTAGGCAGGGAGATGCTTGCGCTTATGCCCGGGGGCCTTCTGAGCGCAGTGGGAAGGCGGTTCTACAAACATGCTGGGTGAGGGAACAGGAGCACAGTCGGCACAGATTGAGTTCGATTGCCACTCGTACCAAGAGATGGCAGACCGCCAATCGCGGGTTATTAACAATAGTCCCGTTCTTGATTTTTATCGCTGTCCCGAGGCATTTCTGAATCTCGCCGTGGGCGGCGAATTATCTCCCGAGCCAGGATACTTTGAGTTTGGCCCGGATACTGTTTGTTATGGCCAGTCGTCTGCAGGAGCGACTTGCACTAACGAGAGGGATTCTCTTCACAATGTGTCTCAATACGTCACCTTAGATGGCGCGACGCTTCGGCTGCCATTTGATCTGTGCCAGATTGTGGATAACCTCCGGAGAGAGCGCTACGTGGCCAACAACCAGTTAGGCAAGCGGGCCTTCCTGTCCAGTGACGTTACACAAAGGATATATTACTATGTAAGGCCACTGCTGGGTATCTCTCTC
>JBEKQO010000413.1:0-5133 GCA_049519635.1 Terriglobia bacterium | reverse complement strand
CAACTCGATCATCGCCCTCCGCTGCAGTAAACTGAGTGGACGCTTCGAGGATTTCTGGGAGCGGCGCTCAGATCAAATGAAAGTAGCCGCATGACTTCGTCCCACAAACCTGACGTGCGCCCGACCCCCCGGGCACGGCACCGTCAAAGTCCAATGGGGTTGAAGGTGACCCCTCACCGCCCGCCTTGCGGTCCCCCCTCTCCCCAAGGGAGAGGGAGAGGGAGAGGAATCAAAATCAAAGCCCTCTCCCAGGGGAGAGGGTGCCCGACGGAGGAGGGAAGGTGAGGGGTCCCTTTCAACCCCATTGGACTTTGACGGTGCCCTGTCCAAGAAAACCCTGCCCTTGCCGCGATGGACGCATCTCTTCTATAATGAAAAGGTTTTGGACAAATTGCAGGAGCAATCATGTTTGCCTTATTTCGGAAAAATAAAGAGGCAGTTAAAAAATACCTGCTCATTTTCTTCCTGGGCATCGTTTCCCTGAGCATGGTGGTGGTGATGGCGCCCCTCCCGAGCGGCGATACGAGCACCCCCCAAGGAAATGTGCTGGCCTCGATCGGCGGGAACAGCATTACCAGTTCGGACCTGGATCAAACCATCCGCGACCGGTTTAAGAACTCACCCATGGGCTTTGACAAGCGCATGGTGCCGATGGTGGCGCCCAGCGTTCTCGATCAGATGGTGATTGACCAAATCCTGGTGGAGCAGGCAGGGAAAATGGGAGTGGAGGTTTCCGATCAAGAGGTGCTGAAGGCCTTCCAGAGCATCCCTTGGTTGTACCCGGATGGAAATTTCGTGGGGGCGGATCGCGCCGCGGATATGGTGGCGCAATACACCGGTAAGACGCTTGTCCAGTTTGAAAACCTGGAGCGCGACAGCCTGCTGGAGGAGAAAATCCGCAGCATTGTTACGGATGGGGTGCAGGTAACGCCCGCGGAGGTCTTGGCCCAATTTCGCCATCGCAACTCCAAAGCCAAGATCGACTATGTGCTCTTTGATCCCAGCCAGTTCCTTAAGGATGTCAACGTAACGCCAGAGGCCCTGGAAGCGTTCTTCCGGAAAGACCCTGCCCACTATAAGCTTCCCGAGCAACGCCAGGTGCGCTATGCGGTGATCGATCCCGACCAGGTGCGAGCGCAGGTCAACGTGAATGAGGTGGAATTACGCGAGTACTATGCTCAGCACCTTTCCGATTACCGGGTGCCCGACCGCGTCAAGGTTGCCCACATCCTGTTTAAGACGACGGGCAAGACGCCGGCGGAAGTGGCGACCGTGGAGAAGACGGCGGCCGATGTGCTGAACCAGGTGCGGGCAGGCGGCGACTTCGGCGAGCTCGCCAAGAAATTTTCCGAAGACAGCACGGCCCAGGCGGGCGGCGAACTCGGTTGGCTCGTTCATGGCCAGACCGTGCCGGAATTTGACACCATCGCTTTTTCCTTGAAGCCTGGCGCAGTGAGCGGCCTGGTCAAGACCACATACGGCTTCCATATTCTCAAAGTCGAAGACAAGCAGGTTGCGCACTTGCAGTCCTTTGACGAGGTCAAAGATTCCATTCGCGGGGATATGGAGAAGCAACGGGTTGCCGACGCCCAGGGAAAATTAGCCGGCAGCCTTGAATCACAGCTCAAAGCGAACCCGCAGCAGTTTGACGACATTGTCCGCAAGGCGGGACTGGAGCCCAAGGAGTCGCCGGTGTTCAAATACGGCCAACCGGTCGCCGATCTCGGCAAAACCGACGCCTTTGAGAACCTGGCATTCCAGCTTCGCCTGAACGAAGTTGGCACGCCCATCTCCATTCCCAAGGGTGAGGCCATTATCCAGTTGGTCCAGATTGTTCCCGAGCACGTTCCCACTCTCGATGAAGTACGTGCGCAGGTGGAAGAAGATTATCGCCACGACCAGTCCATCGTGCTGGCCCAGGACAAAGCCAAAAAGCTGGCGGAGCTGGCGAAGACGCAGGACTTTGACAAGGCGGCGAAATCCCTGGGCCTCTCTCCCAAAGAGAGCAATGACTTCAGCGAAAACGAGTACGTGGAAGGCGTGGGCAGCGGCAGCCAACTGGGCGATGCCTTCACGCTTAACCCCGGGCAAGTAAGCGGCGTCATTTCCGCGGGCACCAACCAGGTTTTATTCAAAGTGGTCTCGCACACCGCTCCCAATGAAGCGGATTTTGCCTCCCAGCGTGACCAGCTCCGCGAGGAGTTGCTGGACCAGAAACGCGACCTGCAATTTGAGATCTATCGCCAGAACCTTAAGGACCAGTTCATCCGATCCGGCAAATTGAAGATTAACAACGCCGGTATGAAGCAGTTCCTGGCTTCCTTCGAGGCACAGTAGCTCCAGCGAAGGGAAGTGTACGCCCCGTGCTTCCGGTGCCCGATCAGCAGAGTGCCGTCCCCCGCAGTCAAGCTTCCGAGAAAATCATCGAACCCCCGTGCGCCGTGGTTCCCGCCGGGGATTTCCTGATGGGTTGTGAACCGGGCCGCGATGAGGAGCGCCCCGTGCATGGCGTTTGGGTGGATGCTTTTGCGATGGCGATTTATCAGGTGCGGAACCGGGACTTCGCCGTTTTCATGCAAGCCACCGGGCATCCCGCGCCGCCCAATTGGGAGCAGGCCGGCTTTGACGATCCGGACCATCCGGTGGTCTCCGTCAGTTGGTTCGAAGCGCATAAATACTGCCAGTGGCTGGAGGGCTTGACCGGCCGCCATTACCGCCTGCCTACCGAGGCGGAATGGGAACGCGCCGCGCGCGGGGGCGACGAGGGCCGGCTTTACCCTTGGGGCGACGACCCGCCGACGGCACGCGCGGAATATCAGCAGCGCTGGGGCGGGGAAGTGCCGGGACCCCTGCCCGTGGGGCGAGGGGCGCCGAATTCTTACGGTATATACGATCTCTGTGAAAACGTGCATGAGTGGTGCGCGGATTGGTATAAAACGGATTACTACGCGCAATCGCCGAGGCGCAATCCCTCCGGACCCGCGACGGGTGAGCGCCGAGCCTCGCGGGGAGGCTCCTGGCGGCACCACGTCCGGGTAAGCCGCGTGGCCGCCCGGTCAAGCATCCCCCCGGCTTTTCAGTATGCGGATTACGGCTTCCGCGTGGTGCGCGGAGAGCAGTAAGGCAGTATGCAGAAGGCGGAGGGCAGAGATTGTAGAGCCGTGCGGCTGAGGCGCAAAGAAAATCAAATGGCAAATGGCAAAAGTGAAAGGCTGTACGTTCAAAAAATCCTTGCCAGGAAAAATAATGCATTCCGGGTTTGCAATCCTGAGCGGAAAGCCCAAGGCTAAATGCCTACCGCCTGGTCCGCACTTCTCACCACGTTTGTGGGGGCTGTCGGAAGGGCGGGGCTTTAGCCCCGCCGAAATCGCGCCTCCCGCCCTCTGTTCGTCCCGCGCCCCGCGCAGCTTGCAGCCGCAAGCTGCGCGGGGCGCGGGAATTGGAAATAATCAGGACGGCCTTGCAGCGGCGGGGCTGAAGCCCCGCCCTTCCGGCAGCGTCCAATCGTGGTGAGCAGTCCGGGCTAGTGCCTGGTGCCTACTGCTGACTGCCTGGTACACAGAAAGGCGTAATGTTACGACGTGATTTCCTGGTGCGACTCGCAGCGGGCGCCGCATCAGCGGGACTCGGACACGGTGGAGGTTCGCTCGCCTCTACCACCCAGGCGCGGGTGGCCGCCCGCGCCTTAGCCAAGCTGGAGCGAATTTCCATATCCACCTGGAGTCTCCACAACTATTTCCGCGCGACGCGCCGCAAGGATTTCAACTTGCCGGGCCCCATGGTGGCCCTGCTCGATTTTCCCGAATTGATCGTTGAGAAGTACAGGGTGCGGCACTTTGAGTTTTGCGCAATGCACTTTAGCTCGACAGAGCCGGCCTACTTGCAGGAGATCAAGTATGCGCTGGTGCACACGCTTTCGACCGTCGTGAGTTTGTCCGTGGATATCCAGGAGTGTGGGCCTGAGGGGACGTTTTCCGACCCGGATAGGAAAACACGTATGGCGGCACTCTGCGCCGTCAAGCAATGGGTGGACGTGGCGCACGCACTGGGTGTGCGATCGGTGCGTGTCGGCCCCGGCAAAGTGAACGCCGAGGACTTGGCGCTAAGCGTGGAATCCTACAAGGCGCTCGCCGCCTACGCGCTGGCCAAGGGTGTCCGTGTGACTGTGGAAAATCGCGGCGGCTTCGGCACAGAGCATCCGGAAGAATTGGTGAGGCTCCTCAAGCTGACCGGCCCCGGGCGCATCGGCGCGTTACCCGACTTCGGCAACTTTCCTGATGATCCCACGCGCGAGAAGGGATTGAAAATGTTCTTTCCCTACGCGCAAACGGTGTGCCACGCCACGGGTCTGGAATTCAACGCAGAGGGGGCGGAGACACGGTACAACTTTCCCAAAGTGATGGAAATTGCCAAGAAGGCGGGCTACCGGGGAGTTTACTCGATTGAATTCGACGGGCCCGGCGATCCCTATGCCGGCATCCAGAAAACCTTGGATGAATTGCTGAAGTATTTGTGACCGCAAGGCCTCTATGGCCACAGGCAAGGGCGGGGTGAAGAGCAGTAGGCAGGAAGAAGCAGGTGTAGCGCCGACCTGTTTTCAAGGTCCGCGGCTGGTCCCCGATGGGCTAGGAAAAGCCGCTTCCAACCATTAACTCACGGACACGGAAATCTGTGCGCTGTGGGTTGTGCTGGTGGAGGTGCCGGTTACGGTGACGGTCCCCGATTCCGGCGGCGGTGTTGTCGCGCCGCTGCCACCGCTGCTTCCACCGCCGCAACTGAGGCCGGCCAGCAATAAAGCCGCGAGAATTGCGACAAGCGCCATGGGACGCAGGTTCCGCGGATGGGCCTGCGCGGCACCTTGGCACAATCTGGAGAGAGCCGCGAGCAGCAAGCAAAGCATGGAGGCGCCCAGCACCCACCATCCGCCGAAGCGCGGGCTGCGGGGTAGCGCGGGATAGGAGGTCGCGGAGGAGGAAGCGGTTATGGTGACCGTGGCGGCATTGTTGGTCATGGTCCCGACCGTGCAGGTGACTCCCGCAAGTGTGCTGGCCACGTTACAGGAAAAGGTCGGGATGGTGGAAAAGTTGTTGATCGGAGTCAAGGTGAGCGTGGACGTGCCGCTGGCTCCAGGAC
>JBEKQO010000412.1:0-5160 GCA_049519635.1 Terriglobia bacterium | reverse complement strand
CTCCTCAGATGAGGAGGGGTGGCGCGCCGAGCGCCGGGGTGGTACTGAAAGGGGTTACTGGGATGGTTTTGAGAAACATAGCACTTTCGGCTTTTCCGCAGCTTGTGAAGCCCCGCCCCTCCGGCAGCGCCCAAGGGTGTCCAATTGTGGTGAAAAATGCGGCTTAGAATCGCCCATATCGATACGGGCTGGAGCTTGCGCGGCGGCCAGCGGCAAATGTTGATGCTGGCGCAGGGCTTGCGCGAGCGCGGGCACGAGCAGGCCATTGTGTGCCTGGAGGGCAGCGGGGTGGAAGAGCGGGCGCAGCGGGAAGGCTTTCGTGTTTTCTCTTTGCCCGCGTACGACCCGGGGCACGCCTTTGGGGTTTTGCTTTGGCGTCAGCAACTTCAAGCCTGGGCACCGCACATTCTTCATGCGCACGACGGTCGCGGCCATACCCTTGCCTGGCTGGCCTCCATGGGATTGCCGGTCCGGCGCGTCGCCAGCCGCCGCGTTACCTTTTTCCCTACTGACCGCTGGACCTACCGCCTTAAGTATGGGCGCACGTGCCACGCGGTGGTTGCTGTCTCAGAAAACATCCGGGAGCTTTCCGTCCAGGCCGGCGTCCCCCGCCAGCGGATCGCCGTGATTCCGGATGGCATTGAAATCCCTGCGGAGTTACCCAGCGCCGCCGCTCGGCTGCGATTACGAACCTCGTGGAAGTGCGAAAATGATGATTTCGTGGTGGGCCTGCTGGGTGCGTCCACTCCGGAAAAGGGGCAGGATTTGGCGCTTGCGGCCCTGGCGCTGCTCGCGGAAAAGCTGCCCAAGGCTCGAGTGGTCCTCGCGGGCGACGATGCCGCCACCCCCGGCGGCCGGTCGATTCAGGGTGCCGGTCCGGAACGCCCTCGGGTCATTCGTCTGGGCTCCATCGAGGATCTGGCGAGTTTTTTCCCGGGCCTCGACCTCTTCGTTATGCCCTCAAAAGCGGAGGGCCTGGGCTCCTCCGCATTGTGGGCGATGGCGTATGGCCTTCCCGTGGTTGCAACCCGCGTGGGCGGGCTTCCCGAGATCGTGGTGGAGAATGAGACCGGCTGGCTGATTCCGCCCGGATCGGCGCAGTCGCTGGCTGTCGCTATACTTCTGGCCTCAAGCGACCGCGAGAAACTGACTACGTTCGGCCGCCACGGCCGCAAGCGGGCCAAGGGGTTTTCTGCTGATATAATGGTCAACCGCACGGAGGCTCTCTATCGTCAACTGGCTTGGTGCGGACTACCCTAACGCGGATTTCTCACCAGGTTGGGGCGATGCTGGAAGGGCGGGGCTTTACAGGCTGCGGAAAAACTCTGTGGCGCTTGGCGCTACCACTGTCAGCACCACCCCGGCGCTCGGCGCGCCACCCCTCCTCAGATGAGGAGGGGTGGCGCCTTGGGTGCCGGGGTGGTTGTACGCCGGGGATATAGTTTTTCCGCAGCCTGTAAAGCCCCGCCCTTCCAAAATCGTGGGGAGAAATGCGGACTAGGTGCCCGAGCCGAAACTCGAAAATCAATGCGTAGCTCCGAGTTTCGAATTTCGAATTTCGGTCTTTCAGGGCGCCTGACGCCTGGAGCAATATCGCGTGGTCATCGTGTATATCATCGTTGGCCTTTTCGGCCTATGTTTTGGAAGCTTTTTGAATGTTTGCATTTCGCGCCTGCCGCGCGGGGAGTCGATCGTCCTTCCCGGCTCGCACTGCCCGCGCTGCAACCACGCCATTCGTTGGTACGACAATGTTCCCTTGCTGAGTTATCTGGTATTGCGCGGCCGTTGCCGCGATTGCCGTGCGCCGATTTCACCCCTTTATCCCACGGTAGAGGGCTTGACGGCCATGGTTTTGCTTTTGACCTTTCACCAATACGGACTGGGGCCGGAGTTTATCAAATTCGCGTTGTTCGGCATGTTGCTGATCGTTCTCATTTTTACGGACCTCCTGGACCGGCGCATTCCCCACACGGTAACGATTTTCGGAATCTGCCTGGGACTGCTGTTCAGCTTTTTTGTCCCGGTTGATGGTCAGCCGCTCGTCTGGCTTTTCCGGCACTGGGATGTCTACCTGGAGGGCACGCCCGCCTCCATCACGGGCGCTGTCGCGGGCGCCTTGGTGGGGGGCGGCCTTTTCTACATTGTGGGCGAGATTTTCTACCGGTTGGGTGGTAAGCAGAAAGAATATCTGGGGTTCGGAGACGTCATGCTGATGCTGATGGTAGGAACATTCCTCGGCGTGCCCCTGACCCTGATGACGATCCTCCTAGGTTCCCTCGGGGGCTCGGTTCTCGCTCTGGGCATGAGTGCCATAAATTCCCGCTTCCGCGGCTATGCCTGGCCGTATGGCACATTTTTGGGAGTTGCCGCAATCTATGCCGGCTTGAACGGAAGCTGGCTCTTCGACCTGTATTTGCGCTGGTCGGGAATAACAGGCTGAGAATGACTCCACGCTTGCGTGTTTCGAGAATTGGCCCCTCCCGCAGCCGTCGGGTTAGGGTGGATATCTCACCCGGGGTCTGGAAGGGCTGGGCTTTCCCAAGTTCGGCAAGAGGGCAGTAGGCCGGAGGAAGAATCCGTGCGTGGCCCGCGCTAGTTTGCGATAGGGTAGAGGGCGTCAACCATGTGTGCCGAGAATGCCCAATCCGAATGGCAACGGCACTGGGCGGCAGACCCCCGGTGGGTGCAGGTCCTGTTGCCGGCGGCGATCCTGGCTGCCACCTTCCTCACCTACGCGGCCACCGTCGACTTCGGGTTTGTCTTTGACGATCACGTTTTGATCGTCTCGAATGACTCCATTCGCTCCTGGCACTATTTCCCCAGTTACTTTGCCTCGCACATTTGGGGTTTCCGCTACCCGCACTTATTAGCGAATTACTACCGGCCACTTTTTCTGATTTGGCTGCGCCTGAACGACGCGCTATTTGGGCTCCACGCCTGGGGTTGGCACCTTACTTCGACGTTGGCGCACGTCGCGGTGACCTACCTGGTTTACCGTTTCTGTCTCAGGCTCTCGGGAAACCTAGGGGTTGCGGGGGCTGCGGGACTGCTCTTTGGACTGCATCCCGTGCATGCGGAAGCCGTCGCGGACATCACCTCGATTCAGGAGCCGCTCTCGACCTTCTTCATCCTGGCGGCCATGCTCACCTTTTGCCGCAGCCGGGAGCCAGGGCCAAGGGTCCGGTGGCTTGCCGCGTCATTGGCGCTCACGGCCGCGGCGCTGCTTTCCAAGGAGAGCGGCATGATCCTGCCGGTTCTGATCAGCGCCTATGCCTGGATTTACGCCGGCCCCGGCAGCAAGGAGGTCGCGCCGGCTGAAGGCCTTACCCGTCTGCTCGAACGCTTGCGCTCCGCCGTGGGAGCGGGGATTCCTTTCTGGATTGTGATCCTGGGTTACCTGCCGCTGCGCATCTGGGCACTCAAGGGTTTTGCCCACGTGGTCACCTCCCTCTCATTATCCCAGGAAGTTTTCACCATTCCCTCCGTGCTGCTTTTCTACCTGCGTCTGCTGGTTTGGCCCTCGGGATTGAGCTGCTATTACGACACACCCTATATTTCTACCCCAAGTTGGCAGGGCTTCGTGCTGCCCGCCGCGCTTTTGACGGCCGTCGCCACGGCGCTGGCATTTTGGTACGGGCGCACGCGCCGGTCGGCGCCGGAGGAGGCAAAGGCGATAGCGTTCGCGTGCCTGTGGATGGCGCTGACGCTGGTTCCCGTACTCAATTTCCGTCTCCTGCTGGAGGGTGAAATCGCTCATGACCGTTACGTCTATCTTCCCTCCGTGGGGTTTGTTCTCATTGCGGCGATAGCCCTACGCCAGGTGATAGGTCTGGCGTCGAGGTCATTCAATCGGCCCGCTTGGGCGCTGCTGGGGGCATTGGTGCTTTCTGTCGTGCTGGGCTGCGTAACGGCGCGCCAGAGCCTTTTTTGGTCAGACGATCTTACCCTGAACTATCGCGCGCACGAGATCGCTCCCCACAATGTTTACGCCACCACCAGTTTGGCGGCAGCCGTGGCGCAGCGTGGAATGGATGGCGCGGCCATGGCGCTCTGCCAGCAAGCACTGGCAATCAATCCCAAACTCTGGCGGGCGAACGTTGACTTGGCGTACCTCTATTATGCTCGCGGAAATTTTCCCGAGGCGGCCCGCTTCTTTACCCAGGCTTGCGCTATCGATCCCACGGATGGCGATCAATTCCTCTTCTTGGGGATGGCGTTGCTTCGGATGGGCCAGCCCATCGAGGCGGAGAGGGCTGTGCGCACGGCCTTGCTAGTACGCCCACAGGGCAAGGGCTACCACCTGGGCCTGGGGATGGTCCTGAGACAAGAGGGGAAACTACCCGAGGCAAGTCAGGAATTTGAAGCCGAATTGTCGGCGGACCCGCAGAACGTCCAAGCGCAAACCCTGCTGGGTCAGGTCACCCGGCAAATGCAGGCACCAGCAGAAAACCCTCCCGCCGAACCCTCATCGAAGAGCCCCCCCTCCAACATCAAGTAAGGCATTATGAATGATAGTTAATCAGCAGAATAATCAAGGTATGTCGGGATAACTCTTTGCCATTTGAAAAGTTACTCGCATCGGCGTTGTCCCTTCGGTGGACCGGGCGCTTCTCAGGCTGCGAAAAAACGTCCCGGCGGGGATAACCACCCCGGCGCTCGATGCGCCACCCCTCCTCAGATGAGGAGGGGAGTATTTTAGGTAACTCCCCTCCTGATTCAGGAGGGGTGGAGCGCCGAGCGCCGGGGTGCTTCTAACCAGGGGTGGCGTTGATCACGACAGTACTAGCGGGTTTTTCCGCAGCCTGTTCTGCCCCGTGCCTTAGGCGGCGAAAGAGAATCTGGGATCGACAACCCCACCCTTTTAGACTCGTGGCGAAAGGTCCGGGTTCGGGGTTTACAGTTATGTCGACGCGTCGACAAGCGAAAGCAATGACGCGGTGGGCGCATCCTGCCCGGCCCGTCCTTGGCCAGGGACGCAAATGACCCGGGGACGGAGGGAAATCAAGCCGGAATGCGGCGGGTTCTTCTCCAATCTGTAAACTCGAATTCCGAAATTAGGGAGCACTGTTCCGTTCTAATCCGTTAGATTGAAGTTGGTTAGACAAAATCTGAGGAGGAACAGAACAGTGCAACGAGAAATCACCGCGCTTTGGGGAGAAA
>JBEKQO010000411.1:0-5192 GCA_049519635.1 Terriglobia bacterium | reverse complement strand
ACAAAGGACATACTCTCCCTATGAACATCCGACCTGAGCACTCAAGCGCCATCCGCAACCTTGGTTATACCGACACCGAGGCCCGCTTTCTCTATCTCGTGGCGACCCATTCCGGGTACTTTACCCAGCGCCACTACCGGGACTTTGCCGACCTGCACTCCGGCTCCGGGGTACACCGCCTGACTACCAGAATCCTCGAACACCGCCATGCCCGCGCCACCTCGTACGCCAATAACACCCAGGTCTACAACCTCTACTCCCGGCGCATCTACGGCGCTATCAAAAAGGACAACCTGCGCAACCGGCGCTTCCAGTCCCTTGAAATGATCCACACACGGCTCATGATTTTGGCCTTCGTCATCGCCTATTCCGACCTGGATTACCTGGAAACGGAGGGCGACAAGATCGATTACTTTGTCCGCCAAGCGGGCCTCCCCCTGGCCCTTTTGCCGTGCCGGATCTACCACGGAATCAAATCCCTGGCGAACACGAAACGCTACTTTGTGGACCGTTCTCCCATCTTTCTCCCGGCTTCCGGCAACGCTCTTTCTCTGCCTCCGGTGGTCACCTTCACCTACTGCGATACCCCCGGAACGAGCCTGTTTGCCTACCTCACCCACCTTAAACATTACGAACCCCTGCTCCGCCGGCTGCCCGATTTCAACTTCGTTTTTGCCTCCGCGGAGCCCTATAAATTCGGGCGCGCGAGGGCCTATTTCACCCAACAATTCGGTGACGACGGCCGCCTTAGCAGCCGCCGTCTGCTCCGCTATTTCGAGCTCCGGAAGCTCTGGGAGACGCAGCACAGCGCCCAATTAACGCGTGCCGACCGGGACTTTTTACGCAACACCATGCGACAATTTCAGGCTCCAAACTACCAACTCGCATACGAAAAATGGGCCGCCGAAGGCCTCTCAGAACAGCAAGCGCGGGCTCTAATTCAGGGTTCCAGAAGCGAAAAAAAGGGGGTCTACCAGACCTACCTGCAGCGCGAAGCTTTTGCCATTTTCTCAACAGAATCCAGTCGCGACTATAGAAACAGAGAACGGGACAGGTCCTCGGGCCGGTTTTCCATATCTGCTTCCACCCCCTGTGAGTCGTAACGCGATGTGGCGTAACGAAATACGCGTTACGCGGCGAGGTTTGTATGACGCGGCAAAAAAACCAAAACTGGCCGGGAGCGACCCCGTTTGGCGGGCCTGCGGCCCGGCCAAACGCCCCTTCGGGCTTTGGAGTCGCTCCCGGCCAGTTTTTGCCGCGCCGAATTAAAAACCCAGGAGAACCGACATGCCACTGCTGAACCCACCGAAACCCGAAATACCCAAGCGGAAGTATTACGTCAAGATCGACGAACCGTTGGCCATCACGATGGAGAAGTACGCGGAGTTCATCCAGACCGACAGCATCGACCATGTCATCGCGCAAGCGCTGGATTTTGTCTTCCGCAAGGACACGGACTTCAAAGCCTGGTTGGCCGACGGTTCCGGGTCGGCGCCCTCGCGACCTGCGAAGACGAAGCGAGAGAAGCCCGCAGCTCGAGGGAAACAGACTGAGAGCGAAGCCGCTACCGCCGGGGCCACGATATGATCGAGAGAATTCTCCACTCACGAGCTTTCATTGCCTACATGCTGGCCTGTGCGACGGGCATGACGCTTGACCGTTACTACTGCCCGTGGCCCTCGGGTGACCTGATGCTGCGCCTCATCGCGGTGCGCGAACCCGCGGTCTATGCGGGCCTGTACTACACCTACACGCTGTTGCTCTTCACCACCCCGTACATCGTTTACCTGGTCCTGTTCTCCGGGTTCTACGTGCTGGGTTGGAAGCCTACGAAGAAGACCCAAGAGCGCGAGCTCCCGCCCTTCCCCGACCCGCGCCAGCGCGACAAACTCTCGCTGGTGTTGGGAGAGGTCCACGATCCCCGCAAGCCCGCCCCGTCGGCGAACCCTTATTGGCTCGAGATTCCCGAGCGCGGCCTCTACACCGGCATCGGTATTTTCGGAGCGATCGGCGCGAGCAAGACGACGGGCTGCATACTCCCCTACACGGATCAACTCATCGCCTTTAAGGCGGGCGACCCCGACAAGCGCATCGGTGGCCTGATTCTCGAGGTAAAGGGCGGCTTCTGCCACGAGGTGAAGCGCCTGCTTGCCAAGCACGGCCGCCCGGACGACTACACCGAGGTCAGCCTGCATGGCGACTACCGCTACAACCCGCTCTACAACGATCTGGACGCCTACGCGCTGGCCTATAACATCGCGAGCCTCCTGAACAATCTCTTCGGCAAAGGCAAGGAACCATTCTGGCAGCAGGCGTACACGAACCTCGTCAAGTTCATCATCCAGCTTCACAAGGTTGCTTACGACTATGTGACTCTGTTCGACGTGTACGAATGCGCCATTAACCGCGATCTGCTGCGGAAGCGCATTCTCGAAGCCGAGGAGCTCATCCAGGGCAGGCAGTACCTCGTGATCCCGAAGACTGCCTTCTTTGCCCACCCGGAACTGGAACCTTTCGGTTTCCAGCCGGACGATCCGGCCACCACCTACAAGGCTCCTCCGTCGCGGCTCCTCGAACAAGCTCTTGCCGAAGCCGGGATCGAGTACGAGTGCCAGACCGAGAACTCACCCAGCACCGCCCAACCCATGAAGCGCGAGATTTTGGATGCCGTCAAACGCTGGTACCAGTACGACTGGCTCTCCATCGATAACAAGTTGCGCACTTCGATTGTCGAGGGCATCTCGGTCTTCCTATCGCTCTTTGACGACAATCCCTTGGTCAAGCGGACGTTCTGCCCGCCCAAGGAGTGCTACGACCCGAAGCTCAACGCCGACGGGCGGTACGGCCGTCCGCTGCCTCCCTTGGGCGATCTGATCGAGCAAGGGAAGGTCTGCGCGATCGATTTCCCGGTAAGCATGAACTCGGGCCTGGCCAGAGCCCTCGGCTGCATGATGAAGCTCGACTTCCAGCGCGCCGTGCTGAACCGGATCCCCAAGATCAAAAAGGACCCCGAGCGTTACTGGCGCCAGGTGTTCTTCATCTGCGACGAATACCACGAGTTCGCCACGGCGGGGCAGAACGACCCCAACGGCGACGAAAAGTTTCTAGCCCTCTCCCGCGAGCCCCGCTGCATTCCCATCGTCGCCACGCAAAGCATCAGCTCGCTACATGACGCGTTGCCGGGGGAAACCTGGCGCACCGTATTGCAATCGTTCCGGACCAAGATTTTCCTGACGCAGACCGACGGATTTTCCGCCAAGACCGCCAGCGAACTGTGCGGCAAGGAGGACCAATGGAAGGTGAACTACAACATCTCGGAGAGCGGGCACGACGCCCGGGTGAGCCTGTGGACGGGAAAATCCGTGGCTCACAAGGCCAACGTCACGACCTCCAAGAGCTACAACACCCAGAGCGACTTCCGCTTCGACACCAAGACCTTCACGGAGCTCAAGAACGCCCAGACGATCACGCTCGCCTACGATGGCTTCAACCCCCTGCCCCCGACGCTGATGTACCTCAAGCCGTGCTTCCTGGACGTGAACAAGAGCTACTTCCGGCAACTGGAGGAGGGGCAACTCGGCGGGGACCTGGTTTCGAAATGATCCTGCCGTTTCTCCGGCAGATCGAGCCTTTCATTCTCGATCCGGAGGTCAGCGAGATTATGGTCAACGGCCCCGAGCACGTGTTCATCGAGCGCCGGGGATTCCTCGAAGAGGTTCCCGTCACCCTCAACCCAAAGTCCCTTCTGGTGGCGGTCAAGAACGTAGCGCGGCGGCTCGGCAGCGATATCTCCGACGAGAAACCAATCCTCGACTCACGCCTTCCCGACGGCTCGCGGGTAGCGGCCGTCATCCCCCCCTGCAGCCTCACGGGCGTGACGCTGACGATCCGTAAGTTCAATGCCCCGAACTTCGGCCTTCCCGAGCTCATTGCTTCGGGCTCCCTTACCCAGGGAGCGGCCGCCTTGCTGGTCAAGGCCGTTCTTGAGCGCCAGAACATCCTGATCTCGGGCGGCACCGGAACCGGCAAGACCACGCTCCTCAGCATCCTCGCCAACTTCATCCCCAAGGACGAGCGAATCCTGGTGATCGAGGACACCGCGGAGATTCAGGTACGTACCCCCAACCTGGTGCGCTTCGAGGCGCGGGACGCCGATGGCAGTTTGCCCGCCGTCACCATCCGCGAGCTCCTCCGGGCGAGCCTGCGGCATCGGCCCGACCGCATCATCCTCGGAGAGATTCGCGGCGGCGAGGCGTTCGATTTGCTGCAACTCCTTAACACCGGGCACTCCGGCACGCTATCCACCGTCCACGCCAATTCCGCCACCCAGGCCTTGAGCCGCTTCACTACCTGCGTGCTCCAGAGCGAGATGGAGCTTCCCTACCGCGCCATCAAGAGCAACATCGCCGACTCGCTCCACCTGATCGTCCACATTGAGCGCCGGCCGGGGCGTCGTTTCGTCTCTGCCATCCTCGAAGTACAGGCATACAACCCCGAAAGCGATCTCTATAGCCTCAGACCCATCTTCGTTCGCAAGGAGGAACTATGAGTACTGACAACGGTGATACTTTCCGCGCCCAATACGAAAGCGAGGAGCGCGACCGCGCCCTGATTCGCCAGGAGATGGAACGCGGCGTACCGGACGACCAGATCGAGGAACAGGTTGCGCTCGCCAGCGACTTCGTGCGCCTCAATCCCGGCCGCGATGTCCGCGCCTACGCCCGGCACTTGATCGAAGAAGAGAATACCGCCTCCTCTCTCGACCTTTCTACCGTTGACCAAGGGAAGCAGGATTTTAAGAGGGAATTCGGATTTGAGCCCCGCCGGCGAGACAGCGAGGTTTCGAACGAACCCCGCCCGCAGCCCACTCCCGTTCCTTCCGAGCGCACCCGCGCGGCCGAGGAGTCCGTGCGCAGTTACATCAATGAGAATTTCAAGCCGGATGACTGGCTGGCGGTGGTCGCGCTCAACCGCAAGAGTGGCGAGGTCGTGCAGCGCATCAGCCCCGCGAAAAACATCTCGAGCCCCGACTACCAACGCTGGCTGCGCCACCTGAACGCCACGGGGTCGGACGTCTATATGAGCCTCAATACGTTCAAGGAGCACGCCCGCGGAAGAACCAAGGGAGACTTAAAGGAGGTCCGGCACCTCTATCTCGATTTGGACCAGGACGGGGCCCGCAAGCTCGAAGC
>JBEKQO010000410.1:0-5227 GCA_049519635.1 Terriglobia bacterium | reverse complement strand
TGTCACGATTTTCGAAAAAATCCCGATTTCACAGGGGTTTTTCAACGTTGCCGATGAAACTGAAAACATGGAACTTGCTAAGCAGTTGAATCTATTCGAGTTTTAACCGGACAGTACTGATTGTAGAGTTATAAGGGGTAAAGGATGAAGGGTAAAGTGTGAAGCTGTCTAGCTTTTACACCTTACCCTTCGCAGGTTACCCCTTGCGCTTAATCATTACTCAGCACCCAGAACCTGGCCCCGAACACACAGCCCCTAGCGCTCGGGCATAACCCGGTAGAGGCCCGCGCCGTGCGGCGCGATCTTGGGTGCGAATGCGGCATCAACAACCCCTAGATCTTCTTTCTTCCAAAGGTCGCGCACTGCGCACTTCTCGCCCAGGCCCAACTCACTCCAGCGGACGGTGACTTCCGCCGGCGACTGATCATCCATGTTGAAAACCGCCAGGTATTTGTCGCGCGACCCGGAAGCATCCGCAGTCCAAGCCACCTGGTTCCCGCGCGTAAACAATTCGCGATTGCGGGCGCTGTGTTGATCCACGCCAAGCATCTCTGGGTTGGTCAGCAGTTCCAGCGTAGCCGCATCCAGCGTGGGCAGATCGCCACCCATCATCAGGGGGGAGCGAAAAATCGCCCAAAGGGTGAGGTGGGTACGCTGTTCCGCCGGAGTGAAATTCGTCTGCCGCACCGGGTCCTCGTAGCCGCGAATACGCAGCCGCCCGAGGGGCAGCATATCCGCGTCCGGCCAGTGATTCGGGGCAATGTGCGGCGCCCAGGCACGGCAGAGGGCGAACTGTTTTTCGAGCGACTTCCAGTTGTCCCAAAAATCGCCGGAAATGCGCCACAAATTTGCGTTCTCCGCGAGGTGTGCAGCCTGATCCAGCGGAGCCGGGCCGGGCGAAAGACTCAGCACAATGGGGCGGCCCGACTTCACGATGGCGCGGTGCAGAGCGGCGATTTCCGGTCCGTGGTAATTCTCGCGCGCAGGCTTGTCGGCAAAACTCATATCGTCAGCCTTGATATAGTCCACGCCCCACTTCGCATACAGAGCCACAATGGAATCGTAGTAAGCCTGACCGGCGGCCTTGGTGACATCAACTCCATACATCGCCGTCGACCAGGAGCACACATTCCCGGTGTCCGCCACATCCCGCGCGCGTGCGGACGTGCCTAGAATCGGCAGGTTTTTCTCCACGGCCGCGCGGGGGATTCCGCGCATGATGTGAATCCCGAACTTTAAGCCCTTGCTGTGAATATAATCGGCCAGGGGTTTGAATCCCTGCCCCTGGGCGGCGGAGGGAAAACGATTGGGAGCAGGAACGAGGCGCCCATAATCATCCAGGTTAAATTCCCACTTTTCCTGCTCCCGGTTGGGTTGCGTGTGGGAAAAATACCAATAGTAATCAATCACCACGTATTTCCAGCCATAGCGAGACATGTGCTCGGCCAGATAATCCGCGTTCGCCCTCACTTCCTGTTCGGTCACGTCGCCACAGTAGGCATCGTAGCTGTTCCATCCCATGGGAGGCGTCGGCGCCAGGGCGCCTGCTTGGCCGGACGCTGAGGCCGCTCTCTCATCGACCACCCATAATCCGGCGCCCAACAAGAGTGCCGTGGCGATGGTCCCAACGAAAGCTTTCCGTGCACGTTGCATAGCCGAACCTCCTGATTCGAACCTCCCGAGTAACCTTAGCATAAATTCGCTTTCGATCAAGCTGCTGCCCTCTTGCCCGCACTGGGGATGAAGCCCCTGTAGCAATCACGCCTGGAATTTAACCGATGCATTGTCGTGAGCCTCTGATATCAGTACCCATACCCTGTTATTCGCAGCTTGCTGTCAGTGCGAGCGGGAGGAACATATGTACCACGGCTTACCTAAATCGGCGAGTTCATTCTGAACCGACTGTCTCCAGCACGAAATTCTCGCGCCGGGTCTGGAAGGGCGTCCAGGCAAGGTGGATCTACCCGATCCGCTTTAGGCATACTGTTTCGGCTAGTTATCGAAATCCTCCTTCTAGCCAACTCTACGCTCCGATTCGCAATCTAATGGACTAAAAGTCACTGCGTCTTGCGTAGGCGTTCCGGCAATGTGAATTCTTGCCTGGAGCCATCGCAGATATGGGGGTGTGCCACGAAGGTGAGTTGTCGGTCGGCAGTGTGAAGAGGGAGGAAGCATGAGGAACATTGATCTGATTCCGGCTTGGGGCCGCATCTTGCAGGGCCAAAAGCCTTTCTTGTCTATTGAAATTACTAAAGAATGCCCTCTGCAATGTCCAGGCTGTTATGCCTATGGCCCAGACCATCTGGGTAGTGCAGGACCGCTTCGCGAGCTTCGCGACGCCCAAGGAGAGGCATTGGTAGCGGGAGTTCTGGGATTGGTTCGACGCTTTCGTCCGCTGCATGTTTCCATCGTGGGGGGCGAACCGCTTGTGCGTTACCGTGAACTGGAAGTCCTACTTCCCAAATTGAAGGACATGGGAGTGGAAGTGATGCTCGTTACCAGCGCCGTTCGGCCGATCCCAGGATCGTGGCGAGGTCTTTCCAATCTTTACCTTGCCGTCTCCATTGACGGACTTCAGCCCGAACATGATCGCCGCCGGGCTCCCGCCACTTACGATCGCATCTTGAAGCACATTGCCGGGCACAGGATCAATGTTCACTGCACTATTACCAAGCAGCTCATCGAGCGACGGGATTACTTGCAGGACTTTGCCAGCTTCTGGTCCAAGCGAAAGGAGGTAAGGAAGATCTGGTTCAGCCTGTACACACCGCAGGAAGGGGAGGTGAGTGAAGAACGGTTGACCCGGCAAGATCGTGCCAAGGTACTTGAGGAGCTTTGCCGCCTCCGCCGGATGTTCCCGCTCATTGATCTGCCGGACCGGGTCCTTAAAGGATTCCAGGACCCGCCCACTTCTCCCCAGGAATGTATGTTCGCGCAGACGACAGCCTGCGTTTCCTCCGACTTCACTACCCCCATCACCCCCTGCCAGTTTGGCGGTCGTCCCGTGTGCACCGAGTGCGGCTGTATCGCTTCCGCCGGGCTTGCCTCGGTGGCAAAATATAGGCTGGCGGGACTGGTTCAGATTGGCGCGATATTCTCCGTATCAAGGAAATTCGGCAACCGGGTGGCCGCCACCACCGCCTGACTTCCCCCTTGGGCCGTGACGGCATTTTGGCGAACCCGCCGAATTGAAGAGCCCGTGCGCGGGTCACTTTTTCAGGAGTTCTTTCTCCAGTTTCTGTGAGCGGTCGTTCAACTCGTTCAATTGGCGCATGTCATCCTCCGCCGAATTCACGGCATTTTGGATGCGGCTTAGGACGGCCCCGCTGCACGCGCCGGAGCTCGGGTCGTGGCTTGTATCCAGCATGCTGCTCATGGCGTGGAATTCGCTGGTGATGTCACGGTAGCGGCGGAGGATGGAAGTCAAATAAACGTCGCGACGGCGATCCAGATCCTGGAGGCTGGCGATAGTGTGGGCCACATCGGTGGCGCGAGTGGTGACGGCAGCGGTATCCGTCTTCAGCTTGGCGTTATCCGCTTCTAAAGCCGCGACGCGTTGGCGAGCAATGTCCGACTCCGCCTGCGCGGCGTCCAGCTTCTTCTGCAAGTCTTCCAGTTGCGCCTGCGCATCTGCCTGTTGTTTTTGCCAACGCTCGTCGGCGCTCGCCTGGGTTTTGGCGTTCTGATCATTGGCGGCTGAGAGTTGCGTCTGGAGGTTGGTGATAGTGGAGCGGGATTCTGCCAGTTCGCGATCAAGCCGCTCAATCACCACCTCCCTCTTGGCAATGCCGGCATGATCGTTCCCCGCCGGCGCCTCCTCGGTCGCCCCCGGGAGGGCCTTTTGCAGGTCCTTCTGGCGGCAAGCTTCCTGGAGCAAACGCAGGGCCTGGGCATCCGCCTCCTGGTGGCGCTGGTATTCGACGATTCGGCGCGACTGGCGCAAGATTATGACCAGGGAGGCGATCAGCACCGCCCCCAAAACCAGTTCAAAAGTGATTCGCCAGCCCAAGGAACGCATTAACCCTCCTTCGGGCGCAGGCGCGTGCGCCAGGATAGCCGCACGTCTTCGCCCTCGCACGGGGCACTCAGATGGATTTGCGCGTTGCTGTGAAACTTGGGGGGCACGCCCAGGGTCAGCCGCCAAGCGCTGGAAATACGGGTGAACGCTGCGGCGATCGCATCGGGGATTTCCCCTACCGAGCGGCACACCTGCCCCCTGCCGCCCGTGGCATCCGCAAGGGTCAGCAGCCCATTCTGATAGGATTCGTTGAGGGTATCCCCGCGGAAGTTGATGTGAGTAACAAACAGGGGCGCCTCCAGCGAACTGACATCCCCCACCAGCTTGGAAATCTTATCCTGAATCAGGGCATCGGGAAAGACCCGGCTGAGATCGTGGGGATCGCTCCCGTTGATGACCGGATTCGTGTAATCTTCGCGATAATTATAGATGTTGCCGTCGGTAATATACAGAACAGATACGCGCACGGCAGATTTGCGCATGATGCTGTCCGCCAATGTCAGCGCCGAGTTGACCGTTTCAAACAAGCCGGGCTTACCCATGCCGGCGAAGTCCTTGATGGCATCCACCAGGGGTTGACGATTGGGGCCGGGGTCGGCCAGCACATGCAATCCGTCCTGATCCCGCAGGAGACCCACCCAAGCGTTGGCGGGCAATCGGGAGATTTCTTCTACTACCGCTTGCTTCGCGGCCTCCACCAAAGAGACTTCTCCGGTGAAATCGAAGACCATCAGAATAATCTGGTCGCTTCCCGGGCCCAACTGGGACGTTACCGGCGCCGGTTTGCCGTTGAAGGTGGCTTCGAACCTGGGAGCGGGACCGCAATTCCCCTCCTCAACCCAGGCGGGAATGGAAACACTGGCCGTTTGCGCCTGGACGGTTTCCAGCGTTGAACCGGCAGCCAGAAGTGCGAGAAGCAAGGGAAAGTATCGGAGCATTAGAAGCTGAACTTCAGCCCAAGTTGGATGACGCGGCCACCATGGGAGCCAATGATTCTGCCGGCGTCAACATTGGGCTCACTGGCCGAACCGATCATCGTATCAGGGTAGTTCCAGTTCGCATGATTCAAGACATTCAGGGCCGTAGCGTTGAACTCAACGGCCCGCTCGCCACCGATGGGCAGGCGCTTGCCCAGGCTGACATCCATGGAATTATAGCCAGGCCCCAGCAGGCCCGAGGTGGTGTGGGAACCGTTCCCCGTCGTAAAGT
>JBEKQO010000409.1:0-5254 GCA_049519635.1 Terriglobia bacterium | reverse complement strand
CATTGCTCCATTTGCGCGCGCTCAGCCGCTTGCAACTCGATCGCCCGACTTGTGTTTGGCATGACCAAGATCATAGCAAACGCCGGAAAGTCTGTAAAGCTATTTATGAGACACTACACTAGGTGGGGACAACCCGCACTCAGAAGAATATGTACTTCGCACGTCGAAAGACAGAATTTATCCATTCGTATGGGAATGCGCCGGATGACGAGATTGACGAACGGGTTCAGCAAAAAGTGGGAGAACCTAAAGGCAGCTTACGCGCTATGGTTCGCGTTCTATAATTTTTGCCGCGTTCACCAAACCCTTCGGGTTACTCCCGCGATGCAGACAGGAATTACCGACCATGTTTGGGAAATATCGGAACTGCTGACTACCGTCGCCTAGTGACGGGCTGCATAAAAGAGGTTCCAACAGGCGGGAACGTGCGATAGAATTCCCGCCCAAAACCCGCGAAAGGACGGTGGAATGCAGATGAACGAAAATCGAATTCTCGCAGCTATCCTCTATGCAGCTTGGAATGCAAACAAACCGCCAGAAGGGAAGTTAGACCTTAAACACAAAGAATTCCTAGACGAATTCTTTAAGTTTGAGAAGACTCTACAAAATCGGCCCGAGGTTTGCCGTAAGCAGCGGCCGACTCAGTAACCCCAGCTTCTGAACTGTACCAATGAACCCGCGCGATTTCGCTTGCCCTGTTGAGGGCACGAATCCTCTCGACAGGAACAGGCTCCTTGGCCTGGAGGAATTGAAGGATGCTGGCCACCAACGGCTCATAGAGTATTATTGATTCATCTTCTATTTGCAGTAGGTTTGACATTTCGCAGGACTCTCCTATATCATGGAGTTGTCCATGATCTGAGGGAGAGACGCGAGCGGCAACTCGCTTCTCAATGGCGGGTTGTGGAACGTAAAGCTTTCCGGTTCTAGTGTATCATCCACTTACGGCGTATTGCCTCTATTCGCACCCACAAAGTTCCCAGAACTCGTGCGTCTTTCCGACCGGCTCCGCCAAAGCATGACGGTAGAGCCCGTACGTGCAGTATTTACTTTTCTGCATGTTCCAAACTTGCTTGGTCTGAGACGCAAATACCGAGGTCACATTGTGCTCTGGGCACGTAGTAGAACCTTCACACTCGACAGAACCTGGGCTTGCTGCCGCCGAACACGTTTTGAGACGTGGCGGGGAGCCCGGAGTTTGTATGCCAAAAACCACCAGCAGGAACAAAAGACTTGCCAGTTTCGTCATAATTCCTCCCCTGAAAAACTCTGGGAAGATTTCGCCCAATCATAGCGCAGTAAGACGAGGAAGGCAATTCCCCTGCCAAGAAAAACCCCATCAACACACAATTAGGACACTACCCTAGGCTTAACCGTCTTGACGCGGGCAAGCATTTTGTGTATACTAGCCCATGGGACTGGCGCGGGCTTTCAGGTGCCCGCCGACGGGCCGAGGATGGTCGGAAATAGGCGGTAGCATGGAAGCGGGAGCCTGACTACTCAGCGCGTTAGCGCTCCTTCCGTCAAGAATTGAAGCGAGATTCCAGAGTCCCAGGCCATAGACACCTATATGTCATTCAAAATAAAGGCTGTTCGATGTGATTTGGGCAAACGCTCCGCCCCTGCCCCATATTTCAACCTGTTGACCTTAAAGCAGTTGCCTGTTTCTGGTTGCGCCGGGCACGGGTGCAAAAAAATAAAATTACGAGCAAAGCCAGAATGTTGCTGAAAACAAGGGAAAACGAATTTAGAGTTGGCGCAGCGCCCATAAGCTAACGAATACAAAAAGCTTACCTGTTAGGCATGGATATTACTGAAAAGGCAAGAGATAGTATGGAATTATGGGCCGGGAAATCACGCAAGAGTCCTTCTTTCCACGCCAATAGGGTACAGCAGAGAACGACTTCTCCCCTGTTATCCCTGGATGCTGATGAAAAGGCAAGGGATAGGCCAGGTCCGTCATGAAGCCGGAGATTGTTGCCTTCATCTTAAGTTGTCCTTAGGAAGAAGTTCTTGGAGTTCATTACGCGTGTCCGACCCTGATCGTGTTACTGATCTTGCGGCAGCGGCACCTGCGGCAAATGCTGATTCAGCGGGCGCAACCCTGTGGAGCAAATACCCGAGGTTACCCAGACCTTGCCGAAGGAATGGCTGTGCCACATCCCCCACGCCGGACAATCCAAAGGAAGTGGCGAGTGGCGGTCCACCCTGCTGGTCAACGACGCCCGGCCAAGTCGGGAGTGGAGTCATTTGCTGTGGCACGGGTGTCCCGCCCGTGAGCGGTCACGGCCAAGATGGCCGTGCGACGGCAAATGACACCACTGCCCGCCAAGTCCATCCTGATGACAAGAGTTGGGAGGCGTACTATGATTACTTCCGTGCTTTGCTGGGCTGATGACGAAGAAAAAATACAAAACTTTTTTGGAGGAAGTAATGAGCGATCTGATTTTTCCTCACGGAAGCCGTGAGCTCCAGCCCCTTCTTTTGGAGGGCGCGTGGTGGGAGGAGGAAAGCAAGAAGGCGCAAAGTCTGAAGAAGGTCCCAATGACCAGTCGGGAAACCAGCGATCTCATCATGATGGGGATCGGAGCGTTCACGCCGCTCGATGGGTTTATGGGCAAAGACGACTGGCAAGGCTGCTGCGACAATTTCCGGCTGCCCAGCAAGAATGGCCTCTTCTGGCCCATTCCCATTACCCTCTCGGCCGATCGGGACTTGGCGGATTCGATTGCGATCGGCGAGGAAGTGGCGCTCTGGGACACTGAAACCGAGTTCATCATGGGCACCCTGAAAGTTACGGAGAAGTACACAATCGACAAGGAACATGAGTGCCAACAGGTTTTCCGCACGAAGGATGCGGCGCACCCCGGCGTGCAAAAGGTAATGGAGCAGGGGCCGGTGAATCTCGGGGGCCCCGTGAAAGTGACTTCCGAATCCTATTACCCGGAGATGTTCAAAGGTATTTACCAGCGGCCCGCCGAGGCCCGCAAGCTTTTTGCGGAGCGGGGATGGAACACGGTGGCTGCTCTTCAGCTCCGCAATCCCATGCACAACTCCCACGCCTACTTGGCCTGGATCGCGATTGAGGTTTGCGACGGCGTGTATGTTCACCAGCTTGTCGGCAAACTCAAACCCGGCGACATCCCGGCAGAAGTGCGGGTCAAGGCGATCGATGCATTGGTCAACAAGTATTTTCGCCGGGACCGGGTGATTCAGGGCGGCTACCCGATGGAGATGCGCTATGCCGGGCCTCGCGAAGCCCTTTTGCACGCCGTGTTCCGTCAGAATTATGGTTGCACGCACCTGATAGTCGGACGCGACCACGCCGGCGTGGGCGATTACTACGGACCCTTTGATGCCCAGAAAATCTTCCAGGAGATTCCTGCCGGCGCCCTGCTTTTGCGGCCATTGTGCATGGACTGGACTTTCTACTGCTACGAATGTGGGAGTATGGCATCAATGAAGACCTGCCCCCACGAGAGCAAGGCGGTGATCGATGAAAACGGCAACTATAAGGGCGGAGCGCGTCTGCTGCTTTCCGGGACCCTACTCCGTAAACTGATGAGCGAGGGGAAACCGGTTCCGCCGGAATTCTCCAAACCTGAGGTGATCGCCATTCTGAAGGAGTACTACGACAGCCTTGAGGAGAAAGTGGAAGTGCGGTTGCACGGCTTCGCCACCGGGCAGACGAGAAAGTAGCGGGCAGCTCTTTTCCTGCGATAGTCCGCACTTCTCACCACGCGGGGACGCTTTGGGGTGCTGCCGGAAGGGCGGGGCTTCACTGGCCGCGGAAAACCCTACCGTGCTGTCATCCTGAGCGGCGGCGAAGGATCTCGCTCTGTGTATTTTCAAGGCAATGCGAGATTCTTCGTCGCCGGGGCTCCTCAGCAGGCGTAGCGCGGACCTGTTTTTTAGGTCCGCGGCTTTTCCTTTTCCATCGGGGACGTGCCGCGGACCTAAAAAACAGGTCCGCGCTACCCTTCCTCGACCTGAGTTTCTACCGATCATGGGCAGCCGAACAGTTGTCAATGCTCAGAAAGACAGTGCCAATGGGCTTTTCCGCAGCCTGTTCAGCCCCGCCCTTCCAAACGCCCAGTGAGAAATCCGGGCGAGTCCTCCGGCGCTCTTCCACCGGCCGGAGAATAACAATTTCCCTGTGCCGGGTGCCACGTTACGGTTCCTTGTCGTCAACGCCTTTTTCCATGGGGCTGGCGGGCTTTAGCGAATCACCTACCCATTGGAGATAATTTCGTGAGCCCTCGATGATGGGCAGGCAGATGATCTCCGGGGTATGATAACTGTGCAGCTTGGAAATGGCCGCCTTGATTTCCGGAAACAAATCACGCGCGCTCTTAATGAGGAGTTGATATTCCTGATCCTGGGCGATTTTCCCTTCCCAGCGATAAAAGGACTCGATGGGCTGAGTGATGCTGACACAGGCGGCGAGTTTACTTTCCACCAAGTGGCGGGCGATCTTGCGGCATTCCTTCTTGCTCGCCGCAGTCACCAGGATAACAACCTTGTCGGTCACGGGCCCTCCTCGCGGCCAAGCCTTGTTTGGCAGACCGCTCGGTTGCAGGAAACTTGCCACCGAAGATACAATGAGGGGAGCATTGGAAGCAACCCCCTTCATGGGAGGCACAGAGTCAGTTTGATGTAGAGGCGGCTTTACGCCGCCATTCGGTGGGGTAAAATCGCCGCTAATTTCCGAGGTGTACTGCCCGGTCCATGAACGATTCGAACTTTGACACTACCGCGCTCTATCGCAACGGCATCCTGGTGCTGTTGCTGGTGTCGATCGCGCTCATTGTCCATAATATCTTCGGCCAGAACGGATATTTGGCCTCGCGCCGGCAGCGCCAAGAGCTTGAGACGCTTCAGCAGCAGATCTTGCAGCTTAAACAGGATAATGACCAGTTGGATAAAGAAAACCGGGCGCTGAAGTCGGACCCCGCTGCCATTGAGCGCTTGGCCCGCGAGCAGATGCACCTGGCCAAACCTGGGGAGAAGATTTACACGCTCCCGGATAAGGCCCCCGCCAACCCGCCGTCTCCGATGGGCAAAGGGAATTCTCCCCAACCCTAGCAAGTCGCACATCCGTCCGCGCTTTCCCCCGCCCTTCGATGTTCAATCCCAAATCCGCACGTAAGGACCGCAGCGGCGACGCAGGCGCGAGTTTCTGCGCGCGACTTCGCCGGTGCGCTGCTTTCAGCAAGTAGGATGCCGACCCAGGAACGGCTCCTTGGGCTCAAGG
>JBEKQO010000408.1:0-5265 GCA_049519635.1 Terriglobia bacterium | reverse complement strand
GGAACCGGAATCTGAAATTGGGAATCCGGAATCGGAAATGGGTGGCTCGCTGCGGAATGCAAACCCCGAGTCCCGAATCCCGAGTCCCGAATCCCGAGTCCCGAGTCCCTCCGCCTGTAAACAACGCCGCGACGTGCTGAAGTGGCTGCTGGTTTGCTGCTTCGGCTATACCGGCTACAAGAACGCCCGCTTCGGCAAAATCGAGGCGCACGAGGCCATCAATGCCCTGGCGCGGGAGAAATTGCTGGTGGCGAAAGAGGTGGCGGAGCAGCGGGGCTTCCGGGTGCTGCACGCGCTGGTGGATTCAATCTACGTATGTAGGGGCGGTTCGCGAACCGCCCCTACGCCTCTGGCGTCCCGCGAGGACTATCTGCGTCTGGCGCAGGAAATCGAACAGATCACCCGCCTGCCGATGGCGCTGGAGGCCGTCTATCGCTACGCCGTCTTCCTGCCTTCCAAGCAATCGGCGGAGATCCCCGTGCCCAACCGCTTTTTCTGCGTGTCGGACGAGGGCGAACTCAAGGTGCGCGGGCTCGAATGCCGCCGGCACGACACGCCGCCGTTTGTTACCCGGATGCAGCGCGAGGTGCTGGCGATTCTGGCCGAGGCGCGGGATTTCGCCACCTACTGTGACAAACTCCGCGAGGCGCGGGAAGTTTACGAGCGCTACCAGGAGCGGCTCCGGGACGGCAGCGTGGCGGCGGAAGAACTGGTGATTCGCAAGCGCCTGACCAAAGCTCCCGGCAACTATCAAAAAAACAGCTCCACCGCCATCGCCGCCCGGCAACTGGACCGCGCCGGCGTGAAATTGCGGCCGGGCGAGAACATCGAGTTCATCATCACCGACGCTCGCTCCTCGCTGGTCGACGATCGCGTGCGCGCCTGGACCTTATGGGAAGGCTGGAGAGGGTACGACGTAGAGGCCTACGGGAAAGCCCTCGCCAAAGCGTTCGAACCCGTCGCGCACTTTGGAAGGCAGTAGGCAGAAGGCAGCGAGCCCCGGACTTAGCCCGAATTTCTCGCCACGGGGTGGGGAAGGGCGGGGCTTTACAGGCTGCGGAAAAACTCGTCGGCACTGTCATTCTGAGGAGCAGCGGCGACGAAGAATCTCGCATTGCCTTGAAAACACGCCGAGCGAGATTCTTCGCTGCGCTCAGAATGACAGCGAACGGGCTCGGGATGACAGCATTGTAGGGTCTTCCCGCAGCCTGTTCAGCCCCGCCTTTCCGGGAGCCCCGAGAGCGTCCCAGGGTGGTGAGAAGTCCGGGTTAGACGCCAGCCCCGATGCTCGCGTATTCGCGAAGCATCTCCAATTATAGCCTAGTTATATAGCTTAAAAGACGGAAGGGCAGGGAATCCCCGGCGGGTTGGGTGCCGGGAGGTGGGCGGGGTCATTCCCGCCGGGCGGGAGCGCTACGTCCGCAAATCGATGCCCAGGAAGCGGCGAATCTCATTTTCCAGGGAAGGGATGGTTATCACGCAACTGCCGCCGGAAATGCTCGATTTTCCGTCGAGGTTAAAGAAGCTCGCGCCGGCTTCCTCGCCGATGATCTTGAGCGGCGCCAAATCCCACGCTTTGGCTTCCATGGTAATCCACACCTCGGCGCGTCCGGCGGCCACATACATCGCATCCATGCAACCACCCATGCTTCGCACGGAGCAGAATTGGGTTATCCAGGGAAGCAGGCGCTCACCCCAACCGTGCTGCACGACCTTGTCGAATCCCGTCAGGCAAAGCATCGCCTGGTTCGGCGTTTTCGCCAGCGAGCAGTGGATGCGCGTACCGTTGCAATAAGCGCCCAGTCCCGCCGCGGCGGAATAGAGTTCCCCCAGCGGCGCCAGATTAACCGCGCCCACCACCACTTTGCCCTCAGCTTCGAGCGCCAGCATGACACCCCAGGTGGGAATGCCACGCACAAAGCTGCGCGTGCCATCGATGGGGTCGACGATCCAGCGGCGGCCGCTGCGCCCCTCCCGCGATGCGCCCTCTTCACCCAGGAGGCCGTCGTCGGGATACGCCTCCTCCAGCAGCTTCGTAATCAGCCGCTCGTTGGCGAGGTCCGCGGTGGTTACGGGAGAACCGTCGGGCTTGGCTTCCCACTCGAACCCCCGCGCGTGATTTTCCAGCGCCAGCCGCCCGGCTTGCTCGGCAATGCGTTGTGCAACTTCCAGTTCTTTTTCAAATATCATAAGGGTAAGGTAGCGCAGTGCCCGCCGTCCGGCCCTGCGGCTCTTCCCGGCGCTTGGGGTTGGGCTGCGCCGTCAAAGCCATGGCGCGGTCAAAAAGCCGCAAGGCTGGAAAGCGAGCCTTGCGCTACATTTTCTTGCTCAAAACGCCAGGTACACGGGATTTTCAAGAATCTGTTTGAGGCTTTGCAGAAACTTCGCCCCGGTCGCGCCGTCCACGACGCGATGATCGCATGAAAGCGTCAGCCGGCAGCGCAGGCCCACTTCCACGCGCCCGTCCACCACCACGGGTTTCTCCGCCACCGCGCCCACGGCCAGGATGGCGCCTTCGGGCGGATTGATGACGGCGGAGAACTCGTCGATTCCCATCATCCCGAGATTGGAAATAGAGAAAGTGGAGCCCGCGTACTCCTCGGGAAGAAGCTTGCGGGTGCGGGCGCGGGCAACCAGTTCCTTGGACTCGCTGGAAATCTCCGCCAGGTTCTTCGTGTCGGCATTGCGGAGGACAGGGGTGATGAGTCCGCCGCCGTCGGTGGCCACCGCCATACCCAGATGGATGCGGTGGTGATACCGGATTGACTCACCTTGGAACGAAGCATTCACCTCCGGATTCTGCCGCAGCGCCGCCGCGCAGGCCTTCAAAATAATATCGTTGTAGCTGAGCTTCAACCCGGGGTCAAGCAAGTTGGCGGATTCGCGCAGCTCCTTGGCGCGTTGCATATTCACTTCGATGGCGAGATAGAAATGCGGGATGGGCGCTTTGCTTTGCACCAGGCGCGTGGCGATGACCTTGCGCATGGAGCTGAGCGGCTCGTCGGAATACTCGGGACCCGTCGGCGAAGGGGCAGGCCTGCGGGGCAGAAATGGGGCGGGTGACGGAGCGCCACCCGCGCCGGCAGCCGCCGCAAAGGGCGCCGGGGCGAGCGCCGCACGGCGCTCCACGTCCTGGCGAATGATCCTTCCATTGGGGCCGGTGCCGGTAATCTGGGCGATCTCCAGGCCCATTTCCTTGGCCATGCGCTTGGCAAGGGGCGAAGCCAATACGCGGCCGCCCGCTTCAGGGGCGGGACTAGGGGCTGGAGGCTGGGTGCTGGGTGCTGGGTGCTGGGCACTGGCTCCCGGTTCCGGACTCCGGACGCCGGACTCCGGGCTCTTGACTCCTGCATTTCCAGCGCCATTGGCTTTCACCAAAGCCGAGATGTCCTCGTCGGCCTTAGCAATCACCGCCAGCAATTCGCCGACAGGCACCACCTTGTCAACAGCCACCAGGATCTTGCGGAGCACTCCGCTGCCCATCGCTTCCACTTCCATGTTCACTTTATCGGTTTCGATTTCGACCACGCCGTCGCCGGTGGAAATGGCGTCGCCTTCCTTCTTGAGCCACTTCAGAACCTTACCCTCCGTCATCGTATCGCTGCCCTTGGGCATCATAACCTTAACGGCCATCGAGAAACCTCGCTTCGGAATTAGTCTGGCGCCGCGCGGCAAGAGTGAACGAGCAAGTCAAAAGGCAAATCGCAAAAGTCAAAAGTTAAAAGCCCACTTACCAAAAACTCTCGGTTTAGTTTTCACCTGCGGCTGAGCAGCGGCACCTACTTGCATTTAACTTTTGCCTTTTGACTTTTGCGATTTGCCTTTTGACTTTCCTTTAACACTCGGCTCGTCGCGCAATAGTGTCTTAGGCGTGTCCCTGGCTCCCCACCCCTTGCCGGTAGAGCACCTGGTGGACCGCGTCCTTCACTCTCTGCTTGTCGGGCTGCACCAGGTGTTCCAGGTTTTTGGCGTAGGGCATGGGAACATCCCGGCCGGTCACGCGCAGGATGGGGGCATCGAGATAGTCAAACGCCGCGCGCTGGATGATATCCACGAACTCCGCTCCCACGCCGCAGTACTTCCAACCTTCTTCGACAATCACCACGCGATTGGTTTTCTTCACCGAGTTCACGATGGCTTCGGTGTCGAGCGGCCGCAGCGTGCGCGGGTCCACCACCTCGGCCTCAATTCCTTCGGCAGCCAGGTCCGCCGCCGCGTCCAGCGCTACCAGCACCATCTTGGAGTGCGCGACGATGGTCACATCGCGGCCGACCCGTTTGATGTCCGCCACCCCCAGAGGAATCAGGTGTTCACCGTCCGGGACTTCGCCGCGCGTGCCGTAAAGCACCTCCGACTCGATGAAGACCACCGGGTTGTTGTCGCGAATGGAAGTTTTCAGCAATCCCTTGGCGTCCGCCGGGGTCGCGGGGGTAACGACCTTCAGCCCCGGCACGTGGCAGAACCACGCTTCCAGCGCTTGCGAGTGCTGCGCGCCGAGTTGGTGGCCTGCGCCCCCCGGCCCGCGAACCACCAGGGGGATGGGAAACTGTCCACCCGACATGTAGAGCATCTTGGCGGCGCTATTCACAATTTGATCGAGGGCCAGCATGGAGAAATTGAAGGTCATCATCTCCACAATCGGCCGCAGTCCCGACATGGCGGCGCCCACTCCGAGCCCCGTAAAGCCCAGCTCCGTGATGGGTGTGTCAAGCACCCGCATGGGTCCAAACTCTTCCAGCATGCCTTTGCTGACTTTGTAAGCGCCGTTATAGAAGCCCACTTCCTCGCCCATCAGCACGATGTTCTCATCGCGATGCATTTCCTCGCTCATGGCTTGGTTAAGGGCTTCACGATAGGTCAATATGGACATTTCACACTCCGATTATCGCGTCATCGAGCCATTGGGTCCTCGGGCCATTTAGTCACCGAGTAGTTGCGGCATTGGTTCTGAAATGACTCGATGGCCCGATGACTCGATTATTCTACGTACACATCCGTATAGAGTTCTTTGGCATCGGGTTCCGGGCTCCGCTCCGCAAATGCCACGGCTTCCTCCACGGTGTCGCGGACTTTCTGTTCGACCTCGTCAAGGAATGCCTGGTCGACAATGCCAATCGCCTCCAAAACGGCGCTGAACTGTTTGATGGGATCGTGCCGGCGCTGCTCTTCCACTTCCACCTTGGTGCGGTAATGGCCGTGCGAGGGGTCGGACATGGAATGGCCCATGAAGCGATAGGTGCGCGCTTCGATCAGCGTGGGTGCGTT
>JBEKQO010000407.1:0-6170 GCA_049519635.1 Terriglobia bacterium | reverse complement strand
CGAAGCCGGCTCGGGCGAATCCTTTGCGCACCGCAGTGCGTGTTGCATGATTCGCTCCGTAGCTTCCTCCCCAATCAGCGCGTTGACAAACATGCAAAATTGAATGGCTCTCAATGATAGAGGTTCCACTACTTTCTTGAGGTCCGCTTCCGACAGAGTGTGAAGATCGGCAATCGCAGTTTCCGTATCAAGATCGCAGAAAGCCCATTTCAACGCAGAGACCACTCGCCACACGTATCGCTCTTCCAACGGCAGCGCGGCCAATGCAGCCAAATACGGTTCGGTGTCCTGCCCTGCCATCTGTGCCTTCAAGATAGCGAGATATGGCTTCATCTTTTCAGAACGGACAAGCTCCTGAGCTCCATCTTCGGAATGAATCTCGCTGATGGGGAGCTTGCTGATCTTTCCATCCGTCATACTTCCTCCAGATTGCAGATAACCCGCCGCACTTCTGGGAGAGCCGACAGGCTCGCCAACATTCTAAGGCTACTCCACTCGTTTTTCCAGAGGGCAGAACAGGCGCTTCCCAACAACCACTAGAGGGTAAACTGATCCCTCACAGAGTAGGCAGTTCTGGCGGCCAGGATAGCCCTTCCGTCAAACCAGGGCTACGGGGTTCTCCATTCGGCCTACCGTGCTGATCCCTCCATGACTCAATCTGCATCAGAAGCCCATATGCTGATTTCCTACGCTTCGGATCATGCTGCACCATTGCAAGTAATTTATTGCGAATGGCATTGGAACTGCGCGGAACTACAGTAAACATATTGGCAGACTCCCGATATGCCCGTCGCTCCAGGAAGGTGTCTTCAATACTGCGGTGTAACTCATACGACGCCGAGCTTGGTCCGTCATCGCTCAACAAATCTAAGGCATGAAGCAGAGCGTCTGTGCTTCCCAGTTCCAACAGCACCTTGCCCAGCAGGGAAATCTGCGTCGGGTTGAGCTGCGAATGAACCAAGGCAAACAGTTTTCGCTCCGCTGTTGCATCGTGGCGGACCAATTCCGCCAACCGAAGCACCAAACGGTCCTCTCGTCTGCCAAGCATCTCTTGAGGAAGTTGGGGCAGAGTGGGATCAACGAAGCCCCAAAGGAGGTCATGCCCTTCCTCGGTATCGAACTGAGCGATGGCATCCACCCAGGTGTCACCGAGATTGGGCACTTGTATCGTTCCATCGGCAAACTCGCGCAGTAACCCAACGGCCCCGTCGGCGCGGCTTTGCCCCAAGGCGCTTACTAGCCGTCCGATTCCTTCTCCAGATAGGCGATCCTGCTGCAAGATTTCTCGTACCCGTGCGATCTCCATTGTTGGTCTGTCAGTAAAGACCAGGATGCAAAGTGTATGTGTCAGCAAATTCCATTGCTGCGTGTCCCAACGATGCGCTCGAACGTGATCGACAATCGGTGCTAGGATTTCCCAGGTCTTCTCGTCGGGAAGTACGACGCCACGCATCAAAAGTGCTTCTAATGCGTTGATCTTAGTCCACCCGTCATAAAGGGTCTTTGCGGTTTCCGTGAGGCACAGTATTTCCAGCACAAGATCGGACGATGCCTTTCCGTCCAACTCCGCTAGAACAACGGCAAATTCCTTCAACCACCAGGTGAAGCCCTGGGGCTGCTGCTCTTGCGAACGCAAGGCCAGAAGAGACTCGATACGCGCTCTCAGCACGGAAGCAAGCTCGGTTCTCCGCGATTCGACAAAGATCGATCCCGATTCACCTGCTCTTGCAGCCCAGATCAGTTCGAAGCCCTTATTGCGCATGGGCCAATTTCGCGGCCATTGCGCTAGGGATGGAGGCTCTTTCCGCGCTAACTGAAACAGCGCCCACGCTGCATCCAGCTCATAACCTGGTGCGCTCAGCAGGCGAGCCAGAAGACCCCGTGCATCGTCCCGCGCAAGATAGAGAACCGCTTGGGTGTGCCACACCGCCCAACTCATAAATGCGCCATTTCCTTGCTTACTCTGACGGTAAGGTCGCCCCTTGCGGGCCGCTTCAATATCCGCCGCACGCGCAATGCGTCCCGTGCGCAGTCGTTCGATATCGGCTTGAATGAGTTGCTCTAATACCTGTAAATCCGCAGGGTCTCCTATCTGAGCAAGCACCGTCGCAAAGTAGCCTTTCAATTGGCCGCTGAAATCGTCCTGGGAGAGTACAATCCCTAGCACTGACTTGAGATATGTCCGGAATCTCTCACGTAATTCCGGCGCAAGCGCTTCCCGCAACGGTGGCCCCTCCCGGCCTGCAATATGAAAGAGATCGATAATGATCTCTAGTTGTCCGGCATCGGCCTTGTCTGCGACCTCTTCGAGAATGGACGCGATGACTAAAGTAGTTGGGATCTCCCGGAGCATGGTTTCCAGTTGACGAGATAGGTCAGCTTCCGCGCGCTTGTCATCTCCGGGACGGCTTTGCGCGATGATCGGCTTTAGTTCACAAATGCGCCTAAACAACCGCTTGACGATATCCTCATCGGCAAACTTCTTCAAAAGAGGAATGATCCCTGGAGCATTCTTGGTTCGCAATTCTTCTGCAGTGACGCGATCTAAAAGGGTCTCCTTCAGGGTCGCAGGGATGTTGGTTACCATGCGTAACCAAACATCTCCATGCACAGTTCCCGACAAAATCGTTTCTGTCACCCATGCCGATACCCACTCTGCATCTGCATTGCGAAGTAGATTCAACGCCGATCCAGGTTCTCCACGCTCTAGACGGGCAAGATGCTCCGCGTTCGACAAGGGAAGTTCTTGCTTCAGTCCTTCTAGGGCTTTGCTCTCCCCCAACTCGGCAGCCTTTGTCCAGGCGTTGAAGCGCACACTAGCGTCAGCGATTTGTTCTGCGCGCTTCATGTAGATGGCCGCAGCTCGCGGACGCATTGCTAGGGGTATGAAGCCGATGGGTACATCGTCCAATAGCGAGAAGAAACGGTCATCGTCAAGTGTCATCGCAAAGCGGGCGAATTCCTCTGCTGGCATGACATGCCAAAGCGCCGAGAGCGGCATTTCACGTATGTTCGCGCTCGGATCGGCGAAGGCGAAGGACATCACTTCATCACGCAGCGCATCCTGCTCCAGGAACGTGGATATGAATTCAGCTCGCGCCCCCTCGTTCCACTGTCGTACAGTCTGCTTCCAGTCTGGGCCTAGAATCGAGATGGGAAATGGCTCCCAGGTCCGATATACATCTAGTCGGATGGACTGATTCTCGGACGAGAGAAGAGGAACGATTACATCTCTGAAGTCCAGCGAGCCAGTCGCCACCATGCCTGTAAATCCTACGCTGCGGCAGAACTTGCTGGAACTCAAATAGAGCTGCCGCAGCCGGGTGCTGACAGGAGTCCGCACAGCGTTCCACACCGCCGAACCGCAAAGCCTTGCCAACTCCGATGCGAAGACCGGGTCTACAGGGAGAGCCATTTCCACCAGTGCAGCCCCAATAGCCGTAGCGTTCAGTGTCGGTTTCTCGTTGGACTCCTGCCCGATAAAACCAGCCAGCATGTACAGTGGTTCCGACCACGCCGGTTCGTTCAAATATTTCGCTGTAAACTCCGCGCGTCCGTTTCCTGTGGCAACTACTGCGACCAGTTCCCGCTGTAATTGCAGCGCGGCAAACAGCTCCTGAAACTGCTGATGAAAGAACGAGAAGTTTACATCGGGATAAGTCGAGCGTTCGAGAACGTCGTGCGCAGTGAGAGCCGCAAGGAGGTCGGCGGGCTCAGGGACTGCGGTGAGTTGCCCTTCATTCTCTAAATCGCGCGCTATCCTGCCAACAACAGTACGTGCCTGTGCCTCGGGAATCTGCACGCCGCCGCTAGCGACCAGCCAGCTTCCAAGTCCCTCCAGGTACCGCCAGCCCAGGCCCCGAAGCGGCGGGCTAGCCAGCGCCTCCGGGTGTACTCCGGTTTCTTCCATCAGCCGCGTTACGGCATCAAGGACTCCGAGTTTGCTTGGTGGGATGTGTTTGTCGGCTTCAAAGAGCGATGCGACCTCCGCAAGTACGAGCGGAGTAGTGGTCAGTTCCTTCAAAACGGAGCTAGCCCTCAACTGGCCCAGCAGCTTGTGTGCCCGGTCCCCGAGGCGCATGGTGAGATACGCATCGCGCTCCCCGGAGGTTAGTGTCAGAATCTTGAATCGTGAACTTCCAGGCAGGCGCGGAGTCAGCGGATGCGCTCGGGTCGCAATGGCAATACCCGACTTCACAAACGAACGCTCTAGTTCTCGAATCCGGCTTGCGGCGTCTGCGGACTCGGCTGGCGCCAGTTCGTTCCATCCGTTCAACAGGAACGTCAATTGCTGCGACCGGTAGAGACTGGCCAGCGCCTGGGCGGAGATGCCGCGCAATTGAAATTCTGGCATTCCGGCCAGGAAATCGAAGATGCCCACTTTTCGTCCCACCCATGCGGGCAAATCCACCAGAAAGGCGAGTCGTCCGGTCTCTTGGTTCTGCCGTGCCAACTGAATCAGGGTCGTTGTCTTTCCTCGTCCTGCTGGTGCTTCGATGACGACTCGCCGATTCTCTCGCAGCAATAGATCGAGACCAGCGAGTTGAACCGTTTCCTGCGTCTCCGCCCCCTTGTCATCAAGTAGCACTAAACGCAGGTCGATCACCGGCTTTCCCTCTGTCCACCGCGACCAGCCATTTATCACGTCACGGTTAGCCGCAAGGATGGTATCGAGCAGTGCGGCCACAACGGGTTCGGGCGCAGGCACGGGAATTCCCAGATGCGCATTGCACAGGCTTGCATTCTCCGGCAGTTGGAGAGACGTGATGATGTCCTCACGGGACATTACATGGAGTTCCCAACCAAACTCCTTCGCAATTTCTTTCTGCCAGCTCTCCTCCAACTGCTTGCTGACTTTGCCCGCGGTTGCGAACACAAGAACCTGCACATCGCGGTAGTGTTCCTTGGCACGGCGCGCGTCCGTCTGAATCTTGTTCAAGGTCGGCGTGATCGAACAGGCAAGTCCCTTGCCCAGTTGTCCGGGAGAGAGACTGGACGGAGCATAGGCATCCAAACCAAGATCTTTCTGGCGTTCGCACGCGATGAA
Source organism: Terriglobia bacterium (assembly GCA_049519635.1). Classification (GTDB taxonomy): domain Bacteria; phylum Acidobacteriota; class Terriglobia; order UBA7540; family UBA7540; genus Bog-366. Next base: position 1,123 of record JBEKQO010000407.1, on the reverse strand, counting down.
TTCGGGCCAACGGAGCTTTGCCAGAACCACAGCGAGTCCCTGAAATCGCATCCCTTCCTGGTTGGACACCTGTCTGCCTGCTACTTAGTATAGAGTCTCAGATTTGAGTCTGGTAAACGACATGGCTGGTGCCTCCCGTTCAACTGGACACTCCCCAGGTGCCACCGAATGGCAAACTTGAGGCTCTGGAGGACGGCAGCGTGGGCAGAAAACGGTAGCCGTTTACTGCGCCCCGGCACCCGACCGCACGGGCCTGTTCCTGCCCGCACTGTCCTTCCGCCTCTCTCAGATGGCCAGTTGCGCAGAAACAAATGTCAGAATAAATCGTAAATAATACACGACTACGCCAATTAGTATATTATATCTGCGTATACCCTCTCTATCGCGAGGTGGAAATGCCACAAGTTCGTCCAATTCAGCAGTCCCTGTTCCCGGAGCTGTCCGGCACCTTCCGGGAATCCGAATCCACCGCTACACTGAACCAGGAGGCACGGCATGACCCTCAACGACGCACCCAGCACCATCCCCGGCAACCCCGACTACATTTCGGGGTTGATGCAACTCCCCGCCTTCCAGAACCTGCTCGCCAAGGTGGAGACGAACTTCTACCGGAACCGCCCCAAGGAAGCAGCTCAACTGGAATTGGAAGGGACGATACGCTTTACGCTCCAGGAGCGAGCAGCACAGGCGTGGGAGATTCTCAAGGAAGCCCGTTCATCGGGCCTGCCGATGGACCAGGCCCAGGAGTTGATCTCCGAACTGGTCTACCCACCGCTGGAGTCGGACGACAACTGATACTCGAAGGCGACGCCAAAACCACGCAGTTGGACTTTGGCATCGCCGCCGACGACTCCACCGAACCCTCAACACCCAAGCCGATTCTTCCGCTCGACCCTCTCCGCAACAGCCGCAATTTCCGCCTCAACGACGATGTCGCCTCGCATCTCGCCGAGGGCGGGTCAAAAGCGCGCATTCAGCACAACCTCGACATTCTTGAACTGCTCAAGTCCATCCAGGCCGAACAGCGCACAGCGACCACAGACGAACAGAATCGCATCGCGCAGTACATCGACTTCGGCGGATTGCGCGAGCTGTGGGACCAGGGCTATCGCTACTATGAGGA
>JBEKQO010000406.1:0-5298 GCA_049519635.1 Terriglobia bacterium | reverse complement strand
ACCAGTGGAAACTCCACCACGCCGCCCGCCTCGCCATCCTGAATCAACAAAACCTCGCCGCCCCAGACAACCCCGCCTGCCCTGCACTTGAGTAGACCCTGTGGCTCACGTATCGCTCACAACATTTCGAATCGGCTGTCAACGGAGCGGTCTTCCTGGACGAGGTTGGAGATCTGAGCGGAGCTGCGCAGATCAGCCTCTTACGATTTCTTGACCAAATCTCGGCCAAGGAAGTGGGTTCACCGCTGACTCCGCAGGGGGACTTTCGAGTCATCGCCTCTACAAGCCGTGATTTGTCCGCGAAGACTCAATCGGGAGGGTTCCGGGCCGGCCTCTGGTATCGCCTGAATATGGTTCAGATTCACCTTCCGGCCCTGCGCGAGCGGGCGGACGATGTTCTGCTCTTGGCGAACCATTTTCTCGCCCGATTCAGCGCTCAATACCGGAAGGATGTCCGCATGATCTCGCCGGGCGCCGAAGCTGCTTTGCTCGCTTATTCTTGGCCGGGAAATGTCTCCGAGTTGGAAGGTGTCATCGGCAGGGCCTGTAGGCTCGACGAGGGCAAGGTTCTGGACTGCCGGGACCTAACGGCGGGAGTTGTGCTGCCTAGCTACGGCGATGACGTTCTGTTCCGCGGCAGGCGCGGTCTGGGCACAGCCTACGGCCAGAAATCATCTTCCCCTCAGGCCTCAGGTCAAAGGGTCCGGCATATCCTCGATCACTAGCGGCATGAAAGCGCCCAGTAGCGAATCCGCTACTTTCCGGCCGCCTCATTGGATCTTTCTTCGCCAGAACTATTATCGCCTAGATTGTGCTTTCCCATCAGGCGATAAAGCCGCGCGCGACTGATTCCCAGTTTGCGTGCCGCAAGAGCCTTATTCTTGGTCTCGCCGAGGGCGTGAATCACCGCTTGTTTCTCTGCTTCCTCCATGGTTGTCGATGAGGCGCCGGCCGGGATAGGTGGATTCCTTACTTCTTCCGGCAGGTCTTCCAAATCGAGCAACTTGGTGCGGGTTAGCATGCATCCCCGGCCGATGACGTTTTCCAATTCCCTGACATTGCCAGGCCAGGAATAAGCCACCAACACAGACTCCACCCGTCGTGAGATTCTAGGAATTTCCTTGTGATACTGGGAAGAGAAATCCTGAAGAAAACGTCGCGCCAGAAGCAAGATATCCTCCCGGCGCTCTCGTAATGGGGGGAGTTGAATCTGGACCATATTCAGCCGGTACCAGAGATCCGGCCTGAACCGGTTGGATTTCATTTCGACGTTTAAATCACGGCTGGTCGCAGCGATCACTTGCACGTCAACGTGGAAGGCTTGCGGAAGGCCCAACTTCTGCACTTCACCATTCTCCAGCACCCGCAAGAGTTTCGACTGTACTGTCGGGCTTAAGTCGCCTACCTCATCGAGAAAGACCGTGCCCCCGTTGGCCCACTCGAAGATTCCCGCCTGATCGCCTATCGCCCCGGTAAAAGCCCCCTTCCGGTGACCGAACAGTTGGCTTTCGGCAAGCGTCTCAACGAGTGCGCTGCAGTTGAAGACCGCGATGCGTTGCTGGCTCCGAGGGCTGAGATTGTGTAAAGCTCGAGCTACCAGTTCCTTCCCTGTTCCTGTTTCCCCCGTGATCAGGGCGGTCCCCAGGTGCGGCGCAACCCGGCGGACCAGGTCGAAAACTTCCAGCATGCGAGGGCTGCGGCCGATCATGCCCTCCAAGCTGAAAACTTCGGCGAACTGGCTTTCCAGCGTGGTCTCCCGCCGAATAAGGTCTACTCGCTCGCGGGTTTCCTGAACGATTTGGCGCACCTGCTCCGCGCTGATGGGCTTGCAAACGTAATCCGTAGCCCCCGCCTTGATGGCTTGGATGGCAGACTCGATGGAATAATCTCCGGTTATCATGACGACCCGCGCCTCCGGATCGCGCAGGCGAATCCGCCGCAAGGCTTCCATGCCATCAATACCTGGCATCGTGAGGTCCAGCAGGATCAAATCAGGATTGAGGGTTTCTACCCATTCCACCCCATGAATTGCATCTGTTGAGCCTTCGATGCGGACGTCCTCATTGGCAAGTACGGTCCCATAGAATCTGAGCATTCCTGGATCGTCATCAATGGCAAGAATCACCAGCGGGGTAACGGGCTGGCCGATGGCCCCTGTCCCAGAGGCTCCTGCGCCGGCAATACGATTGTCCGAATCTTCCATATTCTATTTGCTCATTATATTAGGGGTTCAGATTGAAAACCGCTAGGGAAATCCCTCCTAGCCCAACTTTCGCAGACGGGAGTTTTTTCGGGCGAGATCTGGTGTTGGTATCCGCAGAAGTCCTGAGTTTTCAATAGGGGTGTTCCGGAAAGGCGCTGTAGTGTAGACCTACCCGCTTTTCAACTTGGGTGAAGCTTGGCACCATGCAGCCAGCCATGTACCTGCGAGCGAACAAACGAATCAATGACGGCAAGGAGCATCGCTATTGGAGCGTGGAAGAGAGTCGGCGGCTGCGTTCGGGGCGGGTGGTGCAGCGGCGGGTTCTGTATTTGGGAGAGATTAACGACAGTCAGCACGCGGCGTGGCGCAAGACGCTGGAGGTGTTTGATGAAGCCGAACAACGGGCGGCGAGCCTGAGCTTGTTTCCCGAGGATCGGGCGCTTCCAGCCGACGCGCTGGATGGTGTGCAGGTGAAGTTGAAAGAGATGGAGTTGCGGCGGCCGCGGGCGTTTGGCAACTACGGGTTGGGATGTGAGCTGTGGCGGCAGTTGGGGCTCGGCGAGTTTTGGGAGGAGCGCCTGGGCGAAGGGCGGGAAGAAGTGGCGTGGGCGAAGGTGCGGGAGCTGCTGGTGGTGAGCCGGCGGGTGGCGCCGGGCAGCGAGTTCCGTTTGCACCGGCAAGGATTTGATCAGAGCGCCAGGGGAGATCTGTTGGGCACGGGTTTCGCGGTGGCGGAGAAAGACCGCTTGTATCGCTGCCTGGACCGCCTCGGCGAGCACCAGACCGCTTTATTCGATCACCTGCGGCAACGCTGGCTGGACCTGTTCCAGGCGCGCTTCGACGTGCTGCTGTACGATCTGACGAGCACTTACATCGAGGGGGAAGGCGAAGAGATTCCCCAGGCCAGGCACGGCTACAGCCGGGATCATCGCGGCGACTGCCGGCAGGTGGTGATCGCACTGGTGGTGACGCCGGAGGGATTTCCGCTGGCTTAGGAAGTGATGGCGGGCAGCACCTCAGATCGCACCACGCTGCGGGGATTTCTGGATAAGATCGAAGCGCCGTACGGGCAGGCGTGCGGCATCTGACGAGGGAGGAAGTTCAATCCTTTCTCAATGCGCCCAATATTACAACTCGACTTGGAATTCGCGACCGAGCGATGCTCCACCTCTGGTATGCTGGTGGCCTGCGCGTTTCGGAATTGGTGAGCCTTCCGCTGGAGAGCCTGTCCCTCCAACGACCACCGAGCATTCGCGTTCTCGGCAAGGGCCGGAAGGAACGATGTCTTCCGCTCTGGAAGGAAACTGCTGCGGACCTACGCGCCTGGCTGGCGGTCCGCGGAGCGGTACCTGTGCCCGAATTGTTCGTAAATGCTGAGGGTGCTGCAATGACACGGGCAGGTTTCGAGTACATCCTCGACAAGCACGTTAACACTGCAACCGCGAGTTGTTCATCTTTGCTGGATCGGTGGTTTTGAGATGAATGAAATGGTGGGTAAAACGGTATCTACCCTCTACGAGACATTGCTGGGTAGCTGGGATCGAGCTGTTAATCAGTCTTGAATCTCAATTTTCCGCCTCCAGGGAAGCGGAGGGGTCAGTCCTCAGGCAAATGCTCCGTAAACTTGAGTTGATTTCCCGAGTCATCAATGACCCGAAAGTCTCGATTGCCCCAGGGCTTTCGCTCGATACCTTGATGGATCTTAGCGCCGCGCCCTTCGAGCTCCTTTTGGAGATCATCGAGTCCATCCGTAAAGATGTGAATCGATCCGGGTGCATTGCCTTTGCCAGCCCGGAATAGATGGATTGCCACGTTGTCCCGCTCGACCACAGCGTAGTCCCCGTCCGGCATCTTCATGACCGTTCGAAAACCCAGCTTTGCCTCGTAATACTCAAGAGACTCGCGAAGATCGGATACCGGAAGTTCGGGAGCAATCCGTTGGAGTTCAGGCATCCTCGCATTATGCCATCGATTTGGTGGGAGGTTCTACCTATGAGCGTCCGGTCCCGAGCCCTGCGGAAATCTTGCCGAAATGATCCTGATCGCGGTTCCGACAACTGGCCAAAACTGAGGGGATTATAATCGGAATCCGTGATCGGCTTCATCCCGAAATCATGATCAGACCACTTTCGGAATGCTGATCGGGATATCTTCGGAATCCCGCCAATCGTCGGTGGCGATGTGCGATATGGATGCGTTTTCCACCGGCTTCGATTCCCATTGAACTGAAGACCTCGCGGTGCAGGGCGCATCGGGAATGAGAAACGACCTGCCCGGAAAATAAGACGACAGCGTCTTGAAAAATGGAAGACCACCACCCACCGACTTGGCATCGGTAATGAGTAGTCGCCAAGGGTTTAGTAATTGTCGAGGGCCGCACCATGCGGGGGACATTGACGGCCTACCCGTAGAAGTGCAGCCCCCAACTCCCCCGAAGTCTTCGAGGCCCCGAACCCCGTATTTCGGGAGTTTGAATACACGAGGCACTTCTGCGGTTTAGCAAAGCCTCAAAGTGAACAGGGATAGGGAAATGCTACGGCATTACTCGAAGTGATCCGACATCGGTATTTGCTAAACACCAGCCTGGAAGGCGATTGTGGGGTTGGTGTGCCCGCAGCTAATGCTCCGAGGGCCTCTCGATATGGTCGATGACAAGGATGTCCACCGGGCCTTTGGTTGATTCCAGCTTCAGCCCAAGCTGTTCCTGAATAGCCGTGAAGATTGACAGCCCGGAGTTGCACAGGCACTCCTGTTTGTGCGTCGGCCGTGTGGTCGCACCGTCCGCTCTTGACCGGCCCAATTCGCAGTCGGCTCTTCCACGTGATCGATGATCAAGACACTTACTGGAACCTTCTCAGAGGAAAGCTTCAGTCCGAGCTGTTCCTGCAAGGCAACGAAGAGGTCCGGCCCGGAACCGGTGGGGGGCAGGGGGCTGCCGGAATTGGTTGCACTGCCGTCATTTGGCGGGCGCATGCTAGGAGCCTGTCGGAGATAGATTTTGGCTCCAGGTGGGAGGGGGCTGAATTTTCTTCGAAAAGTCACTTTTTAGTATTGACAGTTGAGTTTATTATTGTACAGTGAGGTTATGAGCAAAC
>JBEKQO010000405.1:0-5326 GCA_049519635.1 Terriglobia bacterium | reverse complement strand
GCCTCAAGTGTGGCTTGATCAAGTTCGATGTCTGCTGCGAGGTCTATGGATTTGCTTTGCAGCGCTCTCTCTTTAGCCTTGCGGAAGAGAACTTTGGCATCCGATATTTTGCCGCGATACATCGCCACCCACGCGGCATCGGAGAGGGCTTCGCCTTCTTCGGGGCTTCCGTGAGCCCATTGCAACTGCCGGTCCATGGCAGCTTCATCCTGTTGCGCGAATGCGGCCTGGAAGCATGCGCGATGAAATCCCATTGAATTTGTTTTTCCTTGCACCGGATCATTGCACAGTTTCTCGACGTTCCCGTAGTCCCCAAGGTTTTGATAAATCTGCGCGAGGAGTTCATTCATGAGGTTGTTTGGTTCCTGCCCAATGACCTGCCGGGCCAAGTCCAAAGCGCGCTGCGGCTGACCGATCATTAGGTACTGAGTTGCGAGATTGTAAACCGGTACGATGTCCCGAGGGTAGAGGGTACGCCAGAGTTCGTAGTCGGCTATCGCCCGCTTGACCTCCCCGGTCGCAAACTCGTAATAATGAGCGACGATATAGAGTCTGTCGCGATCGCTGGTACGACTGTTGCCAAGTTCAAACGCTCGCTGGTAAGACTGTGCGCTGAGAGCAAGTTGCCATGTGTTGTGATAGACGGTCCCAAGGCGGGCATAGGCAAGCGCAAATTGCGGATCAAGGTCGACAGCGAGCTTGTAGCTGGCCACCGCCGCGGTCCAGTCACCGTTGAAGCGCTTCTCTTCCCCTAAACTAAAAGCTTTGAGTGCCGCGAGAGATGCTGTGGTAGCCTCCGCGCTAGGGACGTTGAATCGCTTGAGCGAATCCTTCTGTTCACCAAGCCGGCGGCGCATGCGCTCCGCGGCCGAGTCGAGAGCTGGAAGAATTGAAGCTTGCGAGACAGCAGCAGCCTTTTGGGTGGTAAGCAATCGGCCGCTTGCGCACCGCCACGCAGTGAGGGTGACTTGATAACCTTGCGCCTGAGTAAGAATGCTGCCTTTTAGAAGCAGCTGTCCGTCGAGTGTCTTGCAGGCACCGAGTTCATCCTGGAGGGATGCTGATGCCGGGTTTTTGACCAAGGCGTGAAATTTCTGGTCCGAAATCAAGCTCAAGTATGGTGATTCCTGCAGTTCTGATTGAATGGCGGCGGAAAGGGTTCCGTCCAGATCAGGATTGCCCGTGCTGTTAGTAAAAGCTCCTACAACCACTCTATCCTGGTCGCCCATGAGCGCGCGATTATTGTATTTATATACGGCAAAGCCCATGCCCAATGCGGCAACGATGGTCCCGACCATGACTCGAAGAACAGTGCGGCTGGATCTGCGCTCGACGCGCAAAGGGTGAATATGGTCTGTTGGCACGATCGGTACGGTCGGCGGGGAAGGCAGGGGCAGGAGAAGGGACCGGTCTGTGGCAGGATCAAAAACTGGGGTTACCGATTCGATGAAGCGGTATCCCTTACCTGAAACGGTTCTAATGAAATGAGGTTGACTTGCATCGTCTCCAAGCACCTGGCGCAGCTTTCCGGCCATGACGTAGAGGCTCTGATCTATCTCGGTGAAGATTTCTTGGCCCCAGAGTCGTTCGGCGAGTTCCTCCTTGGTTACCAATTCGCCCGATTTCTCCAGTAGGATCACGAGCATCTTGAACGGCAAATCTTGTACTCTGACCCGTTTTCCTCTTTGCAGCAGAGTGCCCTGCTTGAGTGACACCTCGAAGCAGTCGAACCGGTACGCCTCACACCTGGGCGTCCGAGGGAGTTGGGTCAGCATTCCGCAATTGTTTTCGCGACTCTGGACTTCCAGAGGCCTTTGCATCGAACCGGTAAAGTCTCCCATCACTTCCTCCAGTTCCGTTGGCCACCGCTGGTTGGCAAAGACAAAATAGTAGGCGACATCCCAGACCCAAAACTGGTCAAAAGTGATCAAGTGTTGTGTGGGGGGTGTCTTAGGCGGAATTTTGGAGTTTGGGATTGACTTCGAAAGGTGCGAGAGTCGGTCCATCCAACGCAGGCGTTTCTATTTTGTCGCCCAAAATATCTGCGGCCAAATCATTGGTTCCAGGTTGTTAAGACGGTTAGATGAATTTAGATCAATTTAGTTGACAGATACTGAGGAGGGCGTTCTTACTTGCGTGGGATGCCGGCCTGAAACAAACGTGGGCTGCGACCGCGAGTGAGGAGAACACATGAGCAAAATGAGATCGTGTACGAAAGCTGGCATTTTATTTGTACTGTGGGCAGCGACGGCGGTTGCCCTGCCGGCACAGACATTCGAAAAGCTCCATAGCTTTAAATACACGGACGGCTGGTCGCCATGGGCGCCGCTGGTCCAGGCCAGCGATGGGAATCTCTATGGAACAGCAAGTGTTGGCGGAAACCCCACCTGCACCTTCGGAGGCTACGGCACGGGCTGTGGCACGGTCTTCCAAATTACTCCCAGTGGCAAGCTGACCGATATATTCCTCTTCGACGGGACAAATGGCAACGCGCCCATGGCGGGATTGGTCCAAGCCGCAAACGGCAACTTTTACGGTTCAACGTTCGCCGGCGGGACTGGCAATTACAACGGGTTCTGCCCCAACAACTGCGGCACGATCTTCACAGTCACCGCAAGTGGCACGCTAACCACGCTTTACAACTTCAGCTACACGGACGGCGCCGGACCCACAGGAGCGCTGATCCTGGGTACCGATGGTAATTACTACGGAACCACATCCGCTGGCGGCCCGGCCGACTCCGGCACTTTCTTCGCAATCACTCCAAGTGGCGCGCTGACCACGTTGTACACCTTTACCGGTGGCGACGATGGCGCCAATCCCTACGGGAGTCTGATCCAGACTCTGAATGGCAATTTCTACGGAACCGCATGGGCTGGCGGGGCCAACGGTTTTGGCACGGTCTTCACAATCACCGCCAATGGCACGCTAACGACGCTCCACGCCTTTGAGAACACGGACGGCTCCCTTCCGTTCGCGGGGCTGGTTCAGGGCAATGGCGGGGACTTCTACGGCGTAACTGAGGAGGGTGGAGCTTACGGTGTTTACCAGAGTTATGGTACCGTCTTCAAAATCACCCCTAGTGGCAAGCTGACCACGTTGTACTCCTTCAGTGGCGGCGTGGACGGAGACACTCCTATATCCACGCTGATCCAGGCCACTGATGGGAATTTGTACGGAACAGCGGCCTATGACGGATTGTACCCCAACTTTGGCACGGTCTTCAAAATCACCACAAGTGGCGAACTGACGACGCTCTTCAACTTTGACAGCAAGGACGGCTCCTATCCCTACGCGGCGCTGGTTCAGGACACGAATGGGGGATTCTACGGGACAACTTATGATGGCGGCGGCAGCAAAGCCTGCAAGTATGGCTGTGGCACTGTCTACAGCCTGTCCGTGGGTCTGGACCCGTTCGTGGAAACGGTGCCTGCCTCTGGCAACGTGGGAGCGGCCGTTAGAATCCTGGGAACGAATCTGAAAGGCGCGACCAGTGTCACCTTCAACGGCGCGCCAGCGACTTTTCAGGTCATATCGAAATCGGAAATCGAGACCAGCGTACCGCCAGGGGCGACCGCCGGCCCGGTCAGGGTGACGACAACGGTGAAAGGAATCAAGAATACGCTCAAGAGCAACACGAGGTTCCAAGTGACGGAGTAATGCTCGCGCCGTCGGGAATTAAAGACGAAAGCCGTCCTTGAAGCATGCATCTCAAAGGAGAAATTGTGATTCGAAAATTAAGCGTGTCCTTGTTCACGCTCGTCGCGATGGTGGCGTCCGTGAGAGTTATTTCCCATGCCCAGTCCCAGACCCTGCTGACGCGCCATGTGCGTGAAGCGGTTGCCAATGGGGAAGCAAAATTAGTCGGGCATCTTCCCGCAACCCAAACCCTGCACTTCGACGTGATGTTGGCGCTGAGCCATCAGCCAGAGTTGGAAACTTTCCTGCAAGAGGTCTACGATCCTTCCAGTTCCTCCTACCGGCAATTTGTCACGGTGCCAGAGTTTACCGCCAGGTTTGGTCCCAGCCAGGCGGATTATCATGCGCTAATGGCTTTCGCGAAAGCGAGCGGCTTTACGGTGGTTAGCGGCTCCAACAATCGCATGGACGTGATTCTCACGGCTCCGGTTTCGAGCATCGAGAAGGCGTTCCATGTGACCATGGGTGTTTACCAACACCCCACCGAGAACCGCACATTCTACGCTCCAGACCGCGAACCCACGTTGGACCTGCCGTTCCATCTCTGGCATATCTCGGGTCTCGATAACTATTCGATCCCGCGTCCAAACCTTGTCCACAGCAGTGTGAAGGCGAAGTCCAACGCCACCACGGGCTCCGGCCCTGACCAATCTTTTCTCGGCAGCGACATGCGGGCAGCATACTACGGAACAGGCGCCCTCACCGGCGCGGGCCAGTCCCTCGGCTTGTTGGAGTACGCCGGTACAGATTTGGCCGACCTGGAAACTTACTACTCGAACGTTGGCCAAACGGAAACTGTCCCGGTCACTCTCAAGTCGGTGGACTTGACCCCCGTGACCTGCTACGCATCGCAAGGCTGTGACGATACGGAACAGACCCTAGACATGACGCAGGCGCTCGGCATGGCTCCGGGCATGACGAGCCTCGTGATGTACATCGGATCTAGTGATTCCGCCATCTTCAACGCCATGGCCACGGCAAAACCGCTGAATGCGCAATTGAGCTGTTCGTGGTACTGGAGCCCAGCCGACCCCAAAACACTCGATCCGATCTTCATGGAGTTAGCGGCGCAGGGTCAGAATTTGTTTGACGCCGCCGGCGACAGTTACAGTTGGCAAATCGGAGGTTCCATCTGGCCCTCGGATAATGCGTATCTGGTGTCGGTCGGCGGGACGGACTTGGAGACGCAGAGCGCGGGCGGTCCATGGGCCTCGGAGGCCGCTTGGTTTAACGGGGGTGGCGGCTTTTCGCCGAACAACATTCCGATTCCTTCCTGGCAGCTGGTCACGGCCGATCAATGCATCGATGTTTATTGTTCCACGACCTTGCGCAATGGCCCGGACGTTTCGGCAAACGCAAATTTCACTTTTTATGTCTGCGCCGACCAAGACGGCTGCACTGCCAACTATTACGGCGGAACCAGTTTCGCGGCGCCCATGTGGGCCGGCTACCTGGCTCTCGCCAATCAACAACTGCAAGCGAACGGCGGTGCGACGACGCTCGGATTCATCAACCCGATCCTTTATACGATTGGATTGGGCTCGAACTATGACACCGATTTCCACGACATCACCGTAGGCACGAATGGCTATTCGGCGACAGAGGGCTACGATTTGGCGACCGGATG
>JBEKQO010000404.1:0-9346 GCA_049519635.1 Terriglobia bacterium | reverse complement strand
ATTTACGCCCAACGGTCACGCATTGCCGAGTTTCCTCACGCCTGGATTAAAGAACGCTGCGGCTTGCGGCAGTTCCGCTGTCGCGGCCTGCTGAAAGCCACCCTGGAGGCAACCTGGGCGGCACTGAGCTACAACCTGACCCGCTGGTTCACTCTCAAGCGACAGCCCGCCCTCGACCAGGTGGCGCTGGCATCAGCTTAAGAAAGCAGAATGAAGAGATAGAAGAGATCGGAGTGAAGAGATAGGAGGCAAGAGAATGAAGAAATCGGCAAGGGAGAAGGCGATCATAGGCAACATCGTCCGCCGAGAGCTGACCACGCAGGGAATCTGACCGCTTGTGCGACGATCATCGCCACTCGCCGCTTCTCAAACCATATTTCTTCACACGATCCAGGTACCATTTCTCTCGAGAAAAAATGGGAAATATCGTGCTTGTCGCGTCCAGATGATCGAGACCGGAAGCCGATGAGCTCCGGCCGCGTCATCCGCTGCCGCCCGACTACTCACGGTTCGAATTCGACAACGACAGGATCGTGATCGGAGAGGGGCTGGCCGTAGGTGCGGGTAAGGCCGTCCACCACGGTGGGGTTCTCCGCGCTCAGGCCGCGCATGGCGAACCAATCCAGCTTCAGGGGACAGCGGCCGCCGTGATTGCGCAGGGACCAGAGGATGAAAGTGAAACACCATTTCGGCACCCATTCGTTCAGGTTCCGCCGGGCGCGGATATCGGCAATGTCGTAGTAGACGGTGGGCGCGCCGGGAACATTGGCGTGGCGATAGTCGAAGCCCTGCTTCTCGAGCAGCCGAAACAGGTCGCGCTCAAACCAGCGGTCGGGATAAAGGTAGTGGTTCCGGATCGTATAGTCCACGCCCATCAACACGCGGCGCCAGAATCCTAGAATGGCCCACAGAGCGTGCGAGGAATTGTAAGTGCTCGTGTTCCAATCTCCGCCGATCACGGTAGGCACGGCCGGGTCAAGTTGCTCGAGCACGTCGCGCATCTGGCGGAAGCGGTGGGCCTGTGTGGACTGCGCATCGAGGTGCAGAGAGACGGCCTGCACGGGACGGCCGGGGAAATCGATGGTGGCCACTACGGCCGCCTGGCAGCCCAGGTGTGCCATCTTATCCACGCCGTTGGGTAGCGGGATCGAGCGCGCAGCGCGGATGGGATAGCGGCTGAGCACGGCGTTGCCATGGAGCCCGAAGCGGTTCGCGCCCTCCACGTCGCGCTCGACGCCCGATCCCTTGCCCAGCGCCAGATAGCACGGCGCAAAGACCTGAGCCATGCCGAGCTCACGCGCCAGTTCTTCCGCCACCATGCGATTTCCGGACCGCGCCATGCCGGCATCGGCTTCGGTAATGAGCAGGAGATCGCAGTCGCGGAGGCGTGGGTCGCGCCGGAGAGCATCCACCTGCTGGTCGAAGCGGCTGCCGCGTTCAACGTTCCACGCCACCCCCCGGTAGCGCGTTCGAGCGGGGGAATCGGCCGGGCGGAAGTCCGACTGGTGAACGCAGCCGAGGAGAGCCTCGAGGCGCGGGGCAAGCGAGCGGTAGAGCGGGTCCGCGAGCACCTCCGCCAGGTTCCGGCGCAGCGCGAGCGGCGAAAGCAGAGGCAACAACTCCTCTGCATCGGAGTAAGCATCCCGAGCGGCGAGTTGGGATTGATTGCGGAGGCAAGATTCCGACATCAGTTTCTATACTAGCACGCGAATGTTACCGCAGGTTTTCGGGGAATACATCTTCTTCCACCGACCCAGCGGGCAGTTTTTCAGAGACCGCGATAGCCGGGGGCTTGGGGAAAAACCTTTCCCACGCGCCATACCACAGACACAGTTTCATGCCATCGAATCAAAGCGGGCGGACGTTTCCACGTCCACGGCAAAACGGGCACCAGGCCGTCTGTGCATTCGATTGTGCTCGTCATCAAGGGAAAGTCGCAGAACTGGGCTCGTTCTGCGCCAGCCGGCCGCGTGCCGCCTCCTCCGCAGCCGGCTAATACCAGCATCAGCATCACGCCCGCGATCTATTCCCACTTGAATGGACTAACTCACAACCAGTGTAAGCGCCACGCTATGGCTCACGGCGGATGAGCCCGAGCCGGCGGTTCCGGTTACGGTCAGTGTGTACGTTCCGGCGGGAGTACCGGGGTTCGGCGAGGGACCGACGGGCACTCCACTGCCCCCACCGCCGCAAGCTGCCAGCGCCAGGGTCAGCAACAGGCCGGCGGCAAGTGGCCTTAGGGTGGACTGCCAGCGACCGATGCCGACTTGGTTGCAGCGCACGACCGCCCAGACCATCAAGGCCAGAACCAAGGCGAGCAGCAGCAGATTCCGCAGATCTGGCGACAGTGGCGGAGCCGGGGGAAGCGGTCGCGAGCGCGGCGTCATCAACGATGCCGCGGTGGTCGTGACCATTACCGTGACGTTGATGGGAGTACTCCCCGCCGTCACCGGGTTCGGCGTAATCGTGCAGGTAGCTTCGGAGGGAACTCCGGCGCAGGTAAAGGTGACGGTCCCCGTCAATCCTCCCTGCCCGCCCACCGATAAAGTGGAGCTTACGGTTTGACCGGGCACGGCGGTGAGCGAGGTGGAAGACCCGGAGGGCGGAGCAAACGAGAAGTCCTGGTCAAATGCAAAACCGTTTCCGCTCCAAATTGCCCATAAGGAGAATAACGCACATCGTGGCCACTGTTCGAGGTTAACTCACTTCCAGTTTATCTTGTATTGGACACTGTACTCCCATCTGTAACCGGGGGGGGGAACCATATTGGGGCCCTGGAATAGGTAGATCCGGGTCAAACTCTCGTTTTCGCAACCTGGAGTCTGTCGGCCCGGGGGCAAGCGACTCCGCTTTTCAAGCTAGCTTTCCTCCACCGGAGGGTGTCGCCTTCCCAAGAATCCCAGGCCTCGCTGGAAGCTGATCCGCGATGGGCAACGCTTGAAGAAGTAAAGATGCGAGCGACAATCGCAATCTGAGGCTCACGTCGTCGCGCGTCGTAGCTAAACCAAATTCAACGAGTCTGGGTGTGCGCTCGCAGGTAGTCGAAGTGCCAGTGGGGTCGGAGGGATGGCTTCTGACGGTCGGCGATCCGGGTACGCAGGCCCCCCAGGCCCAACGCGCTCCCCAGATAAAGGTAATACCCGTGCCGCAGCCGCATTGTTCCCAGGCGATCAATGTGAATAACGAAATCGGTCGAACAGGAGAGGATCAGCGCGTATGTCCCGGGCTTTGGCTCAAGAACCATTCTTGCCGCCATTCTATTGAGCCAACAAGGACACGCGACTGGCGTTACTGGGTGGCCCAGTGCTACCAGTTCTGAGCTCACGGCGGTCCGCATCATCTATCATGCCGACCTTACTAATACTTGGCTCCATCGGTACAATCCAGCAGGCACATGGTCAGACGACTGTCGAAATCGCAACCGGCGTGGACAGCCGTTATGGCGAATGAAACGCGACGCGTGACCAAGCACGAATACGACCTGAAGGCAGTGGGCTGGGCGCGGACGGTTTCGGGCTTTCAGTCCCTGCTCAGCGTGTACCTCATTGCGCTCTGGGTGCTCACTTACTTCGGCAGGCCCTTCGGATAGGCACCGCACGGGTTCCGTGCCGAGGGCTTGTCGAAGTCCAGACCCAATCGAGGAGGAGAAACAGTAGCTGCGGCGAGAAGGTTTCCTAGCGGTTGTTTTTGGTCTTGCCCAAAAACCCTTCTCCGTAACCCACCGTAAGCTCTTGATGCGATTGGGGCGTCAGCGACCCTGCGAGACTGCCCAGAAACACCCGATTTTGGGCAACCCTGTTATCATCACAATCCAGAGCACGATCATCGCCTTTCCTTTAGGCCCATTAAGTTGCATAATCCCCTCAAACCGATAAGGAGGAAGACCATGCCCAAGTGGACTATCGTTAACGGTGCCGCCGATGAGTGATTTGCCGTACTTGAGAATTGACAGGCTTCATGAGCGTCATCCAGGACTCACACAGGCTCTGAGTGATTGTTACGCTGAGGCGGCGTCTGTTTGTTGGTCGCGCCATCATGAACCGCCGATAAACGTGTCGCTAAAACACGATGACACCGAGGAACTCCGGGTAGTCACCTTTGCTATTCCCGATGGCCAAGTCCGCAAAGCACACGCAAACGAAATCGACGCAACGGAGACAGGGGCATATTGTGTGTCCCTCGCTGCGGTTGAAGATATTGCCGGACTAGTGGCCGTAGGAAGGGCAGAAACGCTGACCGGTGCCGATTGGTATGTCGCACCGAATGACGCAGAGATCGAGGATTTAGAAAGCTGCATTCCTCTGGAGGTATCCGGCATTAGTTCCGGTGCCAGCTCCGATATCAATCGCCGACTTCGCGAAAACCTCGCGCAGGCGGCACGAGGGGACAGCAATCTGCCGGCGATTGCGGCCGTCGTCGGTTTTAAGGCTCTTGAAGTCGCTATCTCCCCGCTGGGGGCAAAAGGATGACCTGGGCTGATCTTCATAAGAACAGTGAATTGGTGGCCATCGAGGCGGAAGAGGCTTTCCGGGAAGGGGATGCTTCACGAGCTGCGCTTTCGTATGCCAAGGCTGCTGAACTTGAACAACAGGCACTTGGAACTGTCGATGGCACAAAGATACGGACAAAGGGGATCACAGCAGTAAGTGCTGTCTCACTATGGTATAAGGCTGCTGCCCATGATCGCGCAGAGCAGTTGGCGCATTCGCTGCTTGCCGATCCAGCCATCCCACAATTCGCCCGAGTGGGATTGCGGAACCTTGTCCAAGCGATCTGGACTGAAAGTTCAAAATTATCTGCTAACGTGAGCTTCCTTCCAGGGCAGGTTTTTGTATCTGTAAAGGGCGGCGAGGTCATCACTGGGGGCGCACCTTTGGATTTGATCGTTGAGAAGGTGCAGACGATTCAGGCCATGTTCTATCGAACGGTGGAGTTCATAAAGGATATGCCGCTGCGTCTTCGCGGAGGGCCACCGCGTGAGATTCAGGAATCGTGTCGCCCATGGCTATTCCAAGCAGCGCAGGCAGTTACCAATTCTCCGTGGCAATTCAGGAACTTAAGCAGCTCGATTTCTTCAAAGAAGATTCACGTCCCGATCTGGTAGCGCAGCAATTTCTCGAAATTCTGAGGGCGACCGCGAGCGAAAACCACGAGCACCTGGAGACTGTTGTTCCGAAGGCCGAATACCGTAATGTCTTCTTGAAATTGTCCCGCAATCTTGCCCCCACCGGACGGACCTTTGACTCAATAGAATTGCGAGCGGCCACTGACGACGCGCCGGTTGCCCTTACACCTGAGGCCAGAAAAGCAATCAATCACACGATAAAGAAGAATCGCCCAATTGATCCACAAGCTTCACTGAGCGTTGAGGAAGAAGTCATCGGCACCTTGCGAGCCGTTGACCTCGAAAGGGACTTCCTGGAAGTCGTGGTTAACGGGCAGTCCTTGCATATTGAAGGGTTGAGCGACGCCATGGACGATGTAATTGGGCCAATGGTGAATAAACCGGTAAAGGTCCAAATCATTCGAGGGACGAGAGGCTCACCCCGCTTCCTTGATATCGAGCAAGATGACTAAGGGTAGGCATTCGGAATACTTTTTCCACAATCACTAGTCCCCTGACCCCAGCCCTCATATTGTGGATACCCCAAACTTTCCACCCATTCGCAACCATTCCCGGCCCCGCCGAACCCGAGGGCGCAGGCATTTTGTCATTATCCAGGCAAATCGTCTGGACAAGTTCGGGATACGGAAAAAGGTGTCAGGGGCCAGGGGGCGGGTGTCAGGATCGGAATTCGGGATACGTGGCACGGGACTCGGGATTTGCTGTTTGCGATTCGGAATTCGCGCTTAGGAATCTGGCCTTTGTTTTTCCCCAGCACCCAGAATCTAGCCCCCAGTACCTAGCCCCTGACCCCTGCTTTTCCGACTCCGAACCCCGAACTGCGGACATTGCCCCCCCCAGCCCATGCTTTTCCGACTCCGGACACCGGACTTTGCTCTTCCCTAGAGGCGCGCCCGAAAAGGTGCCTTTTATGAAATTCGGGTATCGGAAACAAAGAACTTATGGTTCGAGAAACCGCCAAGAACCCTGTTTCCGGACGGGCCTCTAGCCCCCAAGCAGCAGCCACTAACCACTAGCCACTGCTCCTGAGCAGCTTCTTATTTTGGTCGTATTGAGGGCCGCGGAATAGTGTAGAAAGCGCACAACTCCTCGCTTATCTGTATTTTGTGTCAGCACCGGGATAAAAGGGCGCCGAAATCATCAGTCTGAGGGGAGCCAGGTCTTGGGAGCCTCATCGGCGGGGACGCGGTAAAAACTCTATAACCGACTCTACAGATTCTTCGGAAGTGGGTTGGTCCGAACTGAATCGCCCGGCAGGCGAGACCCCCTCACCCGGAAAGGGGCGAGGGCAATAAAATCCATCCTCCCCTCGGTGGCCGTGGCGACCGAGGGGCCCGGGGGTGAGGGGGTCCTTGCAACATGCCATTGTCAAATCTTATCCGGGACACCACACTAGGTCCCCAAGGAACGCGACGGGCCAGGTTCTGACGTTTTCTACGATCCGGACAAGCCATCGCCATGCATAACCTAGCCCGTCGGGGGATACGAAATCGGGGTACCCGAAACCTCCTGATTCCCCCCGGGTGGCGGAAACACACCATGGCGATGTCTGTGATCGGCGAAACCTCGCCGCTTCAGCTCGATTCATTGCCAGTCCCCGCTGGCGTGACAGTTGCAATTCCAGCTCAGGATTCGGCCTGAGTCGCCTACCTGGAAAATGACCGCCCCCCGGTATAGCCCCTGTGTAACGCCGCAGGGTGTACCGAACCCACCCGCGCCTACTTTCCTGGAAAACGAAATATTTAAAAAATCCAGCAAAACGTTGTCTCGCTCTTGGGTCGGGTCCCTTATCGGGGGAATCAGCATAGGAACTCCCCCCGTTGCCAGAAGTGCAATGAATATCGCCGCGCATGTGGGTATTCTCAATTCGATGGAGGTTTGTGCCCCAGAAAGATAGTGTGGCGGGGGCCGCCCTTTTTCAGGCGAGCGCGGACGCGCTCCACCTGGACGGCGAACCCGCCATAGCGCAGGCGCTGCTCGAATTTTCGATCCTCTCGGGCAGACCAGACGGCCAGCACCCCGCCCATCTTGAGAGCCGCATGAGCGGCGGCTAGTCCCCGGTCGTCGTAGAGCCCGGCGTTGTCCGACGCGGTAAATGCGCCCGGGCCGTTGTCCACGTCGAGGAGCACGGCATCGAACTTGCTGGAGCCCGAACGGAGCGTGGCCCCGACGTCACCCACCTCGACCCGCACTCGCTTATCTTTCAGCGGATGTCCCGCCAACGGCCCGAGCGGGCCCCGGTTCCACTCCACCACTGCGGGTAAAAGCTCTGCGACGACAACTATCGCGTCCGGTGGGAGAAAATCGAGCGTGGCGCGCAGCGTGAAGCCCATTCCGAGGCCGCCGACCAGCACGCAGGGCTGCTCCAGCGTCCGCGCCCGTCGGCAGGCAAGCGTGGCCAGCGCCTCCTCCGAGCCGTGCATGCGGCTCGACATAAGGCTCTTACCGTTAGCCAGGATTATGTACTCGTTGTCGCGACGGACAAGCTTCATGTCGGTACCGTCGGGAGTGAGTGTCTGACCGAGTAACTCCAAAGGCTTCACGAATGTAATCTCACCGGAGTGGGAAACTTAAGTCAACCTCGAAAATGGGAAGTACGTGTCGTTCGCCACGATTAGATCGTGCGGTCACAGGGAACAATCGAACCTTTCTCGTGGGCCTTGCAGTCGGGTTCTTGGAAATGACTGCGGGGTAATATAGTTCCCCTGTAACGTTAGGTTTCTATCGGGAGTGACCCGGCGCGAAAGTGTGGGGAAAGCGCGGAGACGCCGATTCGCCGGGTCACTTTCGATAGAGCCGTTTGAATGAAGCCGCTGGCGTTTGCGGCGGACGCGGGCAACCGGGATTATGGGAGTTGAATACGGTACGGAGGTGTTCGGTTAGCAAGGTCTTCGAGCAGAATTCTCGGCATGGGCTTTGCAAATCGCCGATGGCGGGCGTTAGGGCGGTCAACAACGACCGCAGACGCTGGCCGGCGGTGCATGGCCGCGGAACTTTCGGTGCGCGTGCACACTTCGAGGGTGCGCGCCGGAGCACGAAGGGTATTCGCGACTGGATGGGGCTCAGGAACTGTCAAGGAAACCTCCCCGGTCAACGGCTTGAAGGAACATTTGCTTCGCGGTGAGCCTCTCCATAATGATCATGGGCCCGCCACCGTGAGGGCACGACCAGGTGGAGGGCGGCAGCGGCGAAGCCGGACAGGGCGAAGGCGCTAGCGGTTGAGCCGCGAGTAGTTGTCGGCAAAGGGGCAGGAGGGTGGCGCGTCGGCGGTTGGCGAGGAAGCCGAAGAAACGGATGCGCACGAAGCCCTTGGGCAGGACGTGTAAGAGGAAGCGCCGCAGGAATTCGTCGGCGCTGAGGGTCATGATGCGCTGCTTGCCGCCAGGGGCGTAGTCCTTCCAGCGGAAGCCGACTTGGCCGTTTTGGAGTCGGAGTAGGAATCATGGTTGCCCATAACCCCCTCCACGGATCCGGACGAGCGGATTTCCCGCATCCGGCTCTTGCCTTAGGTGATGACGCCCATGCGGCGCAAGGGATAGTCGTGGAAGATACGAACAGGAGGGAGCCAAACCGAAAGATGTGCAGCGCGGGAGCGTTCATGGGCACGCCATAGTAGCGAAAATGCCCACTCACGACCGAGCGCAGCCATTGCCCCACTTCCGGGACGGGATCATGCATACGCCGTCGAAGCTCGGTTTGCACTTCGTTGAGCTTCGCTTGCAGCCGCTTGCGCATCGTCTGCCGCAACACCGTAAACATTCCATTGCTCCTCTTCCTCACACAGATATGCGTGAAGCCGAGGAAGTTGAACGTCTCCGGCTTCCCTTCTCCGCAGCGCTGCCGGTTGCTGATCGCAAACGGACCGAACTCCAGCAGGCGCGTTTTCTCGGGATGCAGTTCGAGTTGGAACTTTCGGAATCGCTCCTCCAGTTCCGCCTGGAACCGTTCGGCCTCCGACTTCACCTGGAAGCCCACCACGATGTCATCGGCGAAGCGCACGACGATCACGTCGCCGCGCGCCCGCTTCTGACGCCACGTTTGGACCCACAGGTCGAAGACATAGTGGAGATAAATGTTCGCCAGCAGCGGCGAGGCACTGCCACCCTGAGGCGTCCCTTCCTCCACTCGCAAGTGCTTCCCGTCCTCCAGCACGCCGGCGTTGAGCCACTTCTGGATCAACCGCACGACGCGCCGGTCCGCGATTCGATGCTCGACGAACTT
>JBEKQO010000403.1:0-5495 GCA_049519635.1 Terriglobia bacterium | reverse complement strand
CATCAACTCCGTCAGGATCTTGACGATTTCCTGACGAATGGTGTTGGGCTCCTCGAAGATTTCCACTTCGTCCAAGGCTTCAATCGCGCCCATTATCCGGTGCGACACTTGGATGATCTTCTCGTGGCTCATTTTCATCGGCTCAGCCCACCGCCCCTTCAGAGGATGATTTTGCGTTCCCGCACGAGCTGTTTCTTGATCACCTTAAACGCCTCTTCGAAGGTGGCGCCCAACTCCTTCATCTGATCGCCATGCTTTTCGAGGATCTTTCGCACTTCGTCATTAATGCGATCCTCGATACTAAACTCATCGAGCATCACCTCGTACATGACCTCGGTCACGTATTCAGGCTGATCGAATTGGATAAGCCCGGCCTTGGTAAGGCGTTTCAGAACCTGTTTGGCCATGTAGGCCATATACTCGCGCGGAAACTGCATAGTTGGGTCTGTGTCTTCCTTGACGATCTAAGATAGCTAGTGTATATTCCATGGATTGGAACTGTCAAGGTTCGCGTGCCGGGCGGCCGAAAGAGTTTAGCCCCTGATCGAAGGGGAGCCGGGCGGTTAGCTCAGTTGGTCAGAGCGTCTGCCTTACAAGCAGAAGGTCACCCGTTCGAGCCGGGTACCGCCCACCAGTGATATAGTGATCCGTGAAGAGCAACTCGTGGCGAGCTAGCTCCCTCACCTTGCCGGAACAAAAGTTGGTAGCTCGTCACTCTTGACGTGTACTCATCGTTGATTAATCGGGGACGTAGTTCAGCTGGTTAGAACGCATGCCTGTCACGCATGAGGTCGCGGGTTCGAGTCCCGTCGTCCCCGCCAGCTACTTCTTTAGAATGAATTGATTATGCTGATTCGACAGCCTACCGACCGGAAGGTTGGGATGGAAAGGTTTTCCAAAACTGTTACCTGAATGGTGACTGTTCCAAAAGTCTTTCTCTCGTGTTAACTAGATTATAATCTCCGCCTTGGTCGAGTGGTAGGGGACGAAGGTGTGGTTGGCCCACATCTCAATCGCGACGAGATCTGTGCGCGAATCGTCCTTATCTCTCTGTAAAACCGGGGTTTGAACACGAGTGCGGTGGCTTTGACCATGTCAGTACGATTATGCGGGATACGACGAAACCGAGTGCGTGAGGGTTTTGGACATCCTTCTGCTTGCTCTTGGGCCGGCAACCGTGCCACAAGAATAGTAATCTTATATCAGCCTGTCACATATGAGGTCGCGGTTCGGGCCCCATTGCCCTCGCCGAGCAAACGGCTTATCCGACTGATTTAAAATAACTTTCGACTGAAGAATCCGCCCTTCAGAAAGCCCTGTTGACCTCATTTTACGAAGCATGAGGTCTGGTAATCCACAGTGGCCGTCCCTATCCTCGCGATGTTGACTATCATAATTATTTCCTGCCGATCCGCAAACCGCGCTCCGTTTGATTTTCTTTGCTGTTGACCTCATATGTAGTCAACAGACGTGAAGCCGACTTTACAGGCCGAATCCGATTGCGGCACGATTGATCACGTGAAAATCATTGGTAGGATGATTTCAACACCTCGACGGCCCGACTGCTCAGCCGTGGGGCGAAAGAGCGATTTCCACCTACGTGGCTGAGGAGAGAGTTTGGCATCGCGGTTAGGGAGTGGGTCCATTATCTTGGCTTACGAAGTCCCGCTGCATAGGACGAGCGGGGTCGTTGCGACCAGAGACGAAGGGGACGCTCGCCTCATTGAGTCTTGTTAGTCGAGGGCCGGAGTCGAGTGAGAATTGGAACGGTTGAAAACCGGGGACTGAACAAGCCCAAGCATCACGGTTGCGCAATCGCGAGTTTGATCTCGACTTCGAGGCCCTTGGGCGACCGATTGCGGCATTGGACCGTGCCACCGCAGGCTTCGATGCAGGTTCGCACAATCGCCAAACCCAGCCCCACACCGCCTGTCTCCCGCTGGCGCGCGTACTCCGGGCGATAAAAGGGTTTGAACACCGATTCCAGTTCGGCCTCAGGAATCCCTGGCCCATTGTCAGCTATGGTGATGGATACGATTCCGTCCTTATCCTTCGTAGAGATTACGATGGGGCCGCACTTACCCGCATAACGAATCGCGTTGCGCACCACATTGGCGAGTGAACGGAAAAGGTATTCCGGATGAGCAAGAACTTCAATTCGGTCATCCAGGTGAGTTTCGACGTGGGGTCCCTCGCCCGCCTCCCGGTCGAGAACACGCCGCGCCGTCTCCGCCAGATTTACACGGGTCAAAAGAGTGTCGGAAGCATTGAGTTGCGTCCGGGAAAAGAGCAGCAATTCGTTTACGAGTCCCGACATGTGCCCCACTTCCTCATGCACTCCCGCGACATACTTCCTCTGATTTTCCTGCGCTCGCTGGTCCAGGATTCCAAGGGATACCTGAATCCGCGAGATGGGGGAACAGAGTTCGTGGGCAACGTCACTGAGGAACCGCCGTTGCCCATCTACAAAACCGGAGAGGCGCTCCGCCATGCGGTTGACGGCTTCACTCAACTGGCCCAGTTCGTCGCGACGGCGGAGGGACACCCGGGTTTCAAGCTTGCCCTCGGCAATCGCTCCGGTGGCAGCCGTGAGTTGGGAAATGGAGCGCGTCAGGCCTCGAATCAGGGGGAGCCAGCATGCTGCGGAAACCAAAATCACCACCACGGCCGCCGCTAGCCAGGGCGTGTAGTCGAAGAAAAAGGGGTTCGTCCACAGCGACGGGAACGTCCATACCAGCGTGGCCTCATCATCAGGCCTCATCGCGGATCGATCGAAGATGGGAACGTGAACGCCTACCCAATAGCAAGCGGGTGGGCCGGCCCTGACCAGGAACACAGGAAATGGTGGCGGGTGCGGCGGGCGGGGGGGAGAACTCTGCCAACCGCCCGCCCCGGGGGTGGCGCCTGGAACGGCTTCCGCGCCGGGGGAGCCAGGTTTGTCATGGGGTGGCCCATGGCCCTCGGGGGAACCAGGGCCTGCCGGACCCCGGGGTGGACGTTCATCTCGCCCATCGTGCCGAACGTTGGCCGACACTTCCGGCGGCAAAGTTACCGGAGGCCCTGCCATTTGGTTTCCCTGGCCATCGAAAAGACAAGCCGAAGCGTGCGTTGTGGAGGTGTAGCCGGCCAGCAGGCGGTCCCAATCCTCCCGCTCGGTGTTGGGCAGTTGCAGGGCAATGAGCCGCGAGAGGGCCAGAATGCGGTCCCGTCCGGGTGAGAGCAGGAGCGAGCCCAAATCAAGGCGGTACTCAATGCGGACAAAGACGGCAAACACCAGCCCGAGCATGAAGACGTTCAAGAAGGCGAGCAGCAGGATTTTGGCGGAAATGGAGGTGCGCGCTTTCATGCCACCTCCGCCGGCTCCGGTTTGCGCAGCATGTAGCCCGCGCTGCGCACCGTGACGATAAACCGGGGCGATTTGGAATCGTCGCCGAGCTTCTTGCGCAGCGACGAAATGTGGACGTCAATCGAGCGATCGAAAACATCAAAATTCCGGTCCGCGACTTCATCCAGAAGCTGCTCGCGTGTTCTGACGCGGCCCGCCGCCTTGGCCAACGACAGCAAGAGATCAAATTCGACGGCCGTCAACGGCAAGGCTTTATGACTGAGGGCGGCGCAACGCGACTCCGGATCAATGCGCAACTCGCCCACGACAACCTCCGGCTCACCGGATTCCTCCCGCATGCGCGTGACATTGGAACGGCGAATCGTGGCACGGAGGCGGGCCAGTAACTCGCGTGTCGAAAACGTCTTGGGCAGATAATCATCGGCGCCGAGTTCGAGGCCCACAATGCGGTCGGCTTCCTCGCCGCGCCCCGTCAGCATCAACACCGGCACGTTGGATTTAGCACGCAGATTCCGGAGCACATCAAAGCCATTCATGCCCGGCAGCATGACATCCAAAATGATCGCGGAAAATTGCTCGCGCGCCGCCACCTCAAGACCTTCCGGACCCGTGTACGCCGCGGTTACCTCATATCCGAGTGGTTCAAGATAGTCGCGAACAAGACGGCAAAGTTTCACGTCATCATCCACGATAAGAATCGGAACCACCGAGTTTGCGGGGTTATCGCTTCGGGCCGGCATAATCAACCTGCCGGCATTTTAGCACCTGGACGTAAGCGCCCCGGCCAACTTTTACGAAAGCTTAACAATTTTGCCCTTTGCCCACACATTGCCTTTACGTGGGGGGGTTCAAATTGATTTGGACAAAGGAGGTTCAAACAATGAAAACTACCATCTTCAGTTTCGCTCTCGCCTTCGTGCTTTGTGGTCAGGCCATGGCCCAGAAGCCCTCTGCGCCCCCTGGTGGTCCCGACCAAAATCCCCCCTCTTCGATGATGAATCCGCCCGCCCCTGGACCTCCCCACATGCCCCGCGGCGCGGAAATAAAATGGTGGAAGGATCCCGTTCTCGTGCAGAAACTTCATGTCAATGATGACCAAATCCGGAAACTCGACGAGATGGCCCAGGATCACCAAATTCAGGAGATCGACCTGCGTGCCGACCTGGAAAAGCAATATGCTGTCCTGCGCTTCCAAATGGAAGCAGACCCGCCCGACGAAGTGCAGTTGCTCGCCCAGATCGATCGAGTGACCCAAGCGCGAGCCAAGCGGGAAAAATCCCAAGTGGAAATGTTGCTGGCCACCCGGCGTGTCTTGACTGCCGAACAGGCGCAGAAGCTTCGCGACCTGCGGCCCAGACTTGCCCCGCCCGGCGGAGGGCCTGAAGGGCCTCCTGAAGAAGTCCCGGGAGCACCTGGTGGGGGCCCTCCAGAGCCACCTCCCAACGGTGGCGCAAATTAAACAACCCTTTTGGTGGGTCCGCCTGGAAGGTACCCTTTCCACTGCGTCCAGGGGCGAGCTCCGAGCCGATCGCTTCGGCTCTCTGCTTGCTCCTCCCGCCACAGGCGAACTTCGAGCGTACTACGCGTCCGGTGCTGCCTAAAGATACACCCAGGTGAATGATCGATGACAAGGATGAAACTGGCTCGCGCACTCTGCACATTTTGCGCACTTGCGACCACGCTTTGCTGTGGCGGAGGAAGCGACGTTGCGTACCGCGAAGGCCACAAAGCCGAAGTGCGAAGAGATTGGGACTCAGCGTTGGTGAACTACGAAAAGGCTGTCCAGTCCGACCCTGCGAATGCGTTGTACCTTCTCCACGAGAAGCAGGCCCGGAACCAGGCGTCGCTGTTACATCTCAAGAATGGCCAGCGCCTGTTGAAGGAGGGGCGACCGGAGGAAGCCACCGCTGAATTTCAGAAGGCCGCCAGCATCGATCCCAGCAATGAGGCCGCTGCCAACGAACTATCCCAATTGCTGGCCAAACAGGCCGAAACCCGGCGAGCCCACGAGGCGGCCATGCAGAAGGCGCTTAAGTCCCACGAGGAATCGAAATCACCGGCCGCGGTCCAGCTTGAGCCCCTTCCCCAGGAACCTTTGGCGCATTTTCGCATCAGCGCTGATAGCCGCAGGG
The DNA here is from genome assembly GCA_049519635.1 of Terriglobia bacterium. Taxonomy (GTDB): domain Bacteria; phylum Acidobacteriota; class Terriglobia; order UBA7540; family UBA7540; genus Bog-366. Next base: position 17 of record JBEKQO010000403.1, on the reverse strand, counting down.
TAATCGAGACTTTGGGC
>JBEKQO010000402.1:0-5526 GCA_049519635.1 Terriglobia bacterium | reverse complement strand
AACTAACGGCGTTAGGCGCTAGTTCGAAAGGGCCGATTCTGCCCTGTTGCCCAGTTGACAAAGTAAAGGAGAAGCGATGAAGCACTTAGGGATTGTTGTCCTCACGAGTCTGTTGGGATTGATGTCCGCCTCCGCTGCTGACCGGATGTGGACTGGGACAATCAGCGACAGTATGTGCGGCGCGAAGCACAACACTTCGGCCGAGCACGGCGGCAAGGTGATGTCCGATCGGGACTGCACCTTGGCCTGCGTGAAAGAACATAACGCCAAATATGTATTCGTCAGCGGCGGAAAGGTGTACAACGTCGCCAACCAGGATTTCGCAGCGTTGCAGGAGCACGCCGGTCACACGGTCCAATTCACAGGCGAGATGACTGGCGACACGATCACAGTTTCGAAAATCGCCATGCCAGCCAAGAAATAACTACCCGCCAAGAGCCGGCGCGGGACCTGCGCAGTACCACAGACGACTTCGCGCAGAGCGCGCGGGGCCAATCGACCTTCCCATCTGCCAGGGGAAGCGGCGTCTATTTGGGCCCTGGATCCGACCTAAGGGCGCGATCGATATGGATGCGGTAAGCGTGGCGAGATTTTGTGGAGCTTCGATGGCGGCGGCTCGGTTATCGATGATCCGTCAATCGCCATGGAGTGGTGTGTTGGGTCGGGCACGCACACATCGCACCGGGGAAACCGAATAACCGGGTGTTTGCATTAGCGCCCCGGTAGGCGGCGCACATCCAATCGGAATCGAAAGAGAAAGGTGGTCAAATCACAGTGGTGACAATCCCGCACCCTCCTATCGTTTCGCGCGACCAGTGGCTCGCCGAGCGGAAGAAACTATTGGCGGACGAAAAGGAACTAACCGCGCATTACGACCGTGTGAATGCCGGGCGCCGCCGGCTTCCCATGGTGAAGGTCGAAAAGGACTACGCTTTCGAAGGACCAAGTGGCAAGTCGAGTCTTAAGGATCTTTTCGATGGTCGCCGCCAACTCATTGTCTATCACTTCATGTTCGACCCGACATGGGACAGGGGGTGTTCGGGCTGCACGGGTTTCGTGAGCGCCTTGGGCGATCTGTCGCCACTAAACAACCGCGACACCACGTTCGTCGTGGTTTCTCGGGCTCCGCTGGCGAAGCTCGACGCTTACAAAGCGCAAAAGGGATGGGACATCTCGTGGTTTTCGTCGTTTGGCAGCGACTTCAATTACGACTTTCACGTGACGCTTGACCCGATGGTCGCGCCCGCCGAATATAACTATCGAAGCAAGGCTGAGATGGAGGCGAAGAAAGGACGTCCAGTCTTGATGGAGGGTGAGGAACATGGCCTTAGCGTCTTCTTCCGCCTTGACGACGACGTCTTTCACAGCTACTCGGTTTACGCGCGGGGGTGCGAAGCGCTCACAGATGCCTATCGCCTCCTCGACACGACACCCTATGGGAGGCAACAGGACTTTGAGGACTCGCCCCAGGGCTGGCCGCAGAAGCCGACCTACGGATAGGACGCCGCCTTATGCGTCACTATGCGTCACATATTGTTGGCTGTCGTTGCGACTCCCTTTGCTGGCTGCGGCTCTGGCGGCAAGCATCCGAAGCTGTTCTTCGGGTCCGACGGATCCGTTCGAGTTTATCCCTGATGCTCACTACAACGTCCAGTTGGTGGCGGGCTGCTTCAAAACGAACTCTTCCGGGACCTGAAGGTCCATATGCCGGATTACAATAAGATTTCAAGACCGTTCCCGAATCACGAATAGAGGCCACCCTTTGTCGCGAAGAGATTTTCCTGTCGTTTGCGTGGGAGGTTCCGCCGGTGGCCTCGATGCCTATACCCGGTTGCTACGGCACTTGCCGGCCGATATGGGTGTTGCTATTGTCATCGTTAATCACCTGCGGACCGTAGCCACTCTGCTCCACGAGATTCTCCCCCGCTACACGGAAATGCCGGTTGAACTTATCACGGAAAAGCTGCTCATCCAGCCTAATCGTGTGTTCGTGATTCCAGAACAGCGTGACCTGCACGTTCTCGATGGGGAGTTCCGTCTAAAACCGATATCAAAGCCCAGGGGATGGCCGGACGTGATTACGGTCTTTCTGCGTTCAATGACGCAGCACTGGGACGGAAAGCTCATCGCTGTCATTGTCTCCGGCTATGACGGTGATGGAGCCGCGGCGCTGTGCGGCATCAAAGAGGTCGGGGGTATTACCATCGCGCAGAAGCTCGACACAGCCGGACAGCCCGATATGCCGGAAAGCGCAATAGCGAGCGGGTGTGTAGATTATGTTCTTTCACCTGAGAATATCGCCCAAGAAATCGTGCGAATTGCGCACTCCCCTTCATGGGTTCAGTGATTTTCCAAGCTATCGGAAACTGCAAGTGCGCCGCCGCTGTTGTGTTTAATGTTCTTGGTGGACTCCTGCGGCCCGCTCGGCCATCACTCGGGAAATCTCCGGATCGAGCGGCGGGGCCTTTGGCGCGTCATCCGATTCGGCGGTCGTTCTCACCGCAAGATTCGCAGCCGGGTTCACATCTTTGTCGCTCGTGTCCTCGCTACTTTCGAACTCCTGTCCTCCGAGTTGGGATCGGTCTGCTGAGTGCAACACATCTTTGATCATTTGAACGAGCTTTGTCGCAATAAGGGGCTTATGAATATAGGCCCAGCCGTAATTGAGAACCAAAAGATTGCCGTTATCCTGCCCCGACATCAACATCACGTGAATATCCGGTCTGGTCAGTTTCAGCGCTTGGCCTAAGTCCGGACCGGACATCTGGGGAACCTCCACCTCAGAAAGGAGCAGGTGAATCTCGCCGGCCGTCTCTTCTGCCAGGTTGATAGCGTCAACTCCGCTGCTGGCTGAAAGCACGCGGAAGTTCGCACGTTCGAGGATCGAGACCACCGCCTCACGAACTGATTGGTCGCTGTCCACTACCAGGATTGTTTCGAGCGTACCTTTGAGCGATCGATGCATAACTTCACCCTCCACAGGATTCATGCAAACTTCCCTTCGATATGCCACTACAGCGTGCCAAACGAGCATTCCGAGGTCCATTCGCGCTTGGAGTTCAGGGGGAGGCATAGCGATGACCGGTAGTTGACCCCGCATGCCGTCGGCTCCGCCGGATAGCCGCTCACATGAGTCGCTGCAACCCGTCCAGTCGCTCACGAAGCTGACTAAATTGTTCCGACAATTCCCTCGCCACTTCAAGCGTCATCCCCGTCGCCTGTGAAAAGTACCGGAGCATGTCGGAATACCCCTTCTCGGCACTGGCGATGGTGCGCGCGGCGTGTTCCCGATGGCCCATGCTGAGTGCGGTTTCGGCAACCCGGGCGAACGTCATGCACACGCCCAAGTCCGTCTTGATGAAATCAAGGCGGGATAGCTCGATTTCCGCCCGGAGTCTCCGGTTGTCGGAGAACAGGTCGCCCACAGTTCTAATTCTAGGCGATTGGGATGGCGGCAACTGGAGAATGTCTGTCAAGGCAAAGTAGTTTTCCACCTGCCTCCGGCAGACAAGGAAGCACGAAAATGACAACGAAGTCAGACGGCGGTAAACAAGAAGTATGCGCGAAGGACCAAGGCCGTGACTCTTTTTGGCGCTGTACAAGCCCGAAAAGTAGTTTGGCTGGGACGCCAGTCTGCACAAGGAATTGTCGCAGAGGCTCGCCGTCGAGGCGAGCGGAAGCACGCAGGAGAGACTAATCAGAGAGGCGTCCTCCGGAGCGCACCGAGGAGGCGCTTATGGAAGTCGTTCACCCGCGTTGCTGTGGAATCGACGTGCATCAGGCGAGTTTGGCGGTGTGCGTGGCGATCAAAGGAAACGGCAAGAGCGAAAAACACAAGCTGCGGTGTGGAACCACCACGGCAGAGCTTCTACGATTAGCCGATTGGCTGCATGGTCACCAAGTGACGCATGTCGCGATGGAAGCGACTGGCGTGTACTGGAAACCGGTATGGCACATCTTGGAAGGGCAGTTCGAATTGCTTCTGGCGAACCCTACCCAGGTCCAGGCGCTGCGGGGTAGGAAGACCGACCTCAAGGATGGCGAACGGATTTCTGATTTTTGGCAGCACGGGCTGCTGCAAGGCAGTTTCGTGCCGCCGAAGCCGATCCAGCAACTGCGGGATCTGACCCGGAGCCGGACGACGCTCAAGCAGGAACAGGTCCGCATCGGGAATCGCATTCGGAAGGTGCTGGAAGACGCCAATATCAAGCTCAGCAGCGTGATGTCGGACGTAATGGGAGTTTCCGGGCTAGCTATGCTGCGCGCGATGGTGCGTGGAGAATCCGATCCGGAGACCTTGGCGCATCTGGCGCGCAAACGGTTGCGCGGCAAGATCCCCGTGTTGCAACAGGCCGCCACCGGAAGCTTCAACGAACACCATCGATTCCTTCTGGAGCAGTGGCTGGCGCATTGGGATGAACTCACGCAGCGGATCGCCAAATTCGACGACCGTATTGAGGAGCAGATGCGCCCTTTTGCCGCCGCGGTGGAGACCTGGATCAGCCTTCCGGGAATTGACCGAATCACCGCGTGGACCGTGGTTGCCGAAATGGGCCCGGACATGAACCAATTTCCCACGGCCGCGCATGCGGCTTCGTGGGCCGCTTTGTGCCCAGGGCAGGAGGAGAGCGCGGGAAAACGCAAAAGCGGGCGGACCCGGCGCGGCAATGTCTGGCTCCGACGGGCGCTAACGCAAGCCGCTTGGGGCGCCACCATGACCAAGGGCTCCTACTTCAAAGCGTTCTATCACCGATTAGCGGCCCGCAAAGGGAAGAAGCGAGCCATTGTGGCGGTCGCGCACAGATTGCTGTCCACTGGCTATATGCTGCTATCCACCGGGCGAAGGTTCTCTGATTTGGGGGAAGACTATTTCGACCGCCTGGATAGAGAGCGCCTGACTAAGCGCCTAATCAAACGCCTAGAAAAGTTGGGACATGAGGTTTCAGTTCGACCCGCAGCGTAGGCTATCTTCCGAGCGGGCGTACTCGCGGGCATCCATCACACTCCGAATTTTCAGGAGAGAAATGTCCTGTTTTAGCAGGGCAACTGGATGGCAGGGGTTAGAGTGGGGTCGATGTTCTGAGGAAGTCGCGCTCCTCGGGGCAGATCCGAAGACCGCTGCGACGGGGCTGGCTCCGAAGCAGGTGGCACCATACCCCCAGTCAAACCGGGCCATAAGATGCCCGTTCTGGGGGTTTTGGTTCTTAGAGACACCTCTGCTTTGGTGAAACCTCTGAGCAGCGGTCTTTGGATAATTAAAGCGCGAAGGTCGGCATCACCAACCCTTAGTCGCCCACATCGCCTCAGTAGCTAAAGGAAAACGTTGGATGTTGATTGTGCCGGCCCTCGCGTTTTGACACCATTTTGACGGTGATTTCAATACAGTGAGTATGGAGCGCTGGCAGGGACGCTGAGAAGGCGGAGCCCGACGCGATCTATCACGCGGCCAATGAAGAGGGCGTGCCGATGAAGGTGATCGCCGGGGCATTGGGCCGAGGTCTGAAAGTGCCAGTGAAGAGCATCACG
>JBEKQO010000401.1:0-5530 GCA_049519635.1 Terriglobia bacterium | reverse complement strand
GCCCTTCCAGAATCGTCCAAACGTGGTGAGAAGTCCGGGCTAATGAGCCGATGGCTCAATCCCTCTCGACTGTTCGATTCCGGTCATCATAATCCCACAACCGAACGTGTCAAGGCCATGAGAAGATACCGCCAATAACTCTCACCACACTGAGTATAAAGGAGGTAGGCCGATTTCTGAGTATGGCAGTGGGAGTGCGCTTGAAGCCCCATGCAAGAAATCTCAAAGACTGATCGGAGATGTGCGTATGGAGACAAGAACTCCATTTTGGCAGTTATTAGCGGCAGTTCCCTTCCTGGTTTTGCTTTTCCCCGGGCTTGTCGTAAGCCAGGAAGTCCGAGGAGCGCCCGCGGATAAAGACGTGACCCAAATCGACTACTCGAACAACCACGGGGGCTTCAACGTTTTTTCTCCCTACGCCGCCCGATTTGTGCCCGCCCCGCGCCTGGACAACTCGCAGCGGCTTGAAAACCTGATTGTCGACGGCAAACTGGTGCTCACACTCGATGACGCCATTGCGCTGGCCCTGGAAAACAACCTCGATATCGACGTGGCGCGATACAACCTTCCCATCGCCCAAACGGACCTCTTGCGCGCCAAAGGAGGCGGGGCCACCCGCGGTGTGGCAGGTGCATATCAGTCCACCACCCTGTTTTCCGGCAGTCTGGGCGGAGGTGTGAGCAATGGTGGAAACGGTGGCGGCAGTGGCGCCGGAGGGACACTAGGAGGCACCGGTATCAACAGCGTGGGTTCCGCGGGATGCTGCGACCCGAGTGTGTACGCCTTCTATGGCGCAACCAGTGCCACCACACCCCTAAACTACACCGTGGTAAGCGGCGTGCCGGTTGAAACGAGTCACTTTTCCTACTTTCAAACGGGGTACAGCCAGGGTTTTGTATCCGGCACAAGCATTGGCGTGTCGGAATATAGCTATCGTCTTTCCGACAACACCACCACCAGCCTGTTCAACCCCGAATTTGTGACCGGGCTTTCCGTAGGCTTCAGCCAGAACTTGTTGAACGGCTTTGGCGCCCGCGCCAACGCCAGGTTTATCCGCATCGGCCGTAATAACCTGAAATACTCCATGAGTGTCTTCCGGCAGAGTGTGATCGCCCAGGTGGCGGCCGTGATGACGACTTACTACGACCTTCTGGCCGACCAGGAAAGCATTCGCGTGGCACAGGAAGGACTGGGGTACGCGCAAAAACTCCTGGATAGCAACCAAGCCGAATTGAAGATTGGTGCAGTGGCCCAGTATGACGTGCTGCGGAGCCAGGAGGAAGTTGCCGACCAGCAGCAAGTCTTGCTGGTGGCGCAAAACACTTTTTCACAGGACGCCCAATCCATGAAGGCCAAGATCTCCAAGAGTTTCAACGAGGAGTTGGCAACGGTGGAGATTGCCCCCTCTGATCGTCTGCCTGAGCCGCATCCGGATGACGTGCCGACCTTGGCTGAAGCGCTGCGGGAAGCCGCCAGCCATCGTCCGGAGATCGAGCAGGCTGATTTGAACTTGCGCAATCAGGAGTACACGATCCAGGGAACACGCAACGCGCTGCTGCCCACGGTCCAGGTTTTTGCCACCTATAGCTTCGCGGGGTTGGGGGGCGCGCTGCGGCCAACCCTCGCGAACGTGTTCGATAACGACTACCCCAACCTCTCCTACGGGGTGCAAGTCGGTATCCCCTTTCGCAACCGTACCGCCCAAGCCGACGCTGCCCGGGCGGAACTGGAACAAAGGCAGTTGCAAATGAAGCTTCAGGATGCGAAGAACCAGGCCGTTTGGGACGTCAGCAAGGCAGTGAGCGCGGTGCAGCAGGCCCGAGCCACGCTGGATGCCACGCTGAAACTGGCAACGGTCTCACGCCAGGTGCTCGACATGCAGCAGCAAAAGTTCACCCTGGGTACATCCACCGTGGAAGAGGTCATCACGGCTCAACGGAATCTGGCAACCGCGGAAGGCAATGTCGTAAGGGATCGCGCCGCCTATGCCAAGGCCTTGATTCAGTACGAGCAGGCAACTGGGACGCTTCTGGATAGAAACAACATCGCCATGTCCGAGGCCGTAGCAGGCGATGTTCACCGCGCCCCGAACATTCCCGGAACGCACCCGACAGCACCGTAGGGCCTTTGGGCGGATTTCTCATTACTTACAGACGCGTCTCGGGGGCTAATGGAAGGGCGGAGCCTTACAGGCTGCGGGAAAACTGGCCGGCACTGTCATTCTGAGCATTGACAGCCTTGCGGCTGCCCATCATAGGCAGAAACTCGGGCCGAGGAAGGGTAGCGCGGACCTGTTTCTTAGGCCTGCGGCTCGTCCCCGGTGGGCAAGGAAAAGCCGCGAACCTAAAAAACAGGTCCGCGCTACACGTGCTGAATCTCAAGGACTTACGCGTCGAGTTTCTGCAGAGGAGCCGGAGGCGGTCCTCCGTAACGTTCGATTTGCTTCGATACCCGCCGCCGTCGAAACCCCGAAGGGGTGGACACTGAGTAGCCGTGGGCAAGGGCACGCCTTTTGTGCCCGCCGCCCACGGATTGCGTCGCCAACAATCTTACCGACCCCGGAGGGGTCGAACCGGTCGGCCCCTCCAGGGCCGGAAGGGTTTGTTCATGTACCGTTACCGTAGGTTTCACCTACGGCTAGTCACGGTGTTCCCCTCACGGGGAACCGGAGAACGTTCAAACCTCTTCGAGTCGCACTCTTCGAACCAGTGGCTTACCTTGGTGACAATTCGGATTTCTGGCCCGATACGGCCAAACCGCTTCTGGCAGGGTGCTTCCTATTTCCGGGAAACCGGAGCCACGGTTTGCAGCGCGAGAAGCAGCACCTCAGCCAGATGGTAAGCGCGGCGGCCGGTGCTTTGCTGGATCTGTTCGCGGCAACTGAACCCATCCGTCACGATCAAGGTATCCTCGGTCGCGGCGCGGACGGCAGGCAGCAACACGCGCTCCCCGATCGCCTGGGCCACCTCATATTTTTCGGCGTCGAATCCAAACGGCCCAGCCATCCCGCAGCAACCGGAATCCGGGACGCTCAATTCGATTCCCATTTTGCGGAGCAAAGATCCGCCGTCCGCCGACTTCATAAGCGCTTTCTGGTGGCAATGACCATGCAGCACCGCTCGGCGTGCGAGCTTCGGTGGATCATATCCCGGCGCGTACCGTTCGAGGAATTCACTCAGAAGGAACGTCTGGCGCCGAAGTTGCTCAGCCTGCGGATCTTCAGGAAACAAATTGCGGAGTTCGTCGCGGAACACGGAAGCGCAACTAGGTTCAAGAACGACCACGGGAGTACCCGCTTGGATTTCGGTCTCCAGGGCGCCGAGGACGCGGCGCAAATAACGCTTGGCATCATCCAGCATCCCGAAATCATAAAGGGGGCGGCCACAGCACAGTTGTCGCGATATAATGTACGGCTCGAACCCGGCATGTTCCAGCACTTCTACCGTGGCCTGACCGGCCTCCGGGTGGAAATAATTGGTGAAGGTGTCCGTCCAAAGAAGAACTCTCTTTTGAGATGATGCTTCCGAAGGAGGCCGCGGGCGCAGGGTTTGGCCGGCCATTGGGATCCGGTGGCGGTGAGCCCAACTGCGGAAAGTTTGGGGAGCCAGCCGGGGAAACTGGCGAGCCGCGGGAATCGTCAAGAGCTTCTTGAAAGCCTGCCTGAAGCCGGGCGCATTGATCAGCGCATTGGCGATGCCCGGTGCAATCGCCCCCCATCGCGCCCACTTATCGATCCACCCAAAGGCGTAGGCGCGGAGCGGCCGCAGCCGGTTTTCGTAGTAATGGGAGAGGAACTCGGCCTTATACGTGGCAATATCGACGTTCACCGGGCACTCACCCTTGCACGCTTTGCAGGAGAGGCACAGTTCCAGTGACTCCTTCACGTGTTCGTCCTTCCAGCCGTCCTTCACCACCTCTCCCTGGAGTAATTCGAAAAGCATGCGAGCGCGGCCTCGCGTGCTGTGTTCCTCTTCCAGAGTCGCCCGGTAGCTGGGGCACATCGTGCCGGCGTCGCCCTTGCGGCACGCGCCAATGCCGATACAACGCAGCATGGCCCTTGAAAATGAGCCCTCGTCATCGGGGAACTTGAAGTGCGTGCTGGTCTCGAAGGGATGGTAATCCGCGCCGAGCCGCAGGTCCTCAGCGGGCAGATACGGATCAACAACTTTGTGCGGATTCATTCTTCCGTCCGGATCCCACAAAGTTTTGAACTTGCGAAAGGCTTGGATCAATTCCGGGCCGAACATTTTGGGCAGCAAACTGGCCCGAGCCTGTCCATCGCCATGCTCTCCCGAGAGCGAGCCGCCATAACTCACCACCAGGTCGGCGGCGCGGTCGAGAAATTCGGTGAACTTGCGAATGCCCCGCTCACTCAGCAGATCGAAGCTCACCTGCATGTGGATGCACCCATGCCCAAAATGGCCGTAGAAGCCGGCCTGGTAGCAGAATTCGTCGAGAAGCTTCCGCAGGTCGCGAAGGTAGGCGCCCAGCTTTTCGGGCGCCACTGCGGCGTCTTCCCACCCTTCCCACATCAAAGGGGCTCCGGGCATGAATTGCGCGCCGCGTGGTCCCGCTTCACGGATGTGCCAGACGGCTTTGGCTTCGGCTTTGCTATAGAGCCGCATGTTGGGAGCGCCCGCCCCGCGCCGAAGGCTTTCCATCATCTGGCGAGCGCGGCTTTCTGCTTCGCTCGCGTCGTTTGACCCGAACTCGACCAGGAGAATGCCGCCTCCCTTCGGCATCAGTTCGACGCCCGCCACGGCCTTCTTGGCCAGAGTATCGACCATTTTGCCTTCGAGTCCTTCCAGTGCAATGGGGCCGAACTCGAGAATTTTCGGAACCTCGTCGGCGGCGATGTAGGGATCGCTATAGCCAAGCCCTACGAGCCAGCGCTGTTGGGGACTATCAATAAGCTTCACCCGGGCGGCGAGGACCGTAACGCAAGTGCCTTCCGTCCCCACGAGCGCGCGCGCGACATGGAAACCATTTTCAGGAAGCAGCTCATCGAGGTTGTAGCCGGATACCCGCCGGGGAATTCGGGGATAACGCTCGCGCACCTGCGGGGAATAGGCGTCTCGAATTTCTGTGAGACTGCGGTAAATCTCGGCGCGGCGGCCGCCCTCACGGATAATCGCCTGAAGATCGCTCTCGCTTGTGCGGCCCACCTTCATGCGGGTGCCGTCATAAAGCAAGATGTCGAGTTCCTCGACGTTATCGACGGTTTTTCCTCCCAGAATGGAATGCGTGCCGCAGGAGTTGTTTCCAATCATGCCGCCCAGCGTACAACGGCTGTGCGTTGCAGGGTCGGGCGCGAAGGTGAGCCGATGGCATTCGGCCCGGTTGCGCAGAACGTCGAGCACGACGCCGGGCTGTACGACGGCATAGCGCTGGCCCGGGTCAAGCTCCAGGACCTTGTTCATGTACTTGCTGAAATCGAGCACCACGGCAACGTTGCAGCACTGCCCGGCCAAGCTCGTCCCCGCTCCTCGCGGCAAAACGGGAGCCCCGAACTTTCGCGCGGCTGCGAGGG
>JBEKQO010000400.1:0-5542 GCA_049519635.1 Terriglobia bacterium | reverse complement strand
CGCTCGCTGACGTACAGCTACTCCGCGTCGGCAGGCACGGTAACGGGAAATGGACCCACAGCGACCTACAATTCGGCTGGCGCGCCGACGGGCGAATCGACCATCACATGCAACGTGTCGGACGACAAGGGGAAATCGGCTTCGTCCACTGCGATGGTGAACGTGGCAGCGCCTCCTCCTCCACCAGAGCCGACGCCAGAGCAGAAGCGACTCGAAGCGCGGCTGGCGCTGCACAGCGTGTTCTTCCCGACGGCTCAACCAAGGGTTGAGCATCCCGATGGCGGGCTTGTCGAGAGCCAACAGGCGATTTTGACCACCCTGGCAGCCGACATCAAGAGCTATCTGGCAATCAAGCCCGATACTCACTTGACTCTGACCGGACACGCGGACCCGCGGGGATCGGCGGATTACAACCTGGCGCTTTCCGATCGGCGCGTGGCTCGCGTGAAGCAGTTCCTCGTCGAGCAGGGCGTGCCTGAGGCAAGCCTCGACACGCGCGGCGTTGGCGAAGAGCAGGAACTTTCTGCCGATCAGGTGAAATCCCTGGTGCAACAGAATCCTGAGTTGAGCGATGCCGACAAGGCGAAGATGCTGCGCAGACTGAACGTCATCGTTTTGGCGCAAAACCGCCGTGTCGATGTTTCGCTGAACGCGACGGGCCAGCAATCGGAGCAGATCTATCCATTCAACGCGGCCGATTCGGCGACGCTGTTGGACGAGAAAGCTCCCAAGCCGGCAAAGAAGGCCGCGGGCAAAAAGAAATAGACGGCCTGCGGTAAGCAGCCAATGCAATGCTGGAAGGGGGACGCGGGTTGTCCCCCTTTTCTTTTCTGTCAGGCGCTGAAATCTGTTTCTGCGGTGCTATTTTGAGGGCCAATGTACGATTAGAGCGGTTCCAGAATTCACGTGCCCTGTTCAGGGTGGCGGAAGGTGGCATTTTCTTGGGGAAAACGCCACTTAGCAGCAGTGGCTCCGGGGTACAGCAACTCTGGAACCGCTGTAGCCTGCTGACCGGAAACCGCACCATTCCAAAAATGAGGGTAGCGCACAGTGCGCGAATCCCATGTTCTCACCGCCGCTAATGCGAGGTCGGCGAGAGGCCGCAATCGATGGCTTCGCGAAGAACGCTGCGCATCGAGTCGAGCGCTCCGCCAATCGCGGCTCCGCATGCGACGGGACCGTGTCCGGGGACGATGAACTCTGGTTTCAGCGCGTCAATTTTGTCGAGAGACTCGAGCCAGATCCGCCAGTTGTCGGAGACGCCCGCATCGAGATTTGGCAGGTACTCGCGAACTACGCAATCGCCGGTGTAGAGCACGCCCTCCTGTGGAACCCAGACCGACAGGTTTGTTGTAGTGTGGCCCGGGGTGAGCAGAACCTCGCCGTTGAGTCCGCCCAGAGAAAATTTGTGGCCCGCTTCGACAGGATGGTCCGGCAGGGTCAGATGCGTGTCGTAAAAGAAGGCGTTGGCCTCTTTGCGCTGACGGCGAACCGGGTCAGGAATCGAGCTGTTGACTTCGGCAATTTCTGCTTCGAACTCCTCCTGCGTGCGTCTGAGCTCGGGGTGGCCCCAGATTTCAATGCCCAGGCCGTGGAAGAAGCTGTTGCCGCCGATGTGATCGAAATGCTTTTCCGTGTTGATGAGTGTCAGCTTGTTGCCGGGCCTGGCCGTTGCGGCGTACCCGTGAAGCGTTTGCGCGGCCAAAGTGTTTCCACCGGCATCGACAATCAGCGTGGTTTCTTCTCCCGCGACGAAGCCGGCATTCACGCACCAGGGCGTGGCGTAACCCAATCCAGTAACGGCAAAGCAGTGAGCTGTCAGGCGCATAAGCCCAATATACCGGGGACAGAAGAGTCGATCCGGAATCGGATGGCGCACCTGGGGAAGACCCGGCGGGCCCCGGCCCCCATTTACAATGGCAGACGTGCCCACCGAACAGTCGCAACACATCATTCTTGCCGAAAATCTGACCAAGGTCTACGCACAGGGCCGTATCCAGGTGGCCGCGGTGCGCGGGGTTTCTCTGGCCGTCGAGCGGGGCGAGTTTGTCGCCATCGTGGGGCCGTCGGGATCGGGCAAGTCGACCCTCTTTTACCTGTTAGGCGGGCTCACGCGGGCTACCGAGGGACGCGTGGTGATCGACGGCGTGGATTTTGCGTCGCTCAACGACGCCGAGCGTACACGGCTGCGCAAGCGCCGCATCGGCTTCGTCTTCCAGAAATTCAATTTGCTGCCCACGCTTTCAGGGTTGGGCAATATTGAGATTGCCTATGAGATCAGCGGGCGCGCCTCGGGGCCAAATGGGGAGCCGATGGACCGGAAGTATCTCGATCATCTGTGCGACATGCTGTCGATCCAGGGCCGGCTGGAGCACCGGCCATCGGAGCTGAGCGGCGGCGAGCAACAGCGCGTGGCCATTGCGCGCGCGCTCATCACGCGGCCGGCCATTTTGCTGGCCGACGAGCCTACCGGCAACCTGGACACGAAGACTTCCGGCGCGGTGCTCGAGATGCTGCTGCGGTCGAACCGCGAGCTGGGCCAGACGACGCTGATGATCACGCACAATCCCGAAGCGGCCGCGATTGCCGGGCGCATTTTGACCATGCGCGACGGGGAGATTGTGAAGGAAGAGGCGGGATCGGGCGCCACCGCGAAATAAAAGTTTTGACTGTGTACAACTCGTTGCCGTCGTGGTGGCGCAGGTCGGTTTCCAGCCGTTAGTTGGCACGAAAGCAGCGGTTCTTTCCCTGATTTGAGGTCCCCAGCCCGGAGGCGTCGTTATGCCAGTTATCGACTCGCGTTTATGCGTTATCGGACTGTGTGCCACTCTGGTTGCCGGATGCGGCGGCGTAATCACAAATGGTAGCGGGGGCGGGAACAGCCCCACTGTTGTGACGCTTACGTTCCCCAGCGGCACGTCTCCGGTAGCCGCGCAGGTCGGGAGAGACGCCTTTGCGCTGCAAACCTTGAGCGGCGATACGTTGAGTCTTTTAATCCCCAGCGGAACCAGCAACTACGCCGTCGTTTACCTCTGCCCCTCCTATATCATTGGAAACATCCAGTACGGAGAGGAGGGAGTATGGGAGGCGAGCACAGCCGACGGCGTTTCGTTTTATCTGTCCTGTCCCGCGAATCCCATCAATCCGCCGGCAGGCATGGATGCGCTGACCGGCACTATCGACGTTGCCGCGATATCGGGAGCGGAGTCTTTCAGCTCAGCCGCCCAAAGTGGCAATTCCTTTTATGCGCAGAGCGGCTATTACTCATTCACTCCCAACGATCTGGCCGCTAACTTCGACACTCTTGCTCCAACAGGTAGCGACAGGGTGATGTTAGTAATTTTCGATTCTGACCACGACGCGCTAGCCGCCAAGAGCTTCGACAACCAGACGGTTCCCGGTTCGTTGAGCGGCGGGGCTACGGTGGCTTTCGCTGCAGGCGATGAAACCACGTCCGCGGCCATTACGTACAATAACGTGCCTTCGGGCTTTAACACTCCGCAGGCGGGCGTAGGGCTGCTGATGGGAAATGGCGCGGGTAGGATCCCAACTGCAGAAGCAGAAACCACCCAATATCCAGTACTTCCTGCGGACGCGATCAAAAGTGGAGATTCCTACAGAGTTGAAGCCAGTTCATTTGCAAACGGTCTTGTCCCGCCGGGAGTCCTTGCGGGCACCACAAGTTCCGGCGGCCCAGTGTCGCTCACCTTTCCTTCACCTTGGACCTATGCAGGCCCGACGCCGAATGCGCAGCCCACGTTCAACTTCGACTACACCGGGTTTTCTGGTAAACCGGGCGTCATTCAGGAAGCCAACTACTTGTGGCAGGCAGGCCCTTCCGGATCGTCAAGTTACACCAGCAATCAGGTCGTACTATCCGCTACAGCCAATTACGGATCGACTACGCTGGCGGTTCCGGATCTTTCCGGCCTGACGGGGTTGCTGTCTGCTCCAGCGTCGGGAACGCAGGTAAATTGGAACGCTGAAATATCGCAATACAGCTCCGGACTCTATCACGAGCTGCCCGTGAACTCGACCTGGAGCGGCGTATACAACCAAGGCTCTTTTACGGTGCCTTAGTTCCGGCCTAGGGTCTTGGTGGAAGAGTGGGCGTATTTTGACCATGCGCGACGGGCAGATTGTGAAGGAAGAGGCCGGATCGGGGAAAGCGGCAGGAGTGCAATCGGCCTCCTGAGGAACAGATGGTCGCAGGGCGGCGTTGAATCCTGCAGAACCTCCCGGTAGTGTCGAGCGGTCGTAAAATGAATGCGGCGAGAAAGAGGTCGCGTCAATGTCTCTGGGATTTGCAGCTTTTCTGGTAGCGGCATTTTCGACGACCGTGGTCGCGCTACTTTCCTGCGTCAAGCGGCCCTCAGGCAAATTCTGGTTTCTGGTTGCGGCGCTGGTCGTGCCCTTCACGCTCGCAAACGGCCTTTATTGGTCTGAGGCCTGGCGGTCAGCTGACCCGTATGCATTTGGCGACTACGAGATGTGGGCGCCTATGTTTCTCGTTCCGTGGTTTTTGGCTGGGGCTATTCCCTCGGTTGCGGTCGTTCTGTTTATCCGGAGGGCCGCTCCGAGCGCACAACAGGACCGCGCCAAAGGTGAGCCACCGCAAACGTGATCAGGGGCGACGCATATAAATTTTGCCGAGGGTCACGCAGAGCGCTTTGGTACTCAAAAAACAAATGCTTCGACTTCTGGACCGCTTTTCAGGCGTTGTTAAGGCCGCATAGCAACCTGCGAGGGAAGATAATCAGGTGTAACAGCGCTGATTTGCATTGCCACGCAGAGGATAGAGAATCTGAACGGTAATCAAAATTCCCATATGGTTGTATGCGTCGGCCCTGCAAACGTGATGCGAAAAATTGACTCATCCGCCATTTTCCTGCTATCTTTTAAAGGTTCGTGAGAACGCAGCTAGTTGTGTGTTTCTATGCTGGTTGCGTAGGGAGAATGTCCGGTCAGGCTGGCCACCAGTTGCGGCAGGGTTGACGGGGCGCGTTTCCCGGGCCAGTGAGGTCAGCCGGCCAGACAGGTTTCCGGAATGGCTCTCTTCTTGCGGAGGGCAGGAAACAGTCGCGGTAACATTCGCGACGGTACTCGCATCGGCGGCACGCGCGCTCCCCACCTTGGAGGGGCTATGCGGGCCGGAATCGGGATACGGCGCTGGCCTTTCCAGAGAAAGCGTGGAAAGCGACCGGCAAACCGTCCCGGTTCTCGTCTGAGATCGGAACGAAGACAGACGCGAAGCGGTAGCCACAGGGGATTCTGTGTGCTGTGAGCAGGTAGATGTTCTGCTCTAAGGCCAGAACCGCCTGAATGGCCTGTGGAGTGGGAAGTTACGGGTTTTTGAAGTAAGGAGTTGCGGTTTGCCGACTTTTAATCAACTGGTTCGCAAGGGGCGCACGGCGCCCCGTTACAAGACGGCGTCGCCCGCGTTGCAGGCCTCGCCGCAGCGGCGCGGCGTGTGCACGCGCGTGTATACGCAAACGCCCAAGAAGCCGAACTCGGCCCTGCGCAAGGTGGCTCGCGTGCGGCT
>JBEKQO010000399.1:0-5617 GCA_049519635.1 Terriglobia bacterium | reverse complement strand
AGATCATGACCCTCGCCCCGTGTTCCAAGCGTACCGCACAACTGGCCATCACCGAAGCCTGCCAGCAAGGCGGAATCATTCCGGACAACGGCCTCTACCGTCTGCCCGGGTAGGGTCCCCAGGGAAAAGCCAGCACACATCCCAAAAGGCGTGGCGCGCCCGCACATGCGCTGGTAATAACGCGCCAGAGCCAGTTCCACCCGGCGGCCGCGTTCGGTGTCCGGGTCCTGGAGCCAGCCTTTCAATTCCGCTTCTAGATCTGACGACGAAACAAAGAGCGCTTCCCGGACTTCCGGACGAAGCATGGCAATGCGGAGGCCCTCGCGTAATCTGGCAAAGTCGCGGCGCAAAGCCTCGGCCAAGTGCGACGCCTCCGCCCCGGCCGCTTCGAGGCCTTCTCCCCAGTTCTCCAGTTCGTCCCAGGGTAACAAGGGACTGCGGATCACAAAGAACCCAGCAGGCTTTATTTCGCGTTCGGAGCCCTGTCCAAAGTTGTTCATGTTATAGCGGAAACTGTAGCATGAACTTACCGAGCACCGAAAGCGAGCGGGGTCGGAGGTTGGGATACTCCAGCCCGAAAAGCTCGGCAGTGGCGCGCGCTGAGGTATCGGTCAAAATTGGGTCCCGCCAAGATAGATCCTGGCTACCTGGTGTTTACCTCCGCCAAGCCCCCGATAGCTGTCGCAAAATCCCCTTCCCACCACCAAACGCCTCCGAAGTCGCCTTCTGGCACCCGAACCCCGTTTCCGGGGATTTGAATTTGACGGGTCATTTACCGGTTTGGCGACACGGCCAACTGACCACCAATTTCGATAAGGAGCTATCGGTCGTATCAGATGGTAGCGCGTCTATAACGGCATCGGCGTTGTCTAATCAGAGGAATTCGGCTCGGAGCCAAATACCTCCCCGCTACTCGCTATGTCGGCGGCCTTTGCAGTCAGATCCCGGCGTACCACGCGTACCCACCTTCCGGCGCCGCCGAGCCCAAGCCCTTGCCGAACCGTTTGAGGTTATCGGTTATAGTGAGCCGGGTGATGTACTTGACGTTTTTGTAGCCCAGTTGACGGGGAACGCGCAGGCGAAGAGGTCCGCCGAAGGGGACAGGAAGCTCGCTGCCGTTCATAGCGACGGCGAGGAGAGTTTGCGGGTGCAAGGCATCGGCCATGTCGATGCTGTCCCACCAGTCGGGCTGGAACGAGCGGTAGACAACGTATCGGGCCTGGGGCAGAGCGCCCACGAGGTTTAGGATGTGAGCGAGCGGCACGCCACTCCATTCGGCAATGTAAGACCAGCCCTCTTCGCACGCGGTCATCGTGACTTGGGTGCTACAGGGGAAGTTCCTGAGCTCAGCCAGCGAGAACGATGCTGGCCTCGCAACCATTCCATCGACCGCTAGGCGCCAGTCCGCAAACCCTCCCTCTTGTAAGCGGTGGAACTCTGCGCCCAAGGGAGAGACTTCGTTTGCGAACGGATCTTGCGAAATCTGGCTGCGAGCAAACGCGGGCGCCAGAGAGTGGCGAGTCAATAACCGCTGCGCAGCATAGGTCAGAGTTTCGCCCGCGCCGTAAAGGACGCCCGCATCGGGTGGGATGAGTCCATAACGCTCGGCGAGTTTCGCAGCCGCTCCGAGTCCAGTGGCGCCCGCTGTCGCAAGCAGGCCGGTGGTAATTAGTTTACGTCTTGAAATCTTGCTCATGCTCGCTCCCTAGGTTGGGTAAGGCGACCGGTGATCATGGCGCCCACCCGCTTCCGGAATCCGGCAAGATAAACCATAAGGACGTGAACCAAAAGAAAGAGCACCAGGAATATGGACACGAAGAAGTGTAGGGTGCGTGCGGACTGACGGCCGCCCAAAACCGTGATTGCGGCCGGAAGCAGCGAGGCGAAGGCCGGGGACATGGCCAGGCCCGTCCAGATGACCAAAGGAAAAAGAACGAAAATGACGAGCAGGTAGGTCAAGCGCTGTAACACATTGTACGACCGGGCTTCGTCCTCGCTCGGCCGCCGGAAGCGCAAATGCCGGGCAATGTCGACCGCGAGCCTCTTCGGGGAGAGGTCAGACGGAGCGGGAAGCAGATTCCGCCGGAAATGCCCCTGGAAGAATCCGAAGGTTCCATAAAGTAAGCCGGTCAATACTGCAACCCAGGCAGCTTCGAAATGAAGATAGCGGCTCCAGCCGTTCTGGTCAGGAAGCACGTAACCGTAGCCGGTGGGGACGGTATTCCGGGAGGATGGGATGGGAATTTTGAACAAAGCAGGAGTGTTGACGTTGCCGGTCTCGCCCCAATAAAAGCGCGGGTGAGAGATGAGAATTTCCGCTCCCGTGACGAGCAGGGCCAGGAAGGACAAGGTAATGAGCCAATGCGTCACGCGAACAAGGACAGAGTGCCGCGGACGAAGTGCTTCGGTCATCTGCGTAATTGTACCCATGGCGCGTCTGTCGTGCACCGGAAGCGGACACGAAATGATATTGCTGGGCCCTCCGGCGGTCTGGCCGGTGATAGCGAAACTTGGCCGGAACCACCTGACGAGCCTCCGGCCCCACGGATATGATACATCTGGCTGACTTCGAAAACAATTGTCCATCGCGTTTGTCCCTCACGTCTGCCTGCCGCTTCGGAAGATTGGAATTGCAGAGGCTGCGCAGCGCCCAACCCAATCATCCCCTCTACTACCAAGCCACTCAGGCCCTCTAGAAATGGCTCCGGCAAGAAGACTCCGTTTTCTTTAGTCTTTAGAACATCGTGGACTTGTGGAACGTTGCGACGCCGCCCGCCGACCGGAATAGACTTGGCTTCTGGCATGACGAATTGTTGCGGGAGGTCGCCGGCAGGGAGGAGTCCCTAAGTCTGCTCCCCGACGTGCGGGTGCTCTATGCCGCGTGGAAACACCTCGTGCACAGTTACCGAGTTCAAGACGTCAATGTCAATGACGCACGGCTCGTCGACGTCATGAGCGTCTACGCTGTGGAGAGCCTTCTTTCCTTCAATAGCGATGACTTCAAGCACTATGGCCTCGTTACCGCGCTGCACCCTGCTTCCCTACTTGTCAGAGATCTGTCTGATGAGGGCCACCTCGGGCAGAGTACTGCCACTTGACCATAAGTTAAAACCGTTCCTGTGACCTGGAGTTTTGCGAGGACGAGCCATGAGCACGGTTAGGCCAAATACACCAAGTGAAGAGGAGCGCAGATACAGACATCCCAGAACCCCGTATCTCGGGAGTTTGAATGTGCGAGGCGCTTCACGGTTTGCCGACCAGGACGAAGCCGCTGCGCGGCGGACGCTTTAAATCCGCGCGCGGTTTAAGTGGGAATACGCCGCCAGGGTCATCAGTCGCAGGTCGTCTACTGGACCTCCGATAGTAAAGTGGTACAGGCTCTGAAAGCAATCCCCGTCCAGGCTCAGCAAGTTATGAAAGGCGTCGTCAAAGTAACATCCGATGCCCGTCCCACGGACACCGGCGGCCTCAGCCTCCAAGTACAACACCTGCCCTAGCAGGCCTGCTTCCCAGAATAATTTTCGATACCACCATGCACCTGTGGCACGAATGCTTTCGCCAAATTCGGAAACCATACCGAGGCTGAAAGCGCCGTCGCCGGCGATCTCCTGATGGCAGCTCGCCACCTGCGCCTGGTCGCGGAAGTCTCCCTCCGCCAGTTCGTATAGTGGCAGGCACTCAGGGCAGCCCTCCGGACGTTTCCAGAGGAAGTTGGCATTGAGCGCGGACCGAAGGTGCCCGTGAACCGTCGGATTTCGCTCGAAGAGGTAGAGGCCTGAAGGTAAACCCCGGACCCGATGTACAAAGATGACACAGTGGAGGTGCGGCGGCCACGGCCAAACGTCCCAAGGAGGCACTCCGACCCGTGGCAGCAGCCGGTCAAGCATGCCATAAAAGGTCCCGGCCGAGATCGAGGTGACGCCGTCAAGAGAAAGAGCGCTCCGGCGCTGCTTGACAAGCTGCGCAGCGTTGATTTGCGAATATTCAATCGGCCGAACTGGCGACGGCGCAATATTGTTCACAATAACTGCGCCACCCCCTCTGCCAGCTTCCGTTTCACTGTCCGGTTGCCAGGTCGCCTCGGCGGCAGCCTCAATTGCTGACCAGTGAGCGTGAGCAGGACTGAGTGAATTGGCCCGCCCCCCCCAGGCGCCAGCCTGGAGCACATCCCTCAGCTTCACAACGTCAATTCCCTCTGGTTCCTCACCTTCCCCGCCTATGCGGGGAAGGCCGACGATCAGGAGGGCGTCGGGATGTTCACGATCCTGTTCGGCGATGGCCGAGAAGCTCTCTGGCTGGTTCAGCCCCAGCGCGGCGGCAATGGCTGTATCCGAAACATCGGCGATCAGCCGGGCTGACCAACCCAGTATGGCGGCTGCATATCGCACGGTAGCGATGGCGTGGCCGGCATCGTGCTGGCAATAGCGAAAAGCGCGCTCGCCGTACTTCCACGCCTCGCGCCAATGAATCGAAGATAGGCCCAGGAGAAAAGAAGTTGGCGGGAACGACCCTGCGAGCTGTTGCGCCGCTCGACTTTCCAGGGCGCAGCGCCGCTCCAGGCAGTGGTCGCGGCTGATGTAGTGATAAACCCCGGCACCGAGGCCCGGCATAGCCGGGAGAATGGCATAGCCTTCCGTGGGGTGAAGGTTCCCGCTGGACGGGTTGCAGCGCAAGGCCCAGCGATTACTCTCATATTGCTTCCATGCTGTCAGCCCAAGGGCCAGCTCAAACAGCATTGCAACGCTGTTCCGCTCCAGCGGCATGGGTGGGATGGCGCCGGGAATATAGAGGTTGCAATAGGCCGCGTCGAGCCGATCAGCCAGGAGTGGCAGTTCGATCCTTTCCGCCCCAAGGTATGTACGGAAGGGATCAGGCTGAGTGGCCCAGTCCAGATAACCCGGCGAAGCGGCGAAACGCTGCAAGTGATGCTTGGTGCGGCGATGGTAGGCCAGAATGGTTTCGATCGAGTTTTGTTCCTTGGCCCCTGGATGCTCATCCGACGATTGGTTCATTTCTCCATTCATCTTACTCCAGTTCCACGAGCAAGTCGCCTGCTTCGACCATTACCATCGACCTTGACCATGAAACTGCGAATACCTATCCGGGCGGGCTTGTGGGACGCTGCCCCGGTTAAGGCATTGAAATTCGCGACGTCGGGTGGGGAGGCGCTGCCTTCCCCTTTGGCCCGCCCCGATGCAGATGTCCTTCATCGTGTGGATGTGGCACGCCCATATTCTTACTCGACCTTATTCCAATTCGCTGATTGCGCTCCAAGTTGAGGGCGTTCAGATGGTTCCACCGCAGTTGGGGATTCCGCCCGAAAGTCGCCTTCCCACCGACAATCTTGGGGCTTGGCTGGATTCCGGCGCGGGATGGGCGTTTATCGTTCCGAATCCTGGCTTAGGTGGAGGGTTGGGCAGTTATCGACAGTCATTGGTAAACCCTTGGGTAGAGTCGAGGTGTGGCGCAGTGGTGGAAGGGCCGCGTAGACGTAACCGGGCCGTCCGGGCCGTCGGTGTCCCAATAGCGTCTCCCACTCCGTTTCCACACCCCGCTCATCGAACCGGACGTGCGCAATGAACGCATCCGGCTCTCGGAGAAAGGTTCACGGTGTCGC